>NZ_CAJYES010000032.1 GCF_913773995.1 uncultured Pseudacidovorax sp.
TTCTCAAGAAGATTCGTCACACATTCGGACTCCTCGCCGAAACATCCGACTCCGTAAAGCAAAGAAGCTGTCAGCGAGCCTGCCAGTATAGGACGTAATCCGACTGGCACGCAAGCACGGTCTTACATAAGCGTGCTGACGCAGCCATCGTCGTTTGGTTGACTGCAAGGCACGCTGTCACAGAGCGCAAGGACTCGACGGTTGTGGCTCTCAGCTCGCGGGGGCTGGAGCGCGCAGCGTCATGGCCCCGTCCCAGTACAAGTGACAGTAAATAGTGGCTGGACACCGTCCTTTTCCCATCCACTGTTCCACGGGGTTGGGTGTCTGCGTGCGCCGGTTGCAGATACGGCGGCCCAGGCGGCCGTCTCTTGCACGCTATGGGTCCATCGAGCCCCCGCTGCCGTGGACCACCGCGTGCGACGCTCCATGTGGGCGCTGACGCCACGTCACCATGCTGACTTGTTTGGCCGAGCTGCCCCGCTCACTTGATAAGCAAGAAGGGAGAGCAGAACCGCGGACGAAGCATCAACGCCGTCCTCGCCTACTGCCAAAGGCCGCCGGTGAACCTGGTGAGCGCCTCTGCCGGGACGCGCCTCCTGCCCCGCTTCGATAATCCCGCCCAATGGCACTCATCACCTTATTGCACGCACAGCTGGCCTTCGGCCATGTGGCGCTTCTCGACCACGCCGACTTCTCGCTGCAAGCCCAGGAACGCGTCGGCCTGATCGGCCGCAATGGCGCGGGCAAGTCGTCCCTGCTCAAGATCCTCGGCGGCCTGGAGAAGACGGACGACGGCACGATGCAGGTGCAGCAGGGGCTGCGCGTGGCCTATGTGGCCCAGGAGCCAGTGCTCGACGCCGACCACAACGTGTTCGATTCCGTCAGCCATGGCCTCGCGGAGATCGTCTCGCTGCGCGCACGCTACCTGGCGGGCGGCGAGGGCGAGGACCTGGACACGCTGCAGTCCCAGATCGAGGCCCAATCGGGCTGGAACTGGGAGCAGCGCGTCGACGAGACCCTGCACCGCCTGAACCTGGCGCCAGATGCGCGCATCGGCGCGCTCTCCGGCGGCATGCGCAAGCGCGTCGCCCTGGCCCAGGCGCTGGTGGCTGCACCCGACGTGCTGCTGCTCGACGAGCCGACCAACCACCTGGACCTCGAAGCCATCGAGTGGCTCGAACAGCTGCTGCTCGCCTTCAAGGGCAGCGTGGTCACCATCACCCACGACCGCGCCTTCCTCGACGCCGTGGCCACGCGCATCGTCGAGCTGGACCGCGGCCAGTTGCGCAGCTACCCGGGCAACTTCGCGCGCTACCAGGTACAGAAGGAAGAGCAGCTCGCCCAGGAAGCCGTGATCAACGCCAAGGCCGACAAGCTTCTTGCGCAGGAAGAGGTGTGGATCCGCAAAGGCGTCGAAGCCCGCCGAACGCGCAGCCAGAGCCGCATCGGCCGACTGGAGACGCTGCGCAGCCGCCGTGCCAGCCGGCGCGAGGCGCTGGGGCGCGTCAAGATGGACGTGGCCAGCGGCCTGCCCAGCGGCAAGATCGTGGCAGAGCTCACCGACGTGACCAAGCGTTACGGCGAGCGCACCGTGGTGCGCGACTTCTCCGCCACCATCCTGCGCGGCGACAAGGTCGGGCTCATCGGCCCCAACGGCGCCGGCAAGACCACGCTGCTCAAGCTGATTCTGGGCGAGATCGCGCCCGACGCCGGCCGCGTGCGCCAAGGCGCCAATCTGGAGGTCGCCTATTTCGACCAGATGCGCGATGCGCTGGACCTGGACGCCACGCTGGAGGACTTCATCAGCCCCGGCAGCGAATGGATCGAGATCGGCAAACAGCGCAAGCACGTCAAGAGCTACCTGTCGGACTTCCTGTTCTCCCCGGCCCGCTCGCAGTCGCCTGTGCGCTCGCTCAGCGGCGGAGAGCGCAACCGGCTGCTGCTGGCCCGCCTGTTCGCACGGCCAGCCAATGTGCTGGTGCTGGACGAGCCGACCAACGACCTGGACATCGACACCCTCGAACTGCTCGAAGAGCTGCTGCAGGACTACGAAGGCACCGTCTTCCTGGTGAGCCATGACCGCGCCTTCCTCGACAACGTGGTGACGAGCACCATCGCGGCCGAGGGCGATGGGCTCTGGCGCGAGTACGAGGGCGGCGTCCAGGACTGGCTGATCCAGTCCCGGCGCGCCCGCGAGATCGCCGCCGCGGCCGCAGCGGCGTCGCCCACCGCTGCAGCCATTGCACCGGCCGCGCCCGCCACCACGGCAGTGCCTGCCGCGACGGCCACCGCCGCCGCAGGCCGCCGCAAGCTCAGTTACAAGGAGCAGCGAGAGCTCGACGCGCTGCCCGAGCGCATCGCCGCCCTGGAGACCGAGCAGAAGACGCTGCAGGCCGAACTCGAACGCGGCGGCGGTGCCATCTACGGCAGCGACCCTGGCCGCGCCGCGCAGCTGGCCCAACGCTTCGCGCAGATCGAGGAAGAACTGCTCGAAGCGCTGGAGCGCTGGGAAGTGCTGGAAGCCCGCTGAAGCCCTGACCCAGCGAGGACACGGCGCCCTCCGGCGCCCACAGCGCCCGCTTGTCCGACACGTCGGGCCGGCGCGCGCGGCTATACCGCGGGCTCCATGCCTGTGATCCCTGCTCAATGCCGACTCCCCTGACCCGCCGCGCCCGGTACCTCAGACGCGGGCTCGGCGCCGCATTGCTGGCCGGGGCTGCGCTGCTCGGCGCCACGGTCGGCGGCTGTGCCAGCCTGCCGGAGAACGTCCAGCGGCCGGTGTCGCATGCCCTGCCGCCGGCCGCCGACGGCGCGCTGGCGCCGTTCGCCCGGCAGGAGGGCAAAGACGCCAGCGCCCCCTCCGTTGCAGCGCCACGCACGCCTTCTGGCTTCCTGCTCATCGACGGGCCGCAGGCCGCTTATTCCAGCCGACTTGCCCTCGCCGAGCAGGCGCAGCGCAGTCTGGACCTTCAGTACTACGCCATCCATGCCGACGCCAGCACCGGCCGCCTGATGCGTGCCGTGCAGGACGCTGCCAGGCGCGGGGTGCGGGTGCGCATCCTGATCGACGACTTCCACAGCGCCGGGCGCAATGCGCTGGTGCTCGGGCTGGCGGATACACCTAACGTGCAGATCCGCCTGTTCAACCCGCTCGCTGGCGCGCGCGCCTCCTCCCTCGGCCGCATCCTGGTGTCGCTGGGCGACGTCGGCCGCATCCAGCAGCGCATGCACAACAAGCTCTTCATCGCCGACAACACCCTGGGCATCACGGGCGGCCGCAACCTGGGCGATGCGTATTTCGGCCTCGGTGAGGCCGGCAATTTCGTCGACCTGGACGTCCTGGCCGCCGGCCCGATCGTGCAGCAGATGTCCAAGAGTTTCGACCAGTACTGGAACGACGAGCGCGCCTATCCCGTCGAGTCGCTGGTTGACCGCAAGGAGATGGACCGCATCCGCGAGAAGGCCGCCGAAAGCGGGCGCTCGGGCGCCGGCGGGGGCGCGCAAGGCACGCCCTCCCCGCCCGACGGAGAGCCGCGCCCGGATGCGCAAAGCGCCGCCGCCTTCGGCGACAGCAAGGCTGCCCAGCGCCCGGGCTGGGACGAGCAGCCCATGGACCTGAAGGCCGTGAAGTTCGTCTGGGCGCCCTCGCTCCTGCTGGTCGACCGGCCCGGCAAGATCCCCGCCGACGAGCAGGCCAAGGAAGGACCCTCGCCCGCCAAGCCCGATGCGCCGCGCGGCGAGATGCCGGCCGGCGAGACGGTGGTCGAGGGCGTGCTGCCCCTCATCGCCCAGGCGAAGCAGGACCTGGTCATCGTCTCGCCCTACTTCGTGCCGGGCGACGAGCTCCGCAACGCCTTCGCCCAGGCCCGCCAGCGGGGCGTGCGCATCCGCGTGCTGACCAACTCGCTCGCGTCCAACGACGCGCCGGTGGCCCATGTCGGCTATGCGCGCCACCGCACCGACCTGCTGGACATGGGCGTGGAGCTGTACGAGATGCGTGCCGACCAGGCCGGTCTGCGCCAGGCATTGGGCACGGGCAGCGGCGTGACGGGCGGCATGGGTGAATCCAAGGCCATGCTGCATTCCAAGTTCATCGTGCGCGACGGCCGACTGCTGGCCATCGGCTCGATGAACCTCGACCTGCGATCGCAGAAGCAGAACACCGAGATCGCGCTGGTGATACGCAGCCCCGAGCTTTCCGCCGAGGCCACGTCCATCGTCGAGAAGAGCCTCCAGGAAGGCGCCTGGAAGGTGGAGCGCGATTCCTCCGCGGGTGGCGCGCTCGTCTGGCGAGCGCCGGCCGGCAGCGGCCTGCAGGATGCCCACACCGAGCCCGACACCAGCGCCAGCCTGCGCGCCCTGCTGTGGCTGATCGGCCCCTTCGCGCCCGACTCGATGCTGTGAGCCACCGCCAGGGCCCACACCCGTTCCTCGCGCCACCCGACGACCCGATGCGACCTTCCGTGCTCCAACGCCTGTGCCGCCTCGTGCGCCCGCCCGGCGCCCCGGCCTTCCTTTTCTCGCTGTGCGCTGCCGCGACGGCGCAGGTGCAGCCGCTCGCGCCCCCGCCGGTCACGGTACCTGGTATCCCCACCCATGTGGTGCCGGTGCAGCCGGTCCTGCCGCCCGCGTCCACGACGAGCGCGGATTGGCGGGCCCGCATGGCCAGCGCCATGCAGCAGATCGATGGTGCGCCGCAGGCCGGCGTGGGTGTGTACGTGCTGGACCTGGCCAGCGGCCAGTCTTTCGGCCACCGGGCGGAGGAGCGCTGGTACCTCGCCTCCATGGTCAAGGTGCCCGTCGCCATCGCCGTGCTGCAGGCGGTCGAGCGTGGGGATATCTCGCTGGACACCACCGTCACCCTGCGGGCGGGCGACCGGGTGGACGGTGCCGGCGCCACGCTGCGCCAGCCGCTGGGCGCATCGCTCAGCGTCCGCTGGCTGCTGGGCCAGATGATCATCTACAGCGACAACACGGCCACCGACATGCTGATCGACCTGGTCGGGCTGCAGGCCGTGAACGGCGTGGCGCAGACGCTGGCGCCGCGCGGCATCGCGCGCATCACCCCGCTGGCCGAGGTGCGGCGCCAGGTCTATGGGCAGCTCACGCCCGCCGCCAGCCACCTGTCGGGCAACGACCTGCTGACCCTTCACCGCGCCGGCAGCGACGCGGCGCGGCGCCGCCAGCTCGCCGAACTGCTGGCCCTGCCACCCGGCCAGCTCAAGGCCGGTTCACTCGACGCGGCCTATGACGCCTACTACGCCGAAGGCCTCAACAGCGGCCGGCTGGATGCCTATGCCCAGATCCTCGTCGCCCTGGCCGAAGGTCGCGCGCTGAGTGCCGAGGCCACGCAGACGCTGCTCAAGCTGATGGAAGACGTGGCCACCGGCCCGCAGCGCTTGCGTGCCGGACTGCCGCCGCAGGCGCGCTTCGCCCACAAGACCGGCACCCAGCGCCGCCGCATCTGCGACGCCGGCCTGGTGCGCATGCCTGGCTCCGACGCCGGGCACCCGGTGGTGCTGGTGGCCTGCGTGCGCGACGCGCCCAGCCTCGGCCGCGCCGAACACCTGCTGGCCCAGACCGCCGCCGCCCTGTGCCGATCCGGATTGCTCACGCAAGGAACCCCCGATGCGCCCACCTGCCCTGCTTTCATGCCTGACGATCGCCACGGCGCTGCTGCTGCCGGCCTGGCGCGCTGAGGCCGCCGAAGACGGCGCCTGGTCGCAGCGCCTGGCCGAGCGCATCGCGCGGATCGACCAGCAGACGCCCGGGCGGCTGGGCGTGTACGTCAAGCGCCTGTCGGACGGCAGCGAGATGAACCATGGCGCCGACCAGCGCTGGTACCTGGCTTCCATGGCCAAGGTGCCGGTCGCTCTGGCCGTGCTGCGTCAGGTGCAGGACGGTCGCCGCACGCTGGACGACGAACTGGCGGTGGAAGATGGCGACCGCATCGACGTGGGCAACATCG
Source organism: uncultured Pseudacidovorax sp. (assembly GCF_913773995.1). GTDB lineage: Bacteria > Pseudomonadota > Gammaproteobacteria > Burkholderiales > Burkholderiaceae_C > Xenophilus. The sequence continues at coordinate 5,969 of NZ_CAJYES010000032.1, forward strand.
TCTGGAACGAGACCGGCACCCGCTACAGCCTGCGCACGCTGATCGAACGCATGCTGCTGGAAAGCGACAACACCGCCGCCAACATGCTGATCCGCGCGGTGACCGTGCAGACGCTCAACGACGGCACGCGCCAGGCCATGGGCACGCCCAATGTCACGCTCACCACCTTCGCGCAGGTGCGGCGCGATGTGTACGCCGAGGTCCATCCCAAGGCGCGCGACCTGGACAACCGCACGCTGGTGCGCATCGCCTCGGCCCGCAACGGGCCGGCGCGTGTGGAGGCCATCCGCCGCGCCGCCGACGTCAAGCGCACCGACCTCGCCACCCCCAGCATGGACGAGGCCTACGACCGCTACTACCGCCGCGACCTGAACACCACCACGCTGATCGCCTACGGCGCCATGCTGGAGCGGCTGGTGCGCGGCCAGGTGCTTCCTGAAGGACCGCCGCGCGCGCTGCTCTACAAGGCGATGAAGCACGACATCTACACCGGCTACCGGCTGCAGGCTGGGCTGCCGCGCGACCATGCCTTCATCCACAAGACCGGCACCCAGCACCGCCGGGCCTGCCATGCCGGCGTGCTCGACCCGGACGACCTGCAGAAGGCGCTGGTGATCGTGGCCTGCACGGCCGACCTGGACGAACAGAAGCAGGCCGGGCCGGTGCTGGAATCGGTGGGCCGGGCGATCCGGCAGGTGGCGCTCGGCGGCTGAGCGTCGCCGTCACAGGGATGGTGGATGATGCGCGCCCACGCGCCGCGTCATCCCATGCAAGCCATCCAGAACTTCAACCTTCCTTCGCTGCTCGACACGCTCGTGAGCATCGGCTCGGCCTTTCTGCTGGGCGGCATGATCGGGCTGGAGCGGCAGATCCGCCAGCGCACGGCCGGACTGCGCACCAACACGCTGGTGGCCGTCGGCGCGGCGGTGTTCGTGGACATGGCCAACCGGCTGCATGGCAGCGACGGCGCGGTGCATGTGGTCGCCTATGTGGTTTCGGGCATCGGCTTCCTGGGCGCTGGCGCGATCATGAAGGAAGGCGCCAACATCAGCGGGCTCAACACGGCTGCCACGCTGTGGGGCTCGGCGGCGGTGGGGGCCTGCGCGGGTGCCGACCTGCTGGGCGAGGCCATCGTCGCGGCGCTGTTCGTGCTGGCCAGCAACACGCTGCTGCGGCCGGTGGTCAACCGCATCAACCGTCAGCCGGTGGTGGAGGAGATCACCGAGGCCGCGTATTCGGTCTACGTGATCTGCGCGCGCCCAGTGCAGGCGCAGATGCGCGAGGAACTGGTCGAGCGTCTGGCCGCCGCCAGCTACCCGGTGCGCGAGATCGACCAGCATCCCTTCGGCCAGGGCGATGCGGAGATCGAGGCGGTGCTCTATGCGACGGCGGTGGAGGCGGATGCGCTGGACCGGGTCACGCAGGGCCTCTCGGCCCTCCCGGGCGTGCACCAAGCCTTCTGGAGCGCCAGCGCCGAGGACTGATCAGCGCATCGCGTCGCGCGTGCGGCCGAAGGCCTTCCAGAAGCTGGCGTCCTGCGCGGTGGCGAAGTTGATGCGCATCAGCGTGGTGGGCTGGCGCCGCGCATGGAAGAGCGAGCCGGGCGCCAGCAGGTAACCCTGGTCCAGCATGCGCTGGGTGAGCGTGTCGGTGTCCACGCCCGTGTCCAGCCAGCCGAACAGGCCCGCCGGCTCCGAGGCCAGCGTGCAGCCGTGGGCCAACGCCAGCTTGACGGCGCGGCCGCGGGCGCCGTCCAGGCGCAGACGGATGCGCTCGACGTGGCGGCGCAGCTGGCCCTGGTCTATGCACCAGGCCAGCGCCCGCTCGAACAGGGCCGGCGTGGTCAGCGTGGCCAGCAGCTTGGTCTCCAGCAGCCGCTCCACCAGCGGCGGCGCGGCCGCCAGGAAGCCGATGCGCCAGTTGGGCGCCAGCACCTTGGCGAAGCCGCTCACATAGATCACGCGCTGCAGGCCGTCGAGCACGGCCAGCCGGGTCGCGTGCTCGGGCGCGAGGTGGCCGTAGGTGTCGTCCTCGACGATGTGGAAGTCGTGCTGCGCCGCCAGTTGCAGCACGCGGTGCGCGCTGCCGGGCGACAGGCAGTGGCCGGTGGGGTTGTGCAGCACGCTGACGCTGACGAAGAGCTTGGGCGCATGGGCCTCGCAGTAGCGCTGCATCACGGCCAGATCGGGCCCGTCGGCGCGGCGCGGCACCGGCAGCACGCGCATCCCCAGAGCTTCGAGCCGCGCGAACTCGACCGCCCAGCCGGGCTCCTCGACCATCACCGGATCGCCGGCGCGCAGCAGGGTGCGGCTGACGATGTCCAGCGCATGGGTGGCGCCCACGGTGCTGACGATCTGCGCCGGCGTCACGGGCAGCTGAAGGCCGGCCAGCTTCTGGGCCAGGCTGGTGCGCAGCGTGGCGTCGCCGGCCGGGTCGCCGTACTGCAGCGAGAACTCGCGCAGCGCGGCCGGCGCGGTGACGCGGCGCACGGCGGCAGGCATGAAGCTGCTTTCCAGCCAGTCGGGCGGCAGCACGCCCATGCCGGGCTGGGGCTTGTCGCTCTGGCGGTGGAACATGCCGCGGATCAGCGTGCTGGCGTCGGCCGGGGCAGTCGGCGCGGCGGCCAACACGGTGGCGACGGGCGCGACGAGCACCGCGCGAGCCCCGGGCTCGGCGCGGTCGGCCGCCTCGGCCTGCCGCACGAAGAAGCCGCGCTGACGGCGGGCCTCCACCAGACCCTGGGCCAGCAGCTGGTCATAGGCGGCGACCACGGTGTGCGGGCTCACGCTGTGCTGGCGTGCGCACTCGCGTACCGACGGCAACCGCGCGCCGGGCGCCAGCAGGCGGTTGCGGATGCGCTCGGCAAACAGCGCGGCCAGCTGCTCGGTGAGGGTCTGGCTGTGGGTGCGGGTGAGCATGTGTGCTGGTGCGCCCACCAATACAGATGGGCCTGATTGTTCGCGAAACTGTATTGCTTCTGTACTGGCGTCAAAGTGTAGAGTGGCCCTCCATGACCTGGCAAGAATTCACCGCGCTGCTGGTGCTGGCCTCGGCGATGAGCTTTTCGCCCGGCCCCAACACCACGCTCTCGACCACGCTGGCCGCCAATGGCGGCCTGCCGCGGGCGATGCGCTTCGTCTGCGCGGTGCCGGTGGGCTGGAGCCTGCTGCTGTTGCTGACGGCGGCCGGCCTGGGTGCGCTGGTGACCGCCGCACCCGCGGTGCGCGTGGCCGTCAAGGCCGCGGGCATCGCCTATCTGCTGTGGATGGCCTGGCGCCTGTGGGGCGCGGACCGGATGGCACAGGCCTCGGCCGCGCAGTTGCAGGTGGGCTTCTGGCAGGGCGTGGGCCTGCAGTTCGTCAACATCAAGGCCTGGTTGCTGGCCCTGGCCATCGTGGCCGGCTGGGTGAGCGGGCAGGCGCAACCGATGGTGCGCACCGGCATCGTGACGGGCGTGATGATCCTCTTCGCGCTCGCGAGCAATCTGGCCTACGCGGCCGCCGGCGCCCTGCTGCGCGGCTGGCTGGCGCAGGGGCGGCGGCTCTTGATGTTCAACCGGGCGATGGCGCTGCTGCTGGTGCTGACGGCGGGATGGATGGTGAAGGCATGAGGACCAGGATGCGGACGAGCATGTGCGAATCCCTTGCCCCATCCGTTCGTCCTGAGCTTGTCGAAGGACGGAGCGGCGCGCAGGAGATCGCGCCCCGGCTTCGACAGGCTCAGCCCGAACGGCCGGTGGGGGCATCCCAGTGAGCAAGCCGCCGCATTCCGTGTCCGACCAAATGGCGCCCCGCTCCGAACGCCACGCCCGCGACCAGCGCCTGGGCCTCTGGCTCGGCATCCTGGGCGTCGCCGTGTTCGGCATCACGCTGCCGGCCACCCGCCTGGCCACCGGCACGGCCGAGGCGCCGCAGCTCTCGCCCTGGTTCGTGACCCTGGGCCGCGCGGCGCTGGCGGGGCTGCTGTCGGCGGTCTTCCTGCGGGTCACCCGCTCGCCGCTGCCGCAGCGCCACCACTGGCGACCGCTGGCGTTCGCCACTCTGGGCAATGCCCTGGGCTATCCGCTGCTGCTGGCGCTGGCCCTGCGCACGGTCACGGCCGGGCATGCGGCGGTGGTCACGGCCCTGCTGCCGCTGGTGACGGCCGTGATCGCCGCGCTGGTACTGCGCCAGCGGGCGCACTGGGGCTTCTGGCTGTGCGCGGTGGCCGGCAGCGCGCTGGTGATCGTGTTCTCGCTGCTGCGCGCCTCGCCGCAGGGCGGCTTCGGCCTGGACCCGGCCGACCTGCTGCTGGTGGGCGGCGTGGTGGCCGCCTCGGCCGGCTACATCTATGGCGCGCAGGTCACGCCCGCGCTGGGTGCGGAACGCGTGATCTGCTGGGTCTGCGTGCTGGCGCTGCCGGTGACGCTGCCCGCCACCTTCGTGCTGTGGCCCACCGCGCCGGTGGCGCCGGTCGCCTGGGGCGGTCTGGTGTACCTGGGCGTGTTCTCGATGTGGGCCGGCTTCTTCGCCTGGTACCGTGGCCTGGCGCTGGGTGGCGCGCTGCGCGTCAGCCAGGCGCAGTTGCTGCAGCCCTTCTTTTCCATCCTGGCGGCGGTGCCCATCCTGGGCGAGCGCATCGACGCCATGACGCTGGGCTTCGCCCTCGCCGTGGTGGCGACGGTGCTGCTCGGCAAGAAGCTCGCCCAGCCGCCCGTCGCCGCGCGCGCGGTCGCCGACTGACCCCTCTGCAAGACGCTGCCCCGGCCCACCGAGGCCCGACCCCACAACGACCCGACAAGGAGCCCACCATGACCCACTGGAAACTCGCCGCCCGCGCCGAGAAGATGAACCCCTCCGCCATCCGCGAGATCCTCAAGGTGACGGAGCGGCCCAACGTGATCAGCCTGGCGGGTGGCCTGCCCTCGCCCAAGACCTTTCCGGTCACGGAATTCGCGGCCGCCTGCGCCGAGGTGCTGGCCACCGACGGCCAGGGCGCCCTGCAGTACGCCGCGAGCGAGGGCTATGCGCCCTTGCGCCAGGCCGTGGCCGACATGCTGCCCTGGGACGTGGATGCCGACCAGGTGCTGATCACCACCGGCTCGCAGCAGGGCCTGGACCTGATCGCCAAGGTGCTGATCGACCCGCAAGCCAAGGTGCTGGTGGAGACGCCCACCTACCTCGGCGCGCTGCAGGCCTTCAGCCCCATGGAGCCCGAGGCCGTGAGCGTGGCCAGCGATGCCGAAGGCGTGCTGCCCGAGGACCTGAGCGCCAAGGCCGCCGGTGCGCGCTTCATCTACCTGCTGCCCAACTTCCAGAACCCCACTGGCCGCACCATGAGCGAGGCGCGCCGCGCCGCCGTCTCGGCCGCCGCCCAGGCCGCGGGCCTGCCGATCGTCGAGGACAACCCCTACGGCGAGCTGTGGTTCGACGAGGCGCCGCCGCTGCCGCTGACGGCGCGCAACCCCGAGGGCTGCATCTACCTTGGCTCCTTCTCCAAGGTGCTGGCGCCGGGCCTGCGGCTGGGCTTCCTGGTGGCGCCCAAGGCGCTGTACCCCAAGCTGCTGCAGGCCAAGCAGGCGGTGGACCTGCACACGCCCATCTTCACGCAGCGCATGGTGAGCACGGTGATGCAGGGCGGCTTCCTGGAGCGGCATGTGCCGAAGATCCGCGCGCTCTACAAGGCGCAGCGCGACGCGATGGTGGGCGCGCTGCAACGCGAGATGAAGGGCCTGGACGTCGAGTTCAACGTGCCCAAGGGCGGCATGTTCCTGTGGCTGCGCATGCCCGAGGGCATCGACGCGACGGCGCTGCTGGCCCAGGCCGTGGAGCGCAACGTGGCCTTCGTCCCCGGCTCGCCCTTCTATGCCGGCGAGCCCGATCCGCGCACGCTGCGCCTGTCCTTCGTGACCGCCACCGAGCAGCAGATCGCCACCGCCATCGCCGCCCTGGCCGAGACGGTGCGCGAGGCACTGGCCCACCGCGCCGCGGCGCAGGTTCAGCAGCAACTGGCCGCCGCCCACTGACGCCGTCGCCGAGGCCAGAACCATGCACATCGCCATCCTCACCTTCGACGGCTTCAACGAGCTCGACTCGCTGATCGCCCTGGGCGTGCTCAACCGCATCAAGCGGCCCGGCTGGCGCGTCACGCTGGCCGCGCCCACGGCACGCGTCACGTCGATGAACGGCGTCACGCTCGACGCTACCGTCACGCTGGAAGAGGCCGCCCAGGCCGACGCCGTGCTGGTGGGCAGCGGCATGCGCACGCGCGAGGTGGTGGCCGATGCGGCACTGATGGCGCAACTGCGCCTCGACCCGGCGCGCCAGCTCATCGGGGCGCAGTGCTCCGGCACGCTGGTGCTGGCGCGCCTGGGCCTGCTGGGCACGGTGCCCGCCTGCACCGACCTCACGACCAAGCCCTGGGTGCAGGAGGCCGGCGTGCGCGTGCTCGACCAGCCCTTCTTTGCCGACGGCAACGTGGCGACGGCCGGCGGCTGCCTGGCCTCGCCCTACCTGGCCGCCTGGCTCATCGCGCGCAGCGAAGGCATCGCCGCGGCCCGCGATGCGCTGCACTACGTCGCGCCCGTCGGCGAAAAGGAGGACTACGTGGCCCGCGCGATGGCGGCCGTCGCGCCTTACCTGCCGGCGGCTGCGACGCCCGCCTGATCGACGGACGCGCACCCATGATCGCCGCCACCACCCTGGGCCTCTTCCTGCTGGCCGTGCTCGCACTGCTG
>NZ_CAJYES010000033.1 GCF_913773995.1 uncultured Pseudacidovorax sp.
GCGCCACCGGGATGTGGACGAGTCCGAAGCTGATGGCGCCCTTCCACAGGACGCGCGGGCTGGATGCGGGCATGGCAAGGCTCTCCGTGCGGGGGAGCGCCAATCTAGGCCGACCTGCCCAGCATGGCCTGTAGGAGGAAGAAGCCGCCGCCCGCCGTGCGGCGCCTACACCACGATGGGCGTGACCGCGCCATCCATCGCCAGCACCGCACCGGTGACGTAGCTCGCTCGCGCCGAAGCGAGGAACAGCACCGCATCGGCCACCTCGCGCGCCTCCGCAATGCGGCCGAGCGGCAGCTTCGCCGTGGACTGCGCCAGAGCCTCCTCGGGCGAGACACCCTGCTGGGCGGCCTGGGCCTTCAGCCCTTCGTGCAGCCGCTCAGTGGCGGTGAGGCCGGGATTGACCACGTTCACCCGCACGCCCTTGCCGGCATAGGCGTTGGCCAGGCCCACACTGGCGAGCATCAGGGCCGCATTGGCCGAACCGCCGGGCAGGTGGATCGGGCTGGCCACCTTGCCGCCCGCGCCCACCACGTTGACGATCGCCCCGCGCCCGCGCGCGGCCATGCGCTTGATGAGCGGGTCCATCATGTGGATGTAGGTGAAGTACTTGGCCTGCATGGCGGCCTGCCAGTGGGCGGCCTCGAGTTCCTCGGCCGGTGTCCGGCGGGCGGCACCCGCCGAGTTGACCAGCACGTCGACCGGGCCGTGCGATTTCTCGATCCGGTCCAGCACCGCGATGGCGGCCTGCGGGTCGCTCAGGTCGGCCGCGAAGGTGGCGACCATGCGCGCCGCATCGGCCCGGGCATCGGCGAGCGCCAGCGCCGCGTCGACCAGCCCCGCCTCGTGGCGGGCCACCAGGCTGACGCGAGCGCCCTCCTGCAGAAATCCCCGTGCGCAGGCCAGGCCGATGCCCTTGCTGCCACCCGTGATCAAGACATGTTTGCCGGCAAGTTCGAGGTCCATGGCTGCATCGTCCGCATCGGGCGGGCCCTGTCAAACGAAGGTGGCAATGCCCCTGCCGGGCGCTGCGGTGTCACGCGGCTGTCAGGCCTTCGCCCTGCGGGCTCAGGCGCCGTGGCACTTTTTGTATTTCTTGCCGCTGCCGCAGGGGCAGGGATCGTTGCGGCCGGGCTCGTCGGCGCGGCGCACGGCCTGCACGCGCGGGCCCAGGCTGCGCCAGAGCTGGCGCAGGTCATACACGGCCCAGATGGCTTCGCCGAAGTCGTCCAGCCGCTGCTGGCTGACGGTGGGCGGGCCGTCTTCGGCGTACATCGACAGCGCGGGCGGGTGGGTGTCGTCTTCCGCCAGCGTGGCGATGCAGTCCAGGCCGTCGGCCAGCATCTCGGCCACCTCCTTGTCGCGCGGCGGTGCCCAGTCCTCGGACCAGTGCTCGACCGCGGCCAGGAAGCCCAGGGCCCACACCTGTGCGAAGGAAGGCAGCTCGCCCTCGGGCGCTTCGGCGCGCTCCTCGGGCGGCAGGGCGGCGATGGCGCCGCGCAGGTCCAGGCATTCGGGCTGGAAGCAGCGGTCGTCGTCCAGCGACTGCACATCGGCCGCGTCCAGGGCGGTCTGCATCTCGTGCCAGCGGCGCTTCCAGCGCCAGACGAACTCCATGTGCTGGGCCGGGGAGAAGCCGGGGCCGAAGAGCGCGGGCCAGTATTCGCTGGGCTCGACCACGCGGCGGGTGCAGACCAGCGCGGCCATGAAGCCGTCGCAGAACTCCCACTGGGGGATGTCCTCGTCGTGCTCGCGCATCGCATCGAGCGCGTCGTCCAGGGCGTCGAAGTCCTCGGGCGTCAGGGGAGGCAGGGCGGCAGCGGGGCCGACTTCGGCCGGCTGGGGGATGTCGGAAGTCATGGGAAAAGGTGTCGGGGAATGCCCCCTATGATGCAGCACACCGGGCCGCCGGCCGGCGAGCGCCTCTGGCGGCCCTGCGGCCGGCCCGGCCGATTCCCGTTTTCATGGCAGCGCTTCGCCCCTCCTTTCGACGTTCCTCGTCCTCTACCCCCCGCCGCGACGACGCCGCCGGCGGCGAGGCCCCGCCCCGGCGCGACCCGCATGCCTTCCTGCGCGAGATGCTGCCGCGCCAGGCGCGCAGCGTGGCCGACCACCGCCTGGACGACCGACGGGTCTGGCTCAAGAAGGCCGGCCCGCGCCACGGCCCGCTGCGCTACCGGCTGCTGTCGCTGATCGCCCGCACGCTGCGGCTGGAGGTGCTGACGCCCGTGCCCAATCCCGGCGGCACCGCGGCCATCGGCATCGAGGCCGCGCGCCTGCGCAGCCTGGCGGCCAGCGGCCTGCGGGTGCCCGAGGTGCTGGCCGAGTTGCCCGAGGGCCTGCTGATCAGCGACCTGGCCGGCACCGGCCGCGGCGCGGCCATGCTGATGGAACGCCTGGAGCAGGCCGCCACCCAGGGCCCGGCCGTGCTGCTCGCTGCCTGGGCCCAGGGGCTGCAGGCCATCGCCCATGTGCATGCCCGCGGCCAGTACCTGAGCCAGGCCTTCGCCCGCAACATGGTGCTGTGCCCCGATGGCGAGATCGGCTTCATCGACTTCGAGGACGACCCCGGCGCCACGCTGCCCACCGACCAGTGCCAGGCCCGCGACTGGCTGAGCTACCTGCACTCGACGGGCGCGCTGATCCTGGCGGCCGGCCCGCAGGCCGCCGCGGCGCACTGGCAGACGGCCATGGACGCGGCCGAGCCCGGCGTGCGCGAGCGCGTGGCCGAAGCGGCCCGCCGCATGCGCTGGCTGCGCCACCTGCCCAAGGGCCGCCGCTGGGGCCGCGACACGCAGCGCGTGCGCGCCGCGGCGGTGCTGCTGGGGCGTTGGCACGCGGGCTGAACGGGCGCCCCAGCAACCGAAGGAAGCGCTTGCGCGGGCAAGCTTCGAGCCACGACCTACCTTGCCCGATCGCCGGCGCTTCGCAGAGAACCCCATCGAGGAGGGCCTGCGCGAGAATCGCCCTCCGCCCGCCATCCAGCGCCCTGCAGGGCCCAGGTCAACGTGACCGAGAAGAACACCGCCTCCGCCGCCAACAAGTCCTCCCGCAACCGCCGCGCCATGCCGGTCGCGGACACAGCCCCGGCGCCCGCCGCGGGCGGTCCCACGCGGCGCGTGAGCGCCCGGGTGCCCGAAGAACAGATCGAGCACCGCATCCTGGCCGCCGCCATCGCCGAGTTCGCGGAGCACGGCTTTGCCGGCGCGCGCATCGAGCGCATCAGCAAGCAGGCCGGCACGGTGGACCGCATGCTGTACTACTACTACGGCAACAAGGAGCGGCTCTACCAGGCAGTGCTGGAGAAGCTCTATGCCGAGATGATCGGTGCGCAGCGCGATTTCGTGCTGCCGCCCGACCCGGTGGCCGGCATGCGCCAGCTGATCGAGCATGCCTGGGACCACTACGCGGCCAACCCCGACCTGGTGCGCGTGATCATGAACGAGAACCTGCTGCGCGGCAGGCACATCCGCCAGTCGCAGCAGGTGGGGCGCACGTCCTTCCCGCTGGTGGAAACGGTGGCCGAGATCCTCTCGGCCGGCCAGGCCCAGGGCGTGTTCCGCCGCGACGTGAAGGCTGAGCATGTGCTCATGAGCATCATGTCGCTCGGCTTCTTCTACATCTCCAACCAGTACACCTGCTCGGCCTGGATGGGCGTGGACCTGATGAGCCGCCCGCGCCGCAGCGCCTGGCGTGCGCACATCTGCGAGGTAGTACTTCGCAGTGTTGAGGCAGCGCCAGGCGCCGCCTGAACGCGGTCCGATATCAGCCTGGGTTGCGCAACTTGCGCACGGCGTCGTCCGGCGGCGCCAGCTTGCTGCCGTCGATGTAGGTGCCTGCCGGCATCACGCCCTTGCCGTCCTTGACCGCCGTGCGGCCCACGTAGATGCCCATCGTGGACTGGTTGTCCTGCGGGCGGAAGGTGGCGGGGCCGAAGGGGGTGGAGAAGTTCAGGCCCTTGAAGGCGGCGATCAGCTTCTCGGTGTCGGTGCTGCCAGCCTTCTGGATGCCGGCCGCCAGGGCTTTCACCGTGGCATAGCCCACCACGGCGTTCAGGCGCGGATAGTCGCCGTACTTCTTCTGGTAGGCCGCATAGAAGGCGCGGTGCTCGGGCGTGTTGATGGCGGTGTAGGGATAGCCGGTGACGATCCATCCCTCGGGCGCATCGTCCTTGAGCGGGTCCAGGTACTCGGGCTCGCCGGTCAGCAGGCTCACCACCTCGCGGCCCTGGAACAGGCCGCGCGTCTTGCCTTCGCGCGCCAGCTTGGTGAGGTCGCTGCCGAACATCACGTTGAAGATGGCGTCGGGCTTGGCATCGGCGATGGCCTGCACCACCGCACCGGCGTCGATCTTGCCCAGTGGCGGCGCCTGCTCGGCCACGAACTCCACGTCGGGCTGCAGCTTCTTGAGCTGCTCCTTGAAGGCTGCAGTGGCGGCCTGGCCGTACTCGTAGTTGGGATAGATGAGCGCCCAGCGCTTCTTGCCCAGTTTGGCGGCCTCGGCCACCACCGACGTGGCCAGCGCGTAAGTGCCCGAGCGCAGCCGGTAGGTGTAGCGGTTGCCGTTCTCCCACACCACCTTGTCGCTCAAGGGGCCGGAGGCGAGGAAGAACATCTTCTTCTGCCGCGCGAAGTCGGCCAGCGCCACGCCCACATGCGACAGCGTGACGCCGGAGAGGATGTCGATCTTCTCGCGAGCGATCAACTCTTCGGCCATGCGCACGGCGTCGCCGGGGTTGGCGTTGTCGTCGCGGAACAGCGTCTCCAGCTTGCGGCCGCCGAGCACGCCGCCGGCGGCGTTGATCTCTTCCTGCGCCAGCAGCCAGCCGTTGCGGTAGGGCACCAGGTTCTGCGGCAGCGCCTTGTAGCTGTTGATCTCGCCGATGCGGACGGGCTCCTGCGCGGCGGCGGGCAGGACGGCGGCGGCAGCGGCCAGAAGGCCGACGGTGAAGGCTTGACGCCAGGGCTTGGGGATCATCGCGGGTCCTCGTGGGTGGGTGTTGGACGGAGACGGGGGAGACCGAATGGGAGACGCGGCACGCCGGTGGTGCGGGCGCGCAGCCGGACGTTCAGGCCGATTCGGCCTCGACCATTTCCTGCACGATGCGGCGCATCTTGATGGCCGAGGCATCCAGGCCGAGCTGCACGCGCTGCCATTCACGCGGCTTGTCCTCGTTGCACTGGATGGCTTCGAGCACCGCCTTGTCCTCGTTGAAGGCCACGCGCAGACCGGCGCGCAGGCGCTCGTCGGTGGCGGCGTCGGCCGGCGAGTTCTTCAGCAGCAGCCAGTGCTGCACGCAGCTGCGCGCATCCACCGGCGTGATGAAGTGGCAGGCGAACATCTGGATGCAGTCGCCCCGCGCGCCTTCGGGCGCACCGGTGCCGGTGGCGGCCGAGCCGAAGTCGATGACGGCGATGCTCGGCGCGTGGTAGTGGTAGTAGTGCCAGCGGTCGACGTTGCCGCCGAAGTCCTTCAGGCCCTGGAAGATGGGAATGAGCGGCCCGTCGATCACCCAGCGCCAGGTGACCACCTTGCGGCCTTCGCGCTGGTGCTGCACGCGCGTCTCCTCACGGCCGGTGCTGCCCAGCGTGGTGGGATGCACGTACACCACGTGGGTCGGGTCGCACAGGTTGTCGGCCAGGCTCAGGTAGTTGGCGGCCACGGGCAGTGCGTCGCCCTCGATCACACTGAAGGCCGGGTCGTCGTACTCCGGCAGATGGAAGACCTGCGCCGGATCGGCCAGCGCGGCATCGCCCATCCATACCCAGACCATGCCCATCGACGTGGCCGTGGGATAGCTGCGCACCTGCGCATTGGCGGGCGCGCGCTGCATGCCGGGCGCATTCGTGCATTGGCCGGTGCAGTCGAAGGCCAGGCCGTGGTAGCCGCATTCCACCGAATCGCCGCGCAGACGGCCCAGCGACAGCGGCGCCAGGCGGTGCGGGCAGGCGTCGTCCAGCGCGGCCACCTCGCCGGTGCTGGTGCGGAAGACCACCAGGTCTTCGCCCAGCACGCGCCGCCTGGCCAGCGACTGGCCGATGTCGCGGGCCCAGCCGAGCGGGTACCAGGCGTTGCGGGGATAGGGCGTGCTTCTCATCGTGCGTCGGCTCCGTGGGATGTTTGATCCACATCAGCATACGGCGTGCCAGCCATGGAGTAAGTGTTTTCTTCACTTAATGGAGTATTCACTCCATTTTGAGTGCACCATGGCCGGCAACGGTGCGTGGGGTGCACTGCAGCAGGGCATGGCGAGAAGCGCGGGGGCAGCAGGCGAGGAAAGTCAGTCAGCCCGTGTGCCCCGGCGTGCGTCGGCGGGCTTCGACAGACTCAGCCTGAACGGTCGTGGGTGAACGGGCCCGCATGGGGGATGCGCCCTTGGCTGGGGAATCGTCCGGCCATGGCGCCACGCCACGCCATGCAAAGCCAAGCCGCCCGGCCTTGCGCCGCGCCGGCGAGGACACGCCCTGGCCAAGCCCGCCTTCGCGCCAAGCCAAGCCAGCCCACGCCACGCGCGGGCCCGCAGGAAGTCTCAGCCGCCCTTGCGCGCCTGCGCCGCCAGCATCCGCTTGTTCACCGCGTGCACCGCGCTCAGCTCCGCCTGCATGGCGCGGCTGATCTGCGACAGGGTGCGCAGGCGGCGGTTGCTCTCGCGCAGACGCTCGGCCAACGCGCGCGAGATGGAGAGCATCAGCCGCGCGGCCACGGCCGGCTGCACTTCCACCAGGCCGCGCAGCGCCTTGCGGGTGAGCACCGCCAGCTTGAGGTCGGTGAGGGCCGTGCAGGTGGCCGAGCGGGGCGAGCCGTCGATCAGGCCCATTTCGCCGAAGAGCTGGCCGGCGTCGATGACGGAAATGACCACCTCGTCGCCATCGCCCACGCCCGTGCCCTCGGCCCGCACCTGGCCTTCGAGCACCAGGGCCATGTAGTCGACGTCGTCGGTCTGGCCCTCGGTCATGATCACCGTGCCGGCCTTGACGGCCATGGGGCGCATGGCATCGACGATGACGCGCGCGTCGTGGATGTCCAGTTCGGCCACGATGGACGAGCGGGTGAGCATCAGCGCGGCTTCCTCGCGCAGGTTCACTGAGGCCATCGTGCTCCCTCTTCGCCATCGCCGGACGCTGCCGGCAGCAGCCACACGCGCCCGCCGCCCACCGCATGCAGCCGGCGCTGCGGCATCCGCGGCAGCAGCAGGCCGCCGGTGAATTCGCCGAAGGCCGGCAGGATCGCCAGGCCCGGTTCGCTGACGAAGCAGGGCAGGCGCAGGCTGTCACGGCCCGGGCCCTGCAGCGCGCAGGCCGGATGCAGATGGCCCGCCAGCACGAAGCGACCAGGCTGCGTCTGCGGATGGTGGCAGCAGGCGAAGGGGCCGAGCGCGAAGGGCTCGTCGGCCAGCGCAATGCGCAGCTCCGCTGGCGGATCGCCGGCCCGATCGTCGTGGTTGCCGCGCACGAGCGTCATGCCCAGCTGCGGATGCCGTTCGCGCCAGGCGGCCAAGGCCTGCAGCACCTGCGGCGTGCGGGCCTGCGGCGCATGCAGGAAGTCGCCCAGGAAGACCACCTCGCGCGCACCCTGACGATGGATCAGCCCGTCGAGGCGGGCCAGGTTCTCCTGCGTGGTGCCGCCGGGCACCGGTTGGCCCAGGGCCCGGAAGGTGGCGGCCTTGCCGATGTGCAGGTCGGCGATGAACAGGGTGCGGGTCGCCGGCCACCACAGGGCGCGCTCGGGCAGCAGGTGGAGGCGCTCGCCGGCCCAGAGCACTTCATGGGCGGCGGGGGCGTCGGAAACGGGAAGAAAGGACATGGCGCGGCGGAAGGAGGCAGCAGTTTACGTTTCGCAACCATCCGGAAAGCTGAACGGCCACGAAGTCCCGACCGACTGGCCGGCTTGATACCCAGGGCATTGCGTGCGAGCCGCGTGCCCGGCCTGCTCGCCAACGGCGTGGCCGCGCCGCCCTGCTCGGCCCCGCGGCGCGCACAGCGCTAGAGCGGCGGCAGCGGCTTCGACGGTTTTCGCGGACGCCGGGCGCGGCGCGGGGCGGGCGCGGCGCCCTCGCTGCCCTTGACCGGCTTGTCCGGCGGCTGCTCCTGCCCGAAGGCCAGGGTGCGCCTCACGTCCTGCGCGTCGCCCACGGGAATGTCGCCGCCGGCGGCCTCTTCCAGCTGAGCCACCATGCGGGCGATGCGGTCGGCCACGCTCTCGTTGCTGAGCTTCTCGCGAAAGCGCTCGACCATCAGCGGAAAGGCGAAGGGCGTGGGTCGCTTCGGCTGCACCAACTCCAGCCGCTGGCCGGCCATGCGCACCAGGCTTTCGCGCAGGCGGGCGATGTCCAGCTCCTGCGCCAGCAGCTCGGTCTCGGCCTGGACCAGCAGGCGGTTGGCCGGGTCGTACTTGCGCAGCACCTCCCAGAACAGGGACGACGAGGCCTGCAGCTGCCGGCTGCTGCGCTTCTCGCCCGGGTAGCCCTGGAAGATCAGACCCGAGACCCGCGCGATCTCGCGGAAGCGCCGCTGCGCCAGCTCGCTGGCGTTGAGGCTGGCCAGCACCTCGTGCAGCAGCGCGCCCTCATCGTCGTGCGCGGCCAGCGCCTCCTGCGCGGACGCATCATGGCCGGCGCGCAGCACCTCAGGCAGCAGCTGCGGCCAGTCGACCTCGGTGGCGCACAGCAGCTCGAAGCCGTAGTCGTTGACCGCGATGGAGAAGGTGCGCGGGGCATGCTGCGCCACCCGCCAGGCCAGCAGGCTGGCCAGCCCCAGGTGCACATGCCGGCCGGCGAAGGGATAGAGGAACAGGTGCCAGCCCTCGCGCGTGCGCAGCGCCTCGGCCACCAGCGTGTCGGGCGTGGGCAGGCGCGACCAGGCCTGCTGGATCTCCAGCAGGGGCCGCACGGCCTGCAGCTCGGGCGAGTCGTAGCGGCCCTCGGCAGCCAGCGCCAGCTGCTGCACCGTGGCATCGGCCAGCGTGGTGGACAGCGGCATACGCCCGCCGTTCCAGCGCGGCACGGCCGGGCGCTGGCCGCTGGCGCGGCGCACCCAGGCGGTCATCTCGCGGATGCGCACCAGCTCCAGCATGCGGCCGCCAAACAGGAAGCAGTCGCCCGGCTTCATGCGGGCGACGAAGCTTTCTTCCACCGTGCCGATACGCGCGCCGCCGACGAACTGCACGCTCATGCTGGCGTCGCTGACGATGGTGCCGATGTTGCTGCGGTGCCGCCGCGCCAGCCGCGCATCGGGCACGCGCCACACGCCCTCGGCATCGGGCACCACGCGGTGGTAGTCAGGATAGGCCGCGAGCGAGGGGCCGCCCTGGCGCACGAAGTCCAGGCACCACTGCCAGTTGGCCTCCGACAGATGCGCATAGGCCGCCGTGCGCCGCACCTCTTCCAGCAGCGCCTCGGGCCGGAAGCCACCGCCCAATGCCACCGTCACGAGGTGCTGCACCAGCACGTCCAGCGGCTCGCGCGGCGTGTGGCGCGATTCGATGTGGCCGGCCGCGATGGCGTCGCGCGCGGCGGCACCCTCGACCAGCTCCAGGCTGTGGGTGGGCACGATGCTGACGCGCGAAGGCCGGCCCGGCGCATGGCCCGAGCGACCGGCGCGCTGCAGCAGCCGCGCCACGCCCTTGGGCGAGCCGATCTGCAGCACGCGCTCCACCGGCAGAAAGTCCACGCCCAGATCCAGGCTGGAGGTGCAGACCACCGCCTTGAGCTGGCCGCCCTTGAGGCCCAGTTCCACCCATTCGCGCACCGCACGGTCGAGCGAGCCGTGGTGCAGCGCGATCAGTCCCGCCCAGTCGGGCCGGGCTTCGAGCAAGGCCTGGTACCAGATCTCGGATTGCGAGCGGGTGTTGGTGAAGACCAGCGTGCTGGGACTGGCATCGATCTCCTGCACCACCTGCGGCAGCATCGCCAGGCCCAGGTGACCGCCCCAGGGAAAGCGGTCTGTGCGTCCGGGCAGCAGGGTGTCGACCACCAGCGTCTTGGGCACCTGGCCCTGCACCAGCACGCCGGCTTCGCCCGGGCCCAGCAGCGCACCCATGGCCTCGTGCAGGTTGCCCAGCGTGGCGGACATGGCCCAGGCCATCAGTCCCGCGTTCCAGCTGCGCAGGCGTGCCAGGGCCAGCTGAACCTGCACGCCGCGTTTGTTGCCCAGCAGCTCGTGCCATTCGTCCACCACCACCAGGCGCAGATGGCGCAGGCGCTCCTGCGCATCGGCGCGGGCCAGCATCAGCGACAGACTCTCGGGCGTGGTGACCAGCACCGTGGGCAGGCGCTGGTTCTGCGCGCTGCGCTCGGAGGACGAGGTGTCGCCGCTGCGCGCGGCGGCTGCCCAGTGCGGTGCGGCGAGGGGCAGCGGCTCGGACAGGGCGCGCAGCGAATCGGCGGCCAGGGCGCGCATCGGCGTGATCCACAGCACCGTGAGCGGCGGTGGCGCGGTGTCCTTGGTTGCGGCGCCGGCCGTCGGCGGCTCGCCCGCCAGCGCCTGCAGGGCGCCCAGCCACACCGCATACGTCTTGCCCGCGCCGGTGGTCGCATGAAGAAGACCCGAGCGGCCGGCCGCGATGGCGGCCCACACCTCGCGCTGGAAGGCGAAGGGCTGCCAGCCGCGGGCGTCAAACCAGCGCTGGACGGCGGCTTCGACGGGCCGTGCAGGCACATCGTTCGAAGGGGCGGCGGGCGATCGGGCAGGCCGGCGAGGCATCGGCCGATTACAGCAAAGGCCGCCGCGCCGGGGTGCAGGCCGAGAGGCCGTGATGGAAGCCAGAGGCAAAGCCCATGCGCCTCGGCCTGGACCCGGCGGCGTCCCGGTGCCGGCAGACGACGCTGACGCCGCCGCCACGGCGCCGACCGCCGCCCGTCTCTGCGCGGCAGTCAGTGGCTCCATCGATAGGACCAGTTGGTCCCATTGAACGCCCCCGCCCCGCTGCCTAGCATGCCCCCAATCACAAGGAGACAGCCCGATGACATTCCCGCGCACACGCCGCGCCGCGCTGGCCGCGCTGCTGGCCGCCACCGCCGTCCTGCCCGGCCTTGCGCTCGCGCAGGAAGGCAGACCCCTCACCATCGTCGTGGGCAGCCCGGCCGGCGGCACCACCGACACCCTGGCCCGCATCATCGGCCGCATGATGGGCGAGAGCCTGGGCCGCCCGGTGGTGGTCGAGAACCGCGCGGGTGCCGGCGGCAACATCGCCGCCGCCTATGTGGCCAAGGCGCCGCCCGACGGCAGCACGCTGCTGATGAGCTTCACCGGCCACACCATCAACGCCACGCTCTACAAAAACCTGGGCTTCGACCCGGTGAAGGACTTCACGCCCATCACCATGGTGGCGCGCGTGCCCAGCGTGCTGATCGCCCGCAAGGGCCTGCCCTTCAGCGACATGGCGGGGCTCATCGCCTACGCGAAGAAGAACCCGGGCAAGCTCAACTTCGCCATCGGCGCGCAGGGCTCCTCGCTGCACCTGGCCAGCGAGCAGTTCAAGATGATGACGGGCACCGACATCGTCAACGTGCCCTACAAGGGGACCAACCCCGCACTGGCCGACGTGCTGGCCGGCACGGTGGACCTGATGTTCGCCAGCGCCGTCAACGTGCTGCCGCATGCGAAGAGCGGCGCCATCCAGCTGCTGGGCGTGAGCACGCGCGAGCCGCTGGCGCAGTTCCCGGGCGTGCCGCCCATCGGCCGCACCGTCAAGGGCTTCGAGTCGCAGGCCTGGTTCGGCCTGTTCGGGCCGGCGCGCATGCCGCAGGACGTGACCGACAAGCTCTATGCCGCGGTCAAGGCCGCCATCGACTCGCCGGCCTACCAGGAGCGCATGCAGACCGAAGCGGCCACCGCCGTCCACATGACGCCGCCGCAGTTCGGCCAATTCGTGGCGCAGGACGTGCAGGACTGGGCGAAGATCATCAAGGCCTCGGGCGCGACCGTCGATTGACCCGTCCGCGCACCGGCGACCGGCGGTGCACTGCGGACAAGGACGACCGACGCCAGGACCCGCCTTGCCCCGCACCAACGGCCCTCCTACATTCGGCCGCATGCCTGCCGCTGCCGAACCCTCTCTCCTGCCGCGCTTCCAGCAGGTGCGCCTGCTGCTGCGCGAGCGACTGAAATCCGGCCACTACGAACGGGGCCTGCCGCTGCCGGGCGAGCGCCAGCTGGCGCGGGAATTCGGCGTGGCCCGCGTGACCGTGCGGACCGCGCTGGCCCGCCTGCAGGAAGAAGGCCTGGTGATGCGCATGCGCGGCAAGGGCACCCTGCCCACCGGCACGGGCGAGCCGCCGCGCCACTTGCCCCTGCGCGCCGGCCTGCTCGACAGCATCGTCAGCCTGGGCGAGCGCACGCGGGTGCAGGTGCTGGACCACGGCGTGGTGGAAGCGCCTTCGCATGCGGCCGAGGCGCTGGGCCTCGCGGCCGGCGCGCCGGTGCTGCGGGTGGTGCGCATCCGCAAGTTCAAGACGCAGCCCTTTCTGTACTCCGAAGTCTTCCTGCCGGCCGATCTGGCCGCGGCGGTGCAGCGGCACACGCTGCAGGACATGCCCATGCTGGTCGCGCTGGAGCAGCATGGCGTGCAGGTCGATTCGGCCGAGCAGACCATGGGCGCCGCCCTGGCCGACCTGCAGGTGGCGCAGGCCCTGCGCATGCAGGCCGGCGAGCCGCTGCTGCGCATCGCGCGCGTGGTGTGCGATGCAGGGGGCCGGCCGGTCCAATACCTCACCGGCCTGTACCACCCCGGCCGCTACGAGTACCACATGCGCCTGTCGCGCGTGGGCGGGCCGACGCGGGTGTGGATCGAGAACAACCGGCCGGACGACCCTGCTGGCGCCCGCCCACGACTTCAGCCCTGAGGCAACAAAGCCTGCAGCGTCTGCAAGGTGTCCGCCTCTTCCACCGGCTTGTCCTGCCGCCAGCGCAGCATGCGCGGGAAGCGGGTGGCGATGCCGCTCTTGTGGCGGGGGCTGCGGGCGATGCCCTCGAAGCCGAGTTCGAAGACCAGCGTGGGCCGCACGCTGCGCACGGGGCCGAAGCTCTCGATGGTGGTCTTGCGGATCACGGCGTCGACCTTGGCCATCTCGGCGTCGGTGAGGCCCGAATAGGCCTTGGCGAAGGGCACCAGCTGGCGGCCCTCCTTCCCCGGCGGACCGTCCCACACGGCGAAGGTGTAGTCGCTGTAGAGGCTGGCGCGGCGGCCGTGGCCGCGCTGGGCGTAGATGAGCACGGCGTCGACCGTGAGCGGGTCGATCTTCCACTTCCACCACAGCCCCACGTCCTTGGTGCGGCCCACGCCGTACTGCGCATCGCGGCGCTTGAGCATGAAGCCCTCCACACCCAGGCTGCGCGAGGCCTCGCGCTGACGCGCCAGGTCGGCCCAGCTGTCGCCCGTGAGCACGGGGCTGGGACGCAGCACCGGGTGGTTCACGGCCGCCAGCAGCGCGTCGAGGCGGGCGCGGCGCTCGTGCTGGGGCAGCGGGCGCAGGTCCTGGCCGGCTTCTTCGAGCAGGTCGTAGGCCAGCAGCACCACGGGCAGCTCGCGCAGCAGCTTGGGGCCGAGCGTCTTGCGGCCGATGCGCTTTTGCAGCTCCGCGAAGGGCTGCACGCGGCCGGCCGTGCGCGCCGGCATCGGGGCGACGCCGGCCGCGGCCGCCTCGGCGGCGCGAGCGCCCGGTGCTGCGCCGGCCGTGGGCGCCTCGGCGTCCGCATCGTCATTGCGAGCGCGGGTTTCAGCCTCGGCCGGTGCGTCCCGCCACACCACGATCTCGCCATCCAGCACCGTGCCCTCGGGCAGCACGTCGCCCAGCGCGGCCAGCTCCGGAAAGCGCTCGCTGACCAGTTCCTCGCCCCGCGACCAGATCCAGGCCTGCCCACCGCGGCAGACGATCTGCGCGCGGATGCCGTCCCACTTCCATTCCACTTGCCAGCCGGAGGGCGGCCCCAGCAGCTCGTCGAAGCGTTCGAGCGGCTCGTTGAAGGGATGGGCCAGAAAGAAGGGATAGGGCTGGCCGCCGCTGATGGGCGCGCCCTCGCCCTCTGCCGCTTCGGGCGCGATCAGCGCGGCATAGTCCGCCTCGCCGGGCCGCGCGCCGATGTGGGTGTAGCCCATCAGCCGCTGGGCGACACGCTTGGGGTCCAGCCCGCCCACGGCCGCGAGGGCCTGCGTAACCTGCAGCTTGGAGACGCCGACGCGGAAGGCCCCGGTTATGAGCTTGAAGTAGACGAGGCGCTCCTCCGGCGCCAGCAGCCGCCATTGGGCGCGCAGCGTGTCGGGCAGGCCCTCGGCCGGCGCGCCGCGCAGGGGCAGCAGGTGCTGCTCCACCCAGTCGGCCAGGCCCAGCTCGTGGGTGCCGTCGGAAGGCGGCAGCAGCAGCGCGATGGTCTCGGCCAGATCGCCCACGGCCTCGTAGCTTTCGACGAACAGCCATTCGGGCAGGCCCGCCGCCTCCTGCGCCAGCAGGCGCAGCAGCTTGACGGGCACCAGCTGGCGCGGCTTGCCGCCCGCCAGGAAGTACACCGCCCAGGCCGCATCGCGCGGCGACGCGGCGCGCAGGTAGCGCTGCAGGGCGGCCTGCTTGACCAGGTTGGAAGTGCTGGCGTCCAGCTCTCGGTAGAGGGCTGCGAAGGCCTTCATGACGCCGCTGCCTCCGGCGCATCGGCGATGTCCTCGTCGCCGTATTCGGTGGCGAAGGCCTGGGCGTCGAGGCCGTTCTCGCGCAGCCAGCGCACCATCACCGCCACGCTGCCGTGCGTGACCATCACCCGCTCCGCGCCCGTGGCCGCGATGGCCCTGTGCAGGCCGGGCCAGTCGGCGTGGTCGCTCATGACGAAGCCGCGGTCCACGCCGCGGCGCCGGCGTGTGCCGCGCAGCAGCATCCAGCCGCTGGCGAAGGCGTCCGAGGCGTTGGCGCCGAAGCGGCGCATCCACGGCGTGCCCTGCGCCGAGGGCGGCGCCACCACCAGGGCGCGGCGCAGCAGTGCGGCATCGACGCCGGGGTCGGTGACGCGCAGCGTGGGCGGCAGCGCCACGCCCGCCGCGCGGTAGACGGCATTGAGCGGCTCGACCGCGCCGTGCACCACGATCGGCCCGATGGAGGCGTCCACGCCATGCAGCATGCGTTGTGCCTTGCCGAAGGCATAGCCGAGCAGCACGCTGGCGCGGCCTTCCTCGGCATTGCGCCGCCACCAGTCGTCGATCTGTGCGAACAGCTCGGGTTGCGTGGGCCAGCGGTAGATGGGCAGGCCGAAGGTGGATTCGGTGATGAAGCAATCGCAGCGCACCGGCTCGAAGGGCGTGCAGGTGCCGTCGGGCTCGGTCTTGTAGTCGCCCGAGGCCACCCAGACCTGGCCGCCGTGCTCCAGCCGCACCTGGGCCGAGCCCAGCACATGGCCGGCCGGATGCAGCGAGATGCGAACGCCGTGGTGCTCGATGGCCTGGCCGTAGGGCAGGGTCTGCAGCGTGATGTCGGCGCCCAGCCGCGCGCGCAGGATGCCTTCGCCCTGCTCGTGCGCCAGGTAGTGGTTGTGGCCCCAGCGCGCATGGTCCGAATGGCCATGCGTGATGACGGCCCGGTCGACCGGACGCCAGGGGTCGATGTAGAAGTCGCCGGGCGGGCAGTACAGGCCTTCGGGGCGGGCGACGACCAGATCGCCTGGGCGCGACGCGGCGCGCGGTGGCGGGAGCGATTCGGTCTCGTGCGGTGTCTCCATGGGCATGGCTCGCCGATGTTAGGCAGCGGGGCGCGCGGGCGCATGCCCCGGGGGGCGCTTCGCCCTGTGGGCAAGTGCCTACGCCTGCGCCGGGCCTGGGCGTCGCAGCGCCCCGGCATGCGGCTCGGCAGGGCCCGCTGCAACAGCCCCTGCACAATGCCCTCGCCATGCTCCACCCGCCGCGCTCCTTTGTCTATCTGGACGCCGTCGCCCGCGCCGGCTCGATCCGCAAGGCGGCCGAAAAGCTGCACGTCGCCTCGACCGCGCTCAACCGCAAGATCCTGGAGATCGAGGCGGAGATCGGCACGCCCCTGTTCGAGCGCCTGCCCCGTGGTGTGCGGCTGACGGCGGCCGGCGAGGTGCTGCTGACGGCCGTGCGCCGCACGCTGGGCGACCTGCGTTCGGCCGCCTCGCAGATCGAGCAGCTGCGCGGCCTGGTGCGCGGCACGGTGCGCATCGGCTGCGCGGAGTCGGTGGCCAGCGACCTGATGCCCCGCACCATCGCGCACTACCAGCAGGCGCACCCGGGCGTGCAGTTCCAGGTGGTGTCGGGCGTGACGGCCCAGCTGGTGCAGCAGTTGATGGCCGACGACGTGGAGATGGTCCTCGTGCACGACCCGCAGCCGGCCGAGTCCCTGCGGGTGATCAGCGCACTGGATCAGCCGCTGTGCGCCATGCTGCGCCCCGACCACCCCCTGGCCGGCCGCGAGAGCCTGCGCCTGGCCGACTGCCAGGAGTACACCGTGGCGCTGGGCGACCGCTCCTTCGGCAGCCGGCGGCTGCTCGATGCGGTGATGGCCCGATCGCGGCTGCAACTGAAGGTGGCGCTGGAGGCCAGCGCCGTGCAGACGCTCAAGGAGTTCACGCGCCAGACCGGGGCGATCAGCTTCCAGTTCCAGATCGGCACCCTGCGCGAGGTGCGCACCGGCGAGCTGGTGTCGATCCCGCTAACGGACCGCTCGCTCACCAGCAGCCAGCTGGTGCTGGCCACGCGCGAAGGAAGGATGCTGCCGATCGCGGCGCTGTCCTTCCAGGAGGCGCTGGTCAACGCGCTGGCGGCGCTGCCGCACTGAACGCCCGATCCGGCGGCAGTGGTCCGGCCCGTGCCTGCGGCCTGGCACGAAAGCCGCTTGCGGATTGAATTGTGCACAATCAAATCAGTGAAGTGCACAATCCAGGTGCAGGCACTTCCCGAGGCGAAGCGCGGCACCCGCCCAACCCTTTCGCTGGAGCCCGCCATGCACCGTCCTGTTGTCCACACTTCCGCCGCACAACTCCCGGCCCGATCCACCCGCCGCACCTGGTCCGCCGCGCTGCTCGGCGGGCTGCTGGCCGCGGCCGGGCTGGGCACCACCCTGTCCGCCACTGCCGCCGAACCCGCCGCCTGGCCCGACCGCCCCGTGAAGATCGTCGTGCCCTTCCCGCCCGGCGGCGCCGCCGACGTGTATGCCCGCCTGGTGGGCCAGAAGCTGGCCGAGGCCACGGGCAACCGCCAGCCCATCGTGATCGACAACCGGCCCGGCGCGGGCGGCATCATCGGCACCGACGTGACGGCCAAGTCGCCGGCCGACGGCAGCACCTTCCTGATGGTGACCATCGGCCATGCGGTCAACCCCTTCATGTACGCCAAGCTGCCCTACGACACCCGCGCCGACTTCGTGCCCGTGGGCGTGGTGGCCGAGGTGCCCAGCGTCATCGTGACCGGCCCGGCGCTCAAGGACAAATCGCTCAAGGACCTGCTGGCCATGGCCCGCGCCAAGCCGGACGAAGTGCAGTACGCCTCGTCCGGCGTGGGCACGACGAGCCATGTGGGCGCGGCACTGATCGAGTCGATGACCGGCGTGCGCATGACGCATGTGCCGTACAAGGGCGCCGCCCCCGCACTGCAGGACGTGATGGCCGACCGCGTGCCGCTGTCGGTGGACATCATCACCTCCTCCCTGCCGCTGGTGACCAGCGGCAAGCTCAATGCCGTGGCCGTGACCGGTGCCAAGCGCGCGCCCAAGCTGCCCAACGTGCCCACGGTGGCCGAGGCCGGCATCCCGGGCTACGAATTCGTTTCCTGGTACATGCTGCTGGCGCCGGCCAAGACGCCCAGGCCGGTGCTGGAGCAGGTCAATGCCGAGTTGCGCAAGCTGGCCGCCCTGCCCGAGTTCCGCACGCGCATCGAGGACACTGGCGGCCAGGTCGTCACGACCACGCTGCCGCAGGCCAACGACTACCTCAACGCCGAGTTCACGCGCTGGGCCAAAGTCGTCAAAGACCGCAACATCAAAGCAGACTGATGAACCAGCCTCACCCCGCCCAGCCCCGCGACTTCATCGGCTACGCCAATCGCCCACCCGCCGTGGCCTGGCCGGGCGGGGCGCGGGTGGCGGTCTCCTTCGTGCTGAACTTCGAGGAGGGCGCCGAGTTCTCGGTGGCCGATGGCGATGCACGCAACGAGTCGGTGTACGAGGTGATCGACCCGCGCACCGGCTGGGATCCGTGCATCGACAGCCACTTCGAATACGGCACCCGCGCTGCCTGGTGGCGGATCGCCGAGCTGTTCGAGCGCCATCACGCGCCGATGACGGTGAGCGCCTGCGGGCGCGCGGTGGAGCGCAGCCCCTGGCTGGCGCAGGATGCGGTGGCCCGCGGGCATGAGGTCTCGGCCCATGGCTGGCGCTGGGAGAGCCATGCCGGCATGGCGCCCGCCCAGGAGGCCGCCGCCATGGACGCCTGCCTGGGCGCCATCGAGGCGGCCTGCGGGCGGCGGCCGGTGGGCTGGCACACGCGCTCGGCCTGCACGCCGAATACGCGGGCGCTGCTGGCCGAGCGCGGCTTCCTCTACGACAGCGACGCCTATAACGACGATGTGCCCTTCTTCGTGCCGGTGGCCGGCCGGCCGCACCTGGTGCTGCCCTATGCCTTCGACACCAACGACATGCAGTTCCAGCACACGCAGCGCTTCGCCACCGCCGCGCAGTTCGCCGAGTACGTCTGCGATGCCTTCGACTGGCTGCACGACGAGGGCGCCACACGGCCACGCATGATGTCGGTGGGACTGCACCTGCGCATGATCGGGCGGCCAGCACGCATGAAGGCGCTGGCGCTGATCCTCGAACACCTGCAGCGCCGCGGCGGCGCCTGGATCGCCACGCGCGAGCAGATCGCCCGCCACTGGCTGGCCCACGCTCCCCGCCCCGGCTCGGTGGCCACCGCCGCCGGATGACGGCGTCCGCCGACAGGGATCGCGCGGATGGGCGTCCCGAGGGCCTGCGCTAAAGTCATCCGGATGCATCCGACGGAAGAGGCCATCCACCGCACCCTGGCGCAGACGCTGCTGGCCGGGCGGCTCGCGCCCGGCACCCAGCTGGTGGAAACGCGCCTGGCGCAGATCTTCGGCGTCTCGCGCGAGCGGGTGCGCAAGGTGCTGCACCGGCTGGGCCACGAGCGGCTGCTGGACCTGATGCCAAACCGCGGCTGCTTCGTCAGCAACCCCACACTGGCGCAGGCGCGCGAGATCTACGACGCCCGCCGCATCATTGAAGGCGGCATCGTCGGCAGTCTGGCCGGCACGCTGAGCCCCTCGCAGCTAGAGGCGCTGGCCGAACACGAGCGGCGCGAGCATGCCGCGCTGCATGCGGGCGACCGCGCGGCCTCGATCCGGCTGTCGGGCGAATACCACCTGCTGCTGGCCGAGTTCACCGGCAGCCCCTTCGTGGTGCGTCAGTTGCAGGAGCTGGTCAGCCGCACCGCCATGCTGGTGGCCTTCTTCGAGCCGGCCAGCGCCTCGGGCTGCGGCTGCGAGGAGCACGAGGCCATCGCCCTGGCCCTGCGCCGCGGCGATGCGGCCGGCGCCATGAAGGCCATGCAGGTGCACCTGTCGCTGATCGAGACGCGGCTCAAGCCCCGCGCCGCGCCCGAAGCCGAAGTGGACGCCGAGCAGGCCATCGCGGAGGCCTGGGCCGACGCCCAGGCCGGCCTGGCCCAGCCGGCCGCCTGACCCCCGCGGGCACGGGCGCTGCTTTCTTCGACCGGCACCGCTGTCACCTTCACCGGGCCCTGCCATGACCCAGACCGCTCCCGCCCTGCCGCCACGCCCCCGGCTGCTGGTGCTCAATCCCAACCGCACGGCCGCCATGACCGACGCCGTGCTGCACGAGCTGCGCCGGCTGACGGTCGGCCAGGTGGAGCTGCGCGGCTTCACCTGCGACGACGGGCCGCCGGTGATCGCCACCCGCGAGAGCTTTGCCGCCGGCGCCGCCGCCGCCGCCCGGGCCTGGCCCGCAGTGGACGACGGCTGGGCCGATGCCGTGCTGCTGTCCTGCTACGGCGACCCGGGGCTGGCGGCGCTGCGGGCCGCCAGCCGCGTGCCGGTGCTGGGCATGGCCGAGTCCAGCATGCTGCAGGCGCTGGCCCGCGGGCGCCCCTTCCACATCGTCACTGCCGGCAAGGCCTGGGGGCCGATGCTGCATGAGCTGGCCGCGCGCCACTCCAGCGCCTGGCCGCTGCTGCACGGCATCACCACGCTGGACACCACCGGGCTGGCCGGCAGCCAGAACCCGGCCGCCTTCTCGGCGCTGGTCCAGCGGGCGCTGGACGATCTGGCCGGCGCGCACCCGGGCGGCATGGCTCCCGACTGCATGCTCGGCGGCGCCGGCTTTGCCGGCATGCGGCCCACCCTGCGCTACGGCGGGCTACTGGAGGACGGGTTGCAGGCCGCGCTGGCGCAGTGGCGGCCGCTGCCGGTCACTCCGGCTTCCTGAAGCGAAGCTCACCTTCCGCTACCGGCGGCTTTGCGCCGGTCCGGCAGGCCTCGGCGGCTTGGTGCGCCGGCATACACGGGCACAGCTTGGCCCGTGTCGACCGCACACAATTTGCGCTCGCTCCGAGCGAAACAATGCTCTGGAAGTTGGCGCAGCCGCTGCCCATACTGCGGTCATCTTGTGCAGCGCATCATGACTTCCGCCTTCCTTTTCCCCTCTTCCGACCTGCGCCCGCAACTGGCCGTGCACCGTCTGGCCATGGCCCATCCCGGCGATCTGTCGGCCCTGGCCGCGCTCTTCGACGCCGGCACCGTGGGCGCCGACGAGGTGGTGGCGGTCATTGGCAAGACCGAGGGCAATGGCGGCGTGAACGACTTCACCCGTGGCTACTTCACCCAGTCGCTGATGCAGCTGCTGGCCGAGCGCACCGGGCGGCCGGCCGAGGCGATCTGGCGCGCGCTGCCCTGCGTGCTCTCCGGCGGCACCGAAGGCGTGCTGAGCCCGCATTACGTGGTCTTCTCGCGCCGTCTGGTGCCGGCGCATGCGGCGCGCGGCGCCAGCACCGACGCCCCGGTCGACGCCCCCGCCAACGCCCGGACGATCAATGCGGCCTCCGCCGCCCTTGCCATCGGCACCGCCTTCAGCCCCCCGATGGCCGCTCAGGACATCGGCCGCTGGACCCATGTGCGCACGGTCGCCCAGGCCGTGCGCGCCGCCATGGACCAGGCCGGCATCGACCGGCCCGAGGACGTGGCCTTCGTCCAGCTCAAGTGCCCCTGCGTCACCTCGGCCCGGGCCCAGGCGGCCGCGGCGGCCGGCCACACCGTGCTTACGGCCGATCCGGGTCGCTCCATGGCCTTCGCCCGGGCGGCGGGCGCTTTCGGCGCCGCCATCGCGCTGGGCGAACTGCCCGACGACCCGGTGCTGGAAGGTGCGCTGCTGCAGGACTTCGACCGCTTCTCGGCCCGCGCCAGCGTTTCCTCCGGCGTGGAGGTGGAGGCCAACGAGGTGATCGTGCTCGGCCACAGCACCCGCTGGCAGGGCCCGCTGCGCATGGGCTGCGCGCCGATGCGCGACGCGCTGGACATCGCCGCCGTCGGCGAGGCGCTGCGCCCGCTGGGTCTCTCCGCCACGCCGCAGTTGCCGGCCGAGCAGGCCATGCGCGTGGCGGCCGTCTTCGTCAAGTGCGAACCCGATCGCCGCGGCCAGGTGCGCGGCGTCCGCCACACCATGCTGGACGACACCGACATCAATGCCCAGCGCCACATCCGCGGCGCCGTGGGCGGGCTGGTGGCCGGCGTGCTGGGCGATGGGCGCCTCTTCGTCTCCGGCGGCGCGGAACACCAGGGTCCGGACGGCGGCGGCCTGGTGGCCGTGATCGCGGCGGTCGCCTGACACGCATGACCGCCATGCACGCCTGGCAGATGAGCGCCGAGGCCCTGTCGCAGGCCTATGCGCGGCGCACGCTGTCGCCGGTGGAGGCACTGCTGTCCGTGCTGAGCCGGGCGGAAGCGGTGCACCCCGTCATCAACGCCCTGGTGGTGCGCGATGACGCCGCAGCACTGGCGGCGGCCCAGGCCAGCGAGGCCCGCTGGCGACGGGGCGCGCCGCTGTCGCCGCTCGATGGCGTGCCGCTCACCGTCAAGGACAACCTCCCCGCGACCGGCCTGCCCTGCCGCTGGGGCAGCCGGCTCTTCGCCGACCACTGGCCGGCGCGCGACGAAAGCCCCGTGGCGCGGCTGCGCGCGGGCGGCATGGTGATTCTGGGCAAGACCAACGTGCCCGAGTTCACCCTGCAGGGCTACACCGACAACCCGCTCTTCGGCCCCACCGGCAACCCGTGGGCCCCGGCGCTCACGCCCGGCGGAAGCAGCGGCGGCGCCGTGGCGGCCGTGGCGGCAGGCATCGGCCCGCTGGCCCTGGGCACCGATGGCGGCGGCTCGGTCCGCCGGCCCTGCGGCTTCACCGGGCTGTATGGCCTCAAGCCGGGTCGCGGCATGGTGCCGCGTGTCGATGGCCTGCCCGTGCTGCTGCCGGGGCTGGAAGAAGCGGGCCCCATCGCCCGCGGCATGACCGACCTGCTGCTGGCGCTGCGCCTGCTCGCGCCCACGCTGACGCCGCTGTGTGAAGCCCCCGGTCCGCTGCGCATTGCGTACTGGCGCACCATCGGCGACAGCCCGGTCGATGCGGCCATCCTGGCGCGCAGCGATGCCGCGGCCGAGCGGCTGCAGGCCATGGGACACACCGTGGTCGTGCAGCCCTCGCTTCCCGAAGTCGAGGCCTTCAACTGCCAGGCCTGGCCGGTCATCGCCAGCACCGGCATGGCCGCCGCGCTGCAGGAGCGCATCGACGGCCGCGAGGACGAGCTCACACCCGCCATGGCCGCGCTGTTTGCGCAGGGCCGCAGCCACAGCGCGGTCGAGCTGTTCCAGGCCCAGGCGCTGCAACGCGCGCTGGCGCGGGCCTTGCAGGGCCTGTTCGCTCAGCACGACCTGCTGCTCACCCCGGCCAGCGCGGCCTTGCCCTGGCCCGCCGACCAATCCCATCCCACCACCATCGCCGGCCAGCCGGTGGACGGCCGCGGCCATGCCGTGTTCACCGCCTTCGTCAACGGCGCCGGACTGCCCGCGCTGGCGCTGCCGGCCGGCCCGACGGAAGAAGGACTGCCGGTCGGCCTGCAACTGGTGGCCCCGCGCGGTGGCGACGCGCTGCTGTGCGCCGTCGGCGCGATGTGGGAACGCGATGCCGCGCCAGCCTGGTGCTGGCCGCCTGCCCTCGACAAGGAAGAGATGCCCTCATGAAGATCGTGATCGTGGGCGCCGGCGTGGCCGGTGCCATCCTCGCCCGCCGACTGGCCCGCCTGCCCGGCGTGGAACTGCACTGCCTGGAGCGCGTCGGGCCCGACGACCATGCCGAGGCCGGCACCGGACTGAACGTGGGCCCGAACGCCATCAAGGCGCTGCGCCGCCTCGATGCCGCGCTCGCGGCCGAGGTGGAGGCCGCCAGCCTGCCCTGGACCCGCTGGGACATCGCCCTGACCGACGGCACGCCGCTGATGGCGCTGCCCCTGTCGCAGGTGGCCGACAACCCGGGCATCCGCATCCGCTGGTCGGAGCTGTACCGCGTGCTGCGCCAGGGCGCGGGCGCAGCCTTCCGCTATGGCTGCACGCTCGAATCGGTGGGCGCCAGCGAGACGGCGCCGGGCAAGACCCGCGTGCGCTTCACGCAGCACGGCGCCACGCACGAGATCGACGGCATCGACCTGCTGGTGGGCACCGACGGCCGCTACTCCCGCGTGCGCGAGACCTTCTCCGGTGCGCCCGAGCCGCGACACATCGGCGTCGCCATCCTGCGCGTGCTGGTGCCCGACACCAGCGCCGGCCTGGTGGACGACTACGGCCAGTGGTTCAGCGGCTGCCACCGGCTGCTGGCCTTCCGCGTGCCGCCGGACCATGTCTACATCGCCGCCACCTACCCGGTGGCACCCGGCGCCCCGGTACAGGACGCGTGGAAGACCGAGGCCGTGATGCGAGCCACCTACCAGCCTGCCCAGGGCGAGGCCAGCCCCGCCGTGCGCTGGCTGCTGGACGCCATGTGCGCCCAGTTGCACGACGCGCACTGGGCCCGCATGCAGGAGGCCGACGTGCGCTTCGCCGAGCCCGAGGTGGACGTGCTGTACCTGGGCGACAGTGCCCACGGCATGGCGCCCACGCTGGGCCAGGGCGCGACGCAGGCCATGGAAGACGCCTGCGCCGCCGCGCTGATCGTGGAGGACGCCTGGGCCCGCGGCCAGCGCACGCCGCGCGTCTGGCTCGACCGCATCGCCGAGGCCCGCACCGAGCGCCTGCGCTTCGTGATGGACCTGTCGGTGCGCGCCACCGACACCATGCTCGACGGCGCCGACCCGGTGGCCGGCACACGCTGGAAGACCCAGGCACCCTTCCAGGCCGAGCTGGCGGCGCTGTTCCGCGACGTGGCGCTGGGCGTGCCGGACGAGGCCCAATGCCAGTCAGCGAATCACAGTCCGTTCGGGCTGAGCCTGTCGAAGCCGGGCGCAAGCCCTTCGACCCTTCGACCCTTCGACAAGCTCAGGACAGGCCAAGCTCAGGACAGGCCAAGCTCAGGGCGAACGGGTGATCCGACTGGCAGGGGGCCAAGGCCCACGGCCTGATTCCTGCTCGGCCTTCTGCAACGCACCACCCCATGAACAACGCTCTCACCCACGGCCTCTTCCACCTGGCCATCAAGACCGCCGACCTGGCTGCCACGAGCGCCTTCTGGATCGGCGTGATCGGTCTGCGTGAAGTACCCCGGCCCGACTTCGGCTACCCCGGCGCCTGGCTCGCCTGCGGCCAGCCGGGCGGGCAGGCCATCATCCACGTCTATGCCGGCGGCCCGGCCCTGGGCGGCCAGGCCAGCGTGCCGCAGGGCACGGCCGCCATCGACCATGTGTCGCTGGCCTGCAGCGGCTACCACGCCTACATCGCGCGCTTCCGCGCCGCAGGGCTCGCCTGGCGCGAGTTCTTGGTGCCCGGCACCACGCTGTGGCAGCTCTTCGTCTACGACCCCAGCGGCGTGCAGCTGGAGTTGACCTTCGAGGGCGCCGTCGAAACCGGCGCGCCGCCCGACATGTCGCCCGGCCGCGTCTACCGCGCCGGCGAATCCTTCTTCGACACCGCCACCTATCCCACCCTTTCCCTGAACACACCCTCCGGAGAACCCGCCCATGCTTCGCACTGACTTCCTGCGGCTTGCCGCACGCGCCACCGCCGCATTGGCACTGGCCCTGCCCTTCGCGGGCGTCGCCCATGCGGCCGACAAGATCAAGTTCGGCGTCTTCCCGTCCAGCGCCGCGCTGCCCTTCTACATCGCCCAGAACCGCGGCTGGTTCAAGGAGGCCGGTCTGGAGGTGGAAGAGGTGCCGATGACCAGCCATCCGCTCACGGTGCAGGCCATCGTCTCGGGCAACATCGACGGCGCCGCCAACCTGGTGACGCTGGAAGGCGCCAACATGGAGTCGCGCCGGCCCGGCACGCTCAAGTACATCTCGCTCAATGGCCAGAACAGCCAGCATGTGATCGAGCAGTTCGTGGTCAAGGCCTCCAGCCCGGCCAAGTCGCTCAAGGACTTCAAGAACGGGTTCAAGCTCTTCTCGGCGCCCGGCCCGGCCAACATCGGCGCGGCGCGCGCGGTGCTCAAGAAGGTGGGTCTGGTCGAAGGCAAGGACTTCACCATCCAGGAGCAGCAGATCGGCGTGCACGTCGGCGCGCTGCAGTCGGGCAACTTCGACGGCGGCTACACGCTGGAGCCCTCGGCCACCATCATGGTGGCGCAGGGCGTGGGCCGGCGCGTGGAGACGGGCGTGATCGCCACCTACCTGCTGGGCCGCAAGGAGGCCTCGGCCTTCGCTGCCGGGGCCGTGCTGTCCGACAAGTTCATCGCCGAGCGGCCCGAGGTCGCCAAGCGCTTCGCCGCCGTGTGGGCGCGCGGCGTGAAGGCCGCGCAGACCGACACCAGCACCCGCGGCTACCTGATCCAGGGCATGAAGGTGCCGCCCGAGCTGGCCGCCACCGTGCCGCTGCCGCGCATCGTGATGACGGGCGACCTGTCGCCGGCCGACGTGGCCGACTTCCAGAAATTCCTGGACATCGGCACCGAGCTGGGCGTGATCAAGGACAGGATCGACGGCAAGGCCGTGGTCAAGGCGCTGTGATGCGGGCCATGGACGTCTCCCCGCCGCGCACTGCGCCCCCCACCGACGCCGACGCGACCAGCGCCGCCGCGGGCCACCGCTGGTTCGCGCCCGGCACGCACATCACCATCCGCGGGCTGACCAAGCGCTTCGGCGATGCGGCGGTGTACGAGAACTTCGACCTCGACATCCCGCACGGCAGGATCACCTCGGTCTTCGGCCCCAACGGCTGCGGCAAGAGCACGCTGATCAACATGATCGCGGGCATCCTGCCGCACGACGGCGGCCAGATCCTGTTCGAGGGCAAGACGGCGCGCGAGACGCGCATCGGCTACGTCTTCCAGAACTACCGCGAGGCGGTGTTCCCGTGGATGCGGGCCATCGACAACATCCGCTACCCGCTGCAGTACCTGGGCCTGTCGAAGGCCGAGCGCGAGGCGCGCATGGACCGGCTGATGGCCGAGTTCGACGTCAAGCTGGACCTGTCGCGCTACCCCTATCAGATGTCCGGCGGCCAGCAGCAGCTGGTGTCGATCATGCGGGCGCTGGTGGTGGAGCCGGAGGTGCTCTTCCTCGATGAGCCCTTCTCCGCGCTGGACTACGAGATGGTCATGTTTTTGCGCGAGCGGCTGCAGAGGGTGCTGGTGGGGCGCAAGGTGACGACGCTGCTCGTCTCCCACGACCTGGACGAGGCCGTGCTGCTGGCCGACCATGTGCTGCTGCTGACCAAGCGGCCCACGCAGGTGGCCGACAACCTGCCCTTCGACGTGCCGCGCCCGCGCACGGCGGCCACCACCGTCTCGCCGGAGTTCATCGACGTGAAGACGCGGGCGCTGGAGATCTTCCAACGCGAGGTGCGCAAATGAAGACGCCGATCGCTGCACGCCTGCGGCCGCTGTGGGGCATGGCCCTGATCATCGCGCTGTGGGCCTTCGCCCATGCCACCAAGGCGGTGGACCCGGTGCTGCTGCCCTCGCCCGGCGAGGCGCTGCAGGCCTTCTGGAAGGGGCTCTCGGGCGGCACGCTGTGGGGCGACTTCGAGAAGACCATCGTGCGCACACTGGTCTCCTTCGTCATCGCGCTGGCGGTGGCCGTGCCGCTGGGCGTGATCCTGGGGGCCAACGAGAAGATCTACGAAGGCATCGAGTTCGCCATCGACTTCTTCCGCTCGACGCCGGCCTCGGCCATGTTCCCGCTCTTCCTGGTGCTGTTCGGCGTGGGCGAGAAGACCAAGATCGCCGTGGCCGCCTTCGGCGCGGCGCTGGCCATCCTGTTCAACGTGGCCTACGGCGTGATGAGCGCGCGCAAGCAGCGGCAGCTGGCCGCCCGCGTGATGGGCGCGCCGCGCTGGCGGGTGCTGACCGACGTGACGCTGCTCGAATCCATGCCGCAGGTCTTCGTGGGCATGCGCTCGGGTGTGTCCATCGCGCTGGTGATCGTGATCGTGGCCGAGATGTTCATCGGCTCCACCGACGGCCTGGGCCAGCGCATCATGAATGCCCAGACCATCTTCGACATGCCCGACATGTACGCTTCGATCTTCGCGGCGGGCCTGCTGGGCTACGTGATGAACCTCATCTTCCTGGTGGCGGAGCGGCGCTTCGTGCACTGGGGCGGAAAGTAAGAGACGACCCCATGACTGTGTCCATGAACGAGATCAACCTGCCGGACGTGCTGGCCGAGGTGAACGCGGTGTTCGACGAGTACGAGCGCGCCCTGACGACCAACGACGTGCCGGTGCTCGATCAGCTGTTCTGGGACTCGGAACACACGCTGCGCTACGGCGCCACCGAGAACCTCTATGGCTACGCCGCGATCCAGGCCTTCCGCCAGGGCCGCCCGGCCAACAACCTGGAGCGCGAGATCACCGCCCGCTCGGTCACCACCTTCGGCCGCGATTTCGCCGTCGCCAACGTGGAGTTCCGCCGCACCGGCAGCACCCGCATCGGCCGCCAGAGCCAGACCTGGGTGCGCCTGCCCGAGGGCTGGAAGGTGGTGGCGGCCCATGTGAGCCTGATGGGCTGATGGGCTGATGGGCTGATGGGCTGATCGCCCCATCCCCGTTCGGGCTGAGCTTGTCGAAGCCTTGCGCAGCGCTTCGACAAGCTCAGCGCGAACGGCTGTGATGACGCCGAGCCACTACTTTCCGCCCCCAGCCGCCATCGCCTTCTGCATCTCCGCCGCCATGCGACGCATGTCCTCGGGCGACATGGACTGCTGCATCTGGCCCATCATGCGCTGGATCTCGGCCTGCGTCGGCGCCCGGCCCGCGGCCGCGGCGGCGCCCATCGGCGCCGTCATGCGCTGCATGTCGACGACGTTCATCTTCATGCCGCCGGGCAGCACCATGTCGCCGGGCCGCATGCCGGCGGGGCAGGCGCCCTTCCATTGCGCCTCCATCGTCATGTCGCTCTCGTCCTGTTTGGCTCGGGGCGGGGCATAGGTGGTGTGGGAGCTCACGCGGTAGCTGCTGTTCATGTCGCCGGTGACGACGGTCAGCCGCGTCATCGTGGTGTCGGGCAGCTTGCAGACCTCCTTGTGCGTCAGCACGCGGCCCACCTCGCTGCGCATGTCCTCCTGGCAGTTCGTGGGCTTGCGCGCCTCGGCCTGACGACTCGCACCCTGCTCCTGCAGCAGTCGGTCGGTGGCCGCATCGGCGCACTGCTGCAGGGTCATCGGCTGGCCCTTGGCGGAGGTTTCCACGCGCATCTCCCACAAGCCGTCCTTGCGGCGCGGGAAAGCTGGGCCGGCGAACACGGCGGCGGTCTCGGCGAGCAGCGCGAGGGCGATGGTGATGCGGGCGGTGCGGAAGGGACGGAAGGGACGGAAGGGACGGAAGGGACGGAATGCGGACATGACGGCTCCTCGGCGGGTGGGGGCGTTCCGCCTGCCGCGGTTGTAGTGGCCCGCGCCGCCGCTGCGAATATCGCGCGCGTACTAGGTCGAAGGTCGAGCCAGCCCGCCGAGCTCCGCCGTGATCCCGCTCAGAACGCCGTCCACTTCTGCGCGCTGGCTGCGCTCTCCACCGCCTTCTCGATGAAGCGCACGCCGCGCGCGCCATCGGCCAGGGTGGGGTAGTCGGCCCGCAGCGGATCGGGCGCCACGCCCTGCTGCAGCGCGCGGATGTGCGCGATCACGCCCAGGTAGACATTCGCGAAGGCCTCGATGAAGCCCTCCGGGTGGCCGGCCGGCAGCCGCGTGGCCAGGCGCGCAGAAGCGCCCAGCCACGGCGAGCCGCGCGTCAGCAGCCGCCGCGGGCCGTCCAGCGGTGAATGCACCAGCAACTCGGGCTGCTCCTGCCGCCAGTCCAGCGTGCCGGTGGTGCCGAAGACGCGCAGGCGCAGGTCGTTCTCGCAGCCCACCGCGATCTGCGAGGCCACGAGCACGCCACGCGCGCCGCCCTTGAAGCGCAGCAGCAGGCTGGCGTCGTCGTCCAGCCGACGGCCGGGCACCAGCGCCGACAGGTCGGCGCACAGGCTGTCCAGTTCCAGGCCGGTGACGGTGGCCACGAGGTTCTCGGCATGCGAGCCGATGTCGCCCAATGCACCGGCCGCACCGCTGCGTGCCGGGTCGGTGCGCCAGCCGGCCTGCTTGTTGTCGCCGCCTTCGAGGCGCGTGGCCAGCCAGCCCTGGTGGTAGTCGACCACCACCTTGCGCACCTCGCCGATGGCGCCAGCGGCCACCATATCGCGAGCCTCGCGCACCATGGGATAGCCGCTGTAGTTGTAGGTCACGCCGAAGACGCTGCCGCTGCGTGCCACCGTGCTCACGAGATCCTGCGCCTGCTCGCTGGTGTGGACCAGCGGCTTGTCGCACACCACATGGATGCCGGCCTCGGCGAAGGCGCGTGCGACCTCGTGGTGCAGGTGGTTGGGCGTGACGATGGTGACGAAGTCGATGCGCTCGTCGGCGCTGCGGCGTAGCTCATCCTGAAGCAGCGACTGCCAGTCGGCATGGTTGCGCGCATCGGCCAGGCCCAGTTCGCGCCCCGAGGCGCGCGCGCGCTCGGGCGTGGAGGACAGGGCGCCAGCCACCAGCTCGGCCTGGCTGTCCAGCGCCAGGGCCTGGCGGTGCACGGCGCCGATGAAGGCGCCCTGGCCGCCGCCGACCATGGCATAGCGCAGCTTGCGGGTGGCCTGGGGCGCGTCTGCGCTGTCCATGGCTGTGGGCCGTGCCTCGGTGTGTTCGCTCATGTGCCTGCCATGCCGCCCTGGGCGGCCTTGTCGAAGGCGGCATCGAAGGCACCGGCCGCGGGCGGAAAGTCCAGCCGGCGGCAGAAGGCGGCGCTTTCGGTGGCGCCATGCACGCGGTCCATGCGGCTGTCCTCCCACTCCACCGAGAGCGGGCCGGCATAGCCGATGTCGTTGAGCGCCACGATGATGGATTCGAAGTCCACCATACCGCGGCCCACACTGCGGAAGTCCCAGAAGCGGCGCGCGTCCCCGAAGCTGGTGTGGCCGCCGAAGACGCCCACGCTGCCATCGCCCCTGCCCCACCACACGTCCTTCATGTGGGCGTTGTAGATGCGGTCGGCAAAGCCGCGGATGAAGCGCACGTAGTCCACGCCCTGGTAGGCCAGGTGGCTGGGGTCGTAGTTGAAGCCGAAGCGCCGGTGGCCGCCCACGGCGGCGACGGCCCGCTCGGCCGAGGCGATGTCGAAAGCGATCTCGGTGGGATGCACCTCGAGCGCGAAGTTCACGTCCTGCTGCTCGAAGGTGTCCAGGATGGGCCCGAAGCGCCGCCCGAAGTCCGCGAAACCCGCATCCCAGTAGGCCTGCGTCGTCGGGGGGAAGGCATAGGTGGCGTGCCAGATCGACGAGCCGGTGAAGCCGGTGACGGTCTTGACGCCGAATTTCGCCGCGGCGCGCGCCGTGTCAGCCAGTTCGCGAGCGGCGCGCTGGCGCACGCCTTCCGGCTCGCCGTCGCCCCACACATGGGCGGGCAGGATGGCGCGGTGCCGCTCGTCGATGAGGTCGCACACCGCCTGGCCCACCAGGTGGTTGCCGATGGCCAGGCAGGTGAGGCCATGCTCGCGCAGCAGCGCCCACTTGTCGCGCACATAGGTGTCGGAGGCCAGGGCCTGCTGCACGTCGAAGTGGTCGCCCCAGCAGGCCAGCTCCAGGCCGTCATAGCCCATGCGCCGGGCCAGCGGCGCCAGTTCGGTCAGCGGCAGGTCGGCCCACTGGCCGGTGAAGAGGGTGATGGGGCGCGGCATGGACCGTCCTCCGTCAGAACGGGGAGTCGGGGTGGTAGAAGTCCTTGGCGTTGTCCTTCGTGATCAACACCGAAGGAATGATCGTGGTCGCCGGCAGCTTCTCGCCCTTCAGGCGCGCCTCGGCCGTGAGCTTGATCGCGTCGTAGATGAACTTGGGCGAGTAGCTCACGTCGGCCTGGATGCGCGGGTCCTTGTTGTCGAGGATGGTCTTGACCATGCCCTTGGCCCCGGCGCCGCCGAAGACGATCTTGATGTCGTTGCGCTTGGCCTGCTCGATGGCCTTGAGCACGCCCACGGCCATGTCGTCGTCGGCGGCCCAGATGGCGTCGATTTCCTTGAAGCGCGTGAGGTAGTCCTGCGTCACCTTGAAGGCATCGTCGCGGTTCCAGTTGGCGTACTTGGCGTCCAGCAGCTTGATGTCCGGGTAGTTCTTGAGCACGGCGTTGAAGGCATCCATGCGCTCGTTGTCCAGTGTGGTCGCGATGCCGCGCAGCGCCACCACGTTGCCCTTGCCGTTCAGCTTCTTGGCGATGTACTCGGCGGGGATCTTGCCGAAGGCGGTGTTGTCACCGGCCACGTAGGCGTCCTGCGCGCTGGTGTCGGTGAGGCCGCGGTCCACCACCGTGACGTAGGCGCCCTTGGCCTTGACCTGCGCCACCGGCTTGGTCAGCGCGGCCGACTCGAAGGGGAAGACGACCAGCGCGTTGATCTTGGTGACGGTGCTCAGATCCTGCAGCTGGTTGGCCTGCTCGGGCGCGTTGGCAGCCGTCTTGATGGTGATCTTCAGGTCCTTGTACTGCTTCTCCAGGTCCTTCTTGGCCTGGTTGGCCCAGTAGTTGATGCCGCCCATGAAGCTGTGGGTGGCGGCCGGGATGGACACGCCGAGGTTCACTTTCTCGGCGGCCAGCGCGGGCACGCTGGCGAAGGCGGCGGAGGCCACGGCGGTGAGCGCGAGGCGGCGGGTGACGAAGGTCATGGGGTTGTCTCCTGGGTTGGATGGAAGGTCACTGGCACACGAAAACATCCGTTCGCGCCGAGCCTGTCGGAGCGCCGGCACCCGGCTTCGACAGGCTCAGCCCGAACGGTGGGAGAGAGGCGCGCTGCCCGAAC
The DNA here is from genome assembly GCF_913773995.1 of uncultured Pseudacidovorax sp. Taxonomy (GTDB): domain Bacteria; phylum Pseudomonadota; class Gammaproteobacteria; order Burkholderiales; family Burkholderiaceae_C; genus Xenophilus. The sequence continues at coordinate 32,464 of NZ_CAJYES010000033.1, forward strand.
GGCTGGGAGAAGGCGTTCATCGCCGCCCCCTCTGCAGAAAGGCCACCACGATGATCACGAAGCCCTGCACCGCCGCGTTGAGGTACACGCTGATGATGCTGGTGAGGTTGAGGATGTTGCTGATGACCGAGAGCAGGATCGCCCCCACCACCGTGCCGGCGATGCTGCCCGCGCCGCCCTTGAGCGCGGTGCCACCGACGATCACGGCGGCGATGGCCTCCAGCTCCCAGAGCAGGCCGGTGGTGGGCGAGGCCGAGCCCAGACGCGGCACGTACAGCAGCGTGGCGATGCCCACGCACACACCCAGCAGCATGTAGGTGAAGATCTTCACGCGGTCCACGTCCACGGCCGCATAGCGCGCCACCTGCTCGTTGGAGCCGATGGCCTGCACGTAGCGCCCATAGGCCGTGCGGTTGAGGATCACGCCGCCCACCGCCGCCACCGCCACGAACACCCACACCGGCACTGGAATGCCCAGCAGGCTCGCGTAGTAGACCGGCGCGTACAGGTCCGACAGGTCGTTGTCGAGCGTGAGCGCCCCTCCGTCGGCGAAGTAGGTGAGGTAGGCGCGGAAGATGCCCAGCGTGCCCAGGGTGACGATGAAGGGCTCGATGCGGCCCTTGGTGATGAGCAGCCCGTGCGCCAGGCCGAACATCGCGCCCAGCACCACCGCCAGGCCCGCGCCCAGTACCACGGCCAGCAGCGGCGAGCCGGTGGCCGGCCCCGCCCAGTTGATGAACATGATCACGCTGCCCGCGATCAGCGCCGCCATCGAGCCCACCGACAGGTCGATGCCGCCCGAGATGATCACGAAGCACATGCCCACCGCGATGATGCCGATGAAGGCCGTGCGCGTGAGCACGTTCATGGCGTTGTCCACGGTCGCGAAGTCGCTGTTGAGTGCGGCCCCCGCGATGCACAGCAGCACCAGGCCGATGATGGGGCCCAGGCCGTGCAGGCGTTCGGCCCAGCCCGGCCGGGCGGCGGCGCGGTGCTGTGCCCCTTCGGCCGCGGCGGTGGAGGAAGCGGTGTCAGGCGTCGACATGGGTTGTTCCCGTGGCATGGGCGATAAGCTGTTCTTCGGTGAGGCCGTCGGCCGGCAGCGTGGCGACGATACGGCCCGCGCGCATGACGGCCACGCGGTGTGCGAGGCCGATGAGTTCCATCAGCTCAGACGAGATGACGATGACGGCCAGGCCTTCGCGCGCCAGGCGCTGCACGAGAAAGTAGATGTCGCGCTTGGCGCCCACGTCCACGCCGCGCGTGGGTTCGTCGAGCACCACCACCTTCGGATGCGGCTGCAGCACCTTGGCCAGCGCCAGCTTCTGCTGGTTGCCGCCGGAGAGCGACGAGGCGCGCACGTCCAGCGAGCCGGTGCGGATGCCGTAGTCCTTCACGGCGGTGTCGAGCGCGGCGCGCTCGGCATCGGGCCTCAGCCAGGGCCGCGCGTACTGGTCCAGCGCCATCAGCGTGAGGTTCTGCCGCAGGCCGAAGGCCACGTGCAGCCCCTTGCCCTTGCGGTCCTCGCTGAGGTAGGTGAGGCCGTGGCGGGCGGCGTCGCGCGGCGAGCGCAGCTGCACCGCGCGGCCCGCCAGCTCGACCTGGCCGCGCCCCGGGCGCAGGCCCAGCAGGCCTTCGAAGAGCTCGGTGCGCCCGGCACCCACCAAGCCGGCGAAGCCGAGGATCTCGCCCGGCCGCACCTCGAAGCTGGCCTGCTGCGCCCAGCCGGGCACCTCGAAGCCCTGCACGCGCAGCGCAGGTGCGCGGCCGGCCGGCACCGGCTCGCGCGGCGGATAGAGGTCGGCGATCTCACGGCCGACCATCAGGTTGGCCATCTGGTGGCGCGTGACCTCGGCCGTGGCCGCGCGCGTGACGAAGCGGCCGTCGCGCATCACGACAACCTCGTCGGTCACGCGCTCCACTTCGTCCAGCTTGTGCGAGATGTAGACGATGGTCACGCCGTCGGCCCGCAGTTGCGCGATGAGGCGGAACAGGCGCTCCGTCTCGCCCGGCGTGAGCGTGGCGGTGGGCTCGTCCATGATCAGCAGCCGGGCGCGCCGCGCGATGGCCTTGGCGATCTCGACCAGCTGCTTCTCCGCCACGATCAGGCGCCGCACCTTGGTGGCCGGATCGACCTGCAGGCCCACCTGGGCCAGCGCCGCAGCGGCCTCGGCCTGCATGGCGCGCTCGTCGAGGAACGGGCCCTTCTTCTTTTCGTGGCCCAGGAAGATGTTGTCGGCCACGCTCAGGTCTTCGGCCAGGTTGAATTCCTGGTGGATCAGCACGACGCCCAGCGCCTCGGCATCGCGCGAGCTGCGGAAGGCCTGCGGCTGGCCGTTGATGCGCAGCACGCCGCCGCTGGCGCTTTCGTAGCCGGCCAGGATCTTCATCAGCGTGGACTTGCCGGCGCCGTTCTCGCCCAGCAGGCCGACCACCCGGCCCGGCGGCAGTGCGAAGCTCACGCCGTGCAGCACCTGAACCGGGCCGAAGGCCTTGGTGATGCCGTCGAACTCGACGGCGACGCCGGGCGTCGCTGCCGTGGAGGGGGAGGTCATGGCCGCCATCGCGCGCTCCGGCTCAAGGTGCGACGCCGCGGGCGCGCAGCGTCTCATGCATGGCCAGCACGCCGGCGCCGGTCACGCCCGAATCGGCGCCCAGGGGCGTGTACTGGATCTCCAGGTGCCGCGTCGACAGGGCCAGCGAGCGTTGGTAGACGCTCTGCCGCACGGCCGCCAGGAACAGCGGACCGATCTGCGTGATGCCGCCGCCGATGAACACATGCGAGGGATTGAAGAAGTTCACCACCGAGGCCAGCATCTGCCCGATCAGGCTGCCGGCGCGCTGGATGATGGCGTTGGCGGCCACGTCGCCTGCGCGGCTGGCGTGGCCCACGTCGATGGCTTCGATGCGGCCCTGGGTGCGCAGCACGGCCGCCAGCGCGGGCGACTCGCCGCGCTCCGCGGCCGCCTGCGCCATGCGCACGATGGCCGGACCGGCCGCCATGGCCTCGACGCAGCCCACGTTGCCGCAGTGGCAGCGCGGCCCCTGCTGGTCCACGCAGATGTGGCCCACGTCGCCGGCCGAGCCGGCCGCGCCGCGGTAGACCTCGCCGTGGCACACGATGCCGCAGCCGATGCCGGTGCCCACCTTGATCACCAGGAAGTTGGACAGCCCGCGCTGCAGCCGCCACAGCTCGCCCAGCGCCATCAGGTTGACGTCGTTGTCCACGAAGACAGGCGCCGCGTAGTCCTCGCGCAGGTAGTCGCGGATGGAGAAGCTGTCCCAGCCCGGCATCAGCGGCGGATTGACGAGCTGGCCGGCCTCGAAGTTGACCGGCCCGGGCACGCCCATGCCGATGCCCAGCACCCGCCGCGCGGGAATGCCGAGCGCCTGAAGCAACTCGCGCAGGCGGTGGCGCACGCGGGCCAGCACCACGCCCGGGCCTTCGCGCACATCGATGGTCTCGGCGTGCCGCGCGAGCACCGTCAGGTCGGGCTGCATCACGGCGACGTCGAGGCTGGTGGCCCCGATGTCCACCGCCAGCAGCACGCCCAGTTCCGCCGGCAGCTGCAACTGCTCGGGGCGGCGTCCGCCGGTCGAGGCGCGCGGACCGGCCTCGGCCAGCAGGCCCTGCTCGATCAGGCCGGCGATCAGCGTATTGGCGCGGCTGCGGGAGAAGCCCAGCCGCTCGGCCATGCCATGGCGCGAGCCGCCCGCCGACCAGAAGAGGGTCGAGAGCAGATCCAGCTCTGCGGCAGAAAGGCCGTTCCAGGGCGCCATGCGGCGTTGTCTCCGTGCTTTGTGTTGCCAATCTTGACCGAATGGCAAAGTGGCACGGATGCTAGGCGGCCGACTTTGGACAGACAAGGCCGAACTTTGGCCAGAAATCGGCAGAAGTGGCCGACGCACGTCTCTTGGCTTCATGCGTTGGCAAGCCAAAAGAAAAAAGCCAGTCAGCGAACTGACTGGCTCTTCTGCGGAGGCAAAGGCGCGGCGGGATGCCGCAAGGCCTTACTTCTTCTGGCGGTACTTGCGCAGCGCGGCCAGCTGGGCGGCCATCACGGCCAGCTCGGACTGGGCCATGGCGATGTCGATCTCGCTCTTGGCGTTCTTGAGGGCTTCCTCGGCGGCGCTCTTGGCAGCGGCGGCCTTCTCGTCGTCCAGGTCCTTGCCGCGGATGGCGGTGTCGGACAGCACGGTCACGCAGTCGGGCTGCACTTCGAGGATGCCACCGGCCACGAACACGAACTCCTCGCCACCGTCGGCCGTCTCGATGCGCACGGCACCAGGACGGATACGCGTGATCAGCGGCGTGTGGCGCGGGAAGATGCCGAGCTCACCGGCTTCGCCGGGCAGCGCGACGAACTTCGCCTCGCCCGAGAAGATGGACTCCTCGGCGCTGACGACGTCGACGTGAATGGTGTTTGCCATGGATGGTGCGCCGATCAGCCGAGCTTCTTGGCCTTCTCGAAGGCCTCGTCGATGGTGCCGACCATGTAGAAGGCCTGCTCGGGCAGGTGGTCGCACTCACCATTGGTGATCATCTTGAAGCCGCGGATGGTTTCCGACAGCGGCACGTACTTGCCGGGCGCGCCGGTGAACACTTCGGCCACGTGGAAGGGCTGCGACAGGAAACGCTGGATCTTCCGGGCACGGGCCACGGCCAGCTTGTCCTCGGGGGCCAGTTCGTCCATGCCCAGGATGGCGATGATGTCGCGCAGTTCCTTGTAGCGCTGCAGCGTGCCCTGCACGGCGCGGGCCACACCGTAGTGCTCTTCGCCGACGACGTTCGGGTCCAGCTGGCGCGAGGTCGAGTCCAGCGGGTCCACGGCGGGGTAGATACCGAGCGACGCGATGTCGCGCGAGAGCACCACGGTGGAGTCCAAGTGGGCGAAGGTGGTGGCAGGCGACGGGTCGGTCAAGTCATCGGCCGGCACGTACACGGCCTGGATCGAGGTGATCGAGCCGACCTTGGTCGACGTGATGCGCTCCTGCAGGCGGCCCATTTCCTCGGCCAGCGTCGGCTGGTAGCCCACGGCGGAAGGCATACGGCCCAGCAGGGCGGACACTTCGGTACCGGCCAGGGTGTAGCGGTAGATGTTGTCCACGAAGAACAGCACGTCGCGGCCTTCGTCGCGGAAGGACTCGGCGATGGTCAGACCGGTCAGGGCCACGCGCAGACGGTTGCCCGGGGGCTCGTTCATCTGGCCGTAGACCATGGCCACCTTCGACTCGGACAGGTTCTCCTGAACCACGACCTTGGAGTCGGACATCTCGTGATAGAAGTCGTTGCCCTCGCGGGTACGCTCGCCCACACCGGCGAACACCGACAGACCGCTGTGGGCCTTGGCGATGTTGTTGATGAGCTCCATCATGTTCACGGTCTTGCCGACGCCGGCGCCGCCGAACAGGCCCACCTTGCCGCCCTTGGCGAACGGGCAGACCAGGTCGATCACCTTGATGCCCGTTTCGAGCAGTTCGGTGGAGGGCGACAGTTCGTCGTAGGCCGGGGCCTTGCGGTGGATCGAGGCCGTCAGCTCTTGCGAGACCGGGCCGCGCTCGTCGATGGGGTTGCCCAGCACGTCCATGATGCGGCCGAGCGTGGCCTTGCCGACGGGCACCGTGATGGGCGCGCCGGTGTTGACCACGGTGATGCCGCGGCGCAGGCCGTCGGAACTGCCCAGCGCGATGGTGCGCACCACGCCGTCACCCAGCTGCTGCTGCACTTCCAGCGTCAGTCCGCCGCCTTCGAACTTGAGGGCGTCGTACACCCTGGGCATCTGGTCACGGGGAAACTCCACGTCGACCACGGCGCCGATACATTGAACGATTGTTCCTTGAGCCTGAGCCATGTTGTGCTCCAGTAATTTGTCTTGAATCTGCTGAATGCCGGATCGGGCGGAATCAGTTGCCGGTGGCCGCGGCCGCACCGGACACGATTTCCGACAGTTCCTTGGTGATGCCGGCCTGGCGGGTCTTGTTGTAGACCAGCTTCAGCTCGTTGATCAGGTTACCCGCGTTGTCGGTGGCCGCCTTCATGGCAACCATGCGCGCCGACTGCTCGGAGGCCATGTTCTCGGCCACGGCCTGGTAGACCAGCGACTCCACGTAGCGCACCAGCAGGTCGTCGATGACGGTCTGCGCGTCGGGCTCGTAGATGTAGTCCCAGGCATGCTGCGGGGCGCTGCCCTCGCCGCCCTTGAGGCTCTCGGCCTTCAGCGGCAGCAGCTGCTCGACCACCGACTCCTGGCGCATCGTGTTCACGAACTTGGTGTAGCTCAGGTACACGGCGGACAGGCGGCCTTCGGCGTAAGCGTCCAGCAGCACCTTGACGGGGCCGATCAGCTTCTCGAGGTGGGGCGTGTCGCCCAGCTGCACGGCCTGCGAGACCACCTTGGCGCCCACGCGCGTCAGGAAGCCCAGGCCCTTGTTGCCGATGGCCACCGCCTCGGTGGACACACCGGCCGACTGCAGCTCGCGCAGCTTGCTGGTGACGGCACGAAGCACGTTGGTGTTCATGCCGCCGCACAGGCCCTTGTCCGTCGTCACCACGATCATGCCAGCGACCTTGGCGTCGTTGGTCTTCATGAAGGCGTGGGTGTACTCCGGATTGGCCTGGCTGAGGTTGGACGCAATGGCGCGGATCTTTTCGCTGTACGGACGCGCGGAGCGCATCCGTTCCTGCGCCTTGCGCATCTTGGACGCGGCCACCATTTCCATGGCCTTGGTGATCTTCTTGGTGTTCTCCACCGATTTGATCTTGCCGCGGATTTCCTTGCCGGCTGCCATAGCGCTCTATGCCTCTCGAATCAGGCGAAGGACTTCTTGAACGAGGTGATCGCGGCCGTGAGTTCGGCTTCCGCGTCCTTGTCCAGGGCCCGGGTCTGCTCGATCTTGTCAATCAGGGCAGCGTGGCTGGTCTTCAGGAACTGATGCAGGCCATGCTCGAAGGGCAGAACCTTCTTGACCTCGATGTCGTCCATGAAGCCCTTGTTGGCCGCGAACAGCGACGCGGCCATCAGCGACACGGGCAGCGGGCTGTACTGGGCCTGCTTGAGCAGTTCGGTCACGCGGGCGCCGCGGTCCAGCTGCTTCTTGGTCGAAGCGTCCAGATCCGAGGCGAACTGCGCGAAGGCGGCCAGTTCGCGGTACTGCGCCAGGTCGGTACGGATACCGCCGGACAGGCCCTTGATGACCTTGGTCTGGGCAGCCGAACCCACGCGCGACACCGAGATACCCGCGTTGATGGCGGGCCGGATGCCGGCGTTGAACAGGTTGGTTTCCAGGAAGATCTGGCCGTCGGTGATCGAGATCACGTTGGTCGGCACGAAGGCGGACACGTCGCCGGCCTGCGTCTCGATGATCGGCAGTGCGGTCAGCGAGCCGGTCTTGCCCTTGACTTCACCCTTGGTGAAGGCTTCGACGTAGTCGGCGCTCACGCGGGCGGCGCGCTCGAGCAGGCGGCTGTGCAGGTAGAACACGTCGCCGGGGTAGGCTTCGCGGCCCGGCGGGCGGCGCAGCAGCAGCGACACCTGGCGGTAGGCCACGGCCTGCTTGGACAGGTCGTCATAGACGATCAGGGCGTCCTGGCCGCGGTCGCGGAAGTACTCGCCCATCGTGCAGCCCGAGTAGGCCGACACGTACTGCATGGCCGCCGATTCAGACGACGAGGCGGCGACGACGATGGTGTATTCCATCGCGCCAGCCTGCTCCAGTGCGCGCACCACGTTCTTGATCGACGAAGCCTTCTGGCCGATCGCAACGTAGACGCAGGTCATGTTCTGACCCTTCTGGTTGATGATCGCGTCGATGGCCACGGCGGTCTTGCCGGTCTGGCGGTCGCCGATGATCAGCTCGCGCTGGCCGCGGCCGACGGGCACCATCGCGTCGATGGACTTCAGGCCGGTCTGCATCGGCTGGTCCACGGACTGACGGGCGATCACGCCGGGCGCAACCTTCTCGATCACGTCGGTCAGCTTGGCGTTGATCGGGCCCTTGCCGTCGATGGGCTGGCCCAGCGCGTTGACCACGCGGCCGATCAGCTCGGGGCCGACGGGCACTTCCAGGATGCGGCCCGTGCACTTGACGGTGTCGCCTTCGGAGATGTGCTCGTACTCGCCCAGAATCACGGCGCCGACGGAGTCGCGCTCGAGGTTCAGCGCCAGGCCGTAGGTGGGCTGGCCACCGGGCGTGGGCGGGAACTCCAGCATTTCGCCCTGCATCGCGTCGGACAGGCCGTGCACGCGCACGATGCCGTCGGTCACCGAGACCACGGAGCCTTCGTTACGGATGTCGGCGCTGACGCCCAGCCCTTCGATGCGGCTCTTGATCAGTTCGGAAATCTCTGCGGGATTGAGTTGCATGACTCTTTCCTTCTTTCAATCGGGTGTAAGGACGCGCGCCACCAGCCGGGTCAGGCGGTGAGCGCCGCCTTCATTTGTTCGAGACGGGCCTTGACCGAGGTGTCGAGCACTTCGTCGCCGACCACGGCGCGGATGCCGCCGATGAGCGACGGGTCCAGCTCCACGCGGGTGGTCAGCTTGCGGCCGAAGCGGCGCTCCAGTGCGGCCTGGACTTCGCCCAGAGCCGTGCCTTCGATCGGGAAGGCGCTGAAGAGCACGGCATCGGCAGCGCCGCTGGCGGCGTTCTGCAGGGCGCGGAACTGCGTCGCCACTTCCGGCAGAGCGGCCAGACGGCCGTTGTCGATCACGGCGTGCAGGAAGTTCTGGCCCTGCTGCGGCAGGCCGCCCGGCACCATCCCGGCGATCAGGTCGAACACCTGCTGCGAGGACACCTTGGGGCTGGCTGCGAATTGCTGCAGCGGCGCGCTGCCGGCCACCTGGGCCAGCGGCTCCAGCCATTCGGCCGTGGCCTGCGCGTTGCCGGCAGACGCCTTGTACAGCGCTTCGGCGTAAGGACGGGCAATGGTGGCGAGTTCGGCCATCGATTCGTCCTTACAGCTCGGTCTTCAGGCGATTGAGCAGGTCGGCATGCACGTTGGCATCGACTTCCTTGCGCAGGATCTGCTCGGCACCCTTGACGGCCAGCGTGGCGACCTGCTCGCGCAGGACTTCACGGGCACGCACGGACTGCTGCTCGGCCTCATCGCGCGCGGCGGCCACGATCTTGTTGGCCTCCTCGGTGGCACGGGCCTTGGCCTCTTCGATGATCTGCTGGGCGCGGCGCTCGGCATCGGCCAGGCGATTGCTGGTCTCGGTGCGCGAAGCCTGCAGCTCCTGCTCGACGCGTTGGTTGGCGGAAGCGAGTTCGGCCTTGGCCTTCTCGGCGGCCGCCAGGCCCGCAGCGATCTTTTGAGCCCGTTCATCCAGCGCCTTTGCGATCGGCGGCCACACGAACTTCATCGTGAACAGCACGAGCAGCAAAAAGACGACGGCCTGAACGAACAGGGTTGCGTTGATGCTCACGACAACACCTTTCTACAGACGGTGTGGACGAAAAGGATCAGGCGCCGGCGACGACGAAGGGGTTGGCGAAGGCGAACAGCAGGGCGATGGCCACGCCGATCAGGAAGGCGGCGTCGATCAGACCGGCCAGAATGAACATCTTGGTCTGCAGGTCGTTCATGAGTTCAGGCTGGCGAGCCGAGGACTCGAGGAACTTGCCACCCATGAGGGCGATGCCGATGGACGCGCCGATAGCGCCGAGACCGACGATCAGACCACAAGCCAGAGCGACGAGACCGAGAACGTTTGCCATGATGACTCCTTAGATGAAAGGCAAGAGAGAGGGAAAAACGAAACGAGAGGAAAAGCGAGAGCGTGAGGGCCGCAGGGGCCGCTCAGTGGGCTTCGTGCGCCTGGCCCAGGTAGATGAGCGTCAGCATCATGAAGATGAAGGCCTGCAGCGTGATCACCAGGATGTGGAAGATCGCCCAGATGGTGCCGGCGATGATGTGCCCGATGGGCAGCAGCACGCCCGACAGCGAAGCCGCCATGGCGCCGCCCATCAGGGCGATCAGCATGAACACCAGTTCACCCGCATACATGTTGCCGAACAGCCGCATGCCGTGCGAGATGGTCTTGGCCAGGTATTCGATGATCTGCATCAGCAGGTTGATGGGCCACAGCAGGGGGTGGGCCCCGAAGGGCGCCGAGATCAGCTCGTGGCCCCAGCCACCCAGACCCTTGATCTTGACGCTGTAGATCAGGCACAGCAGCAGCACCGAGGTCGACAGGCCCAGCGTGGTGGACAGGTCGGCGGTGGGCACCACACGCATGTAGGCATGGTGCGGGTCGTGACCCATGGCCGCGTAGGCCTTGGACCAGATCGCCGGCAGCAGGTCCACCGGCAGCATGTCCATGGCGTTGAGCAGGAAGATCCACACGAACACGGTCAGCGCCAGCGGGGCGATGAACTTGCGGCTCTTGGCGTTGTGGATGTTGGCCTTGGCCTGGTTGTCGACCATCTCGACCAGCATCTCGACGGCGGCCTGGAAGCGGCCGGGCACGCCGGCCGTGGCCTTGCGTGCGGCGAGCCACAGCACGAAGCAACCCAGCGCGCCGATCACCAGCGCATAGAGAACGGAGTCGAGGTTGATGACACCGAAGTCCACGATGGCCTTCTGGACCACGGGCTTGAGGCTCCAGTCCACCTGCCAGTGCTGCAGGTGGTGGACGATGTACTCACTCGCGGTCGGGGCGTGTCCTTCGGCGGCCATCTTTCAGCGTCTTTTCTCTTAAACAGTCAAATACGGTTCGGTTTGCGGGGCCGCATGACCAGCGCGAGCCAGTACATCTTGAGCGCGACCACCGCGCCGGCCAGCAGAGCCAGCCAGTGAATTCCCTCGACCAGCCACGGTGCCGCGGCAAGCAGAGCCACGGTCAGCGCGATCTTGATCAGTTCCCACACCATAAAACCCAGCATGGCAGCCGATTGCGACACGCCACCACGCATGCGACCCATGGCACGGGCGAACAGCGCAGCGGGCACAGCCACCGCCATGGCTCCGTAGAACGCGGACACCGCCGCCACCGGCCGCTGCGTCCAGCCCCAGGCCACCGCCGCCACGATCAACCCCGAGGCGATCTGGGCCCCGACCACCCACCAGGGGGAGAGTTCGGGATGGCGCTCGCGCAGCCGCTGGGCCTCTTCGGCGGTCAGCGGGGTGAAGCTGTCTTCGTCAGCTTCCGCGGGCTCGGTGTCGACCGTGGGGATCGGGGCCTTGGTTGTCATTCGAATGGCAGCCGTCGGTCCAAACGGTCAGGTTGGGAAATCTACAAAGCCACTCATTATAGGTAGCAAAAACACGTAGAGGCCAGCCCAGAGTGGTGCGGCTTCGATAATCGACCCATGCCTAGTGCCACGCCCCTGCCCGAATCCCTGTGCCATCTCGATGGCGAATACCTGCCGCTGCGCGACGCCAAGGTGAGCGTCCTGGACCGCGGCTTCATCTTCGGCGACGGCATCTACGAGGTGGTGCCGGTGTACGACGGCCGCCTGTTCTGCTTCGACGAACACATGGCGCGCATGGAGCGCTCGCTGGACGAATTGCGCATTCCCAACCCCCACGACCGTGGCGGCTGGCGCGCCATCGCCGAGCGGCTGATCGAATCGTCCGAGCAGTCGCCCTCGCAGTCGCTCTACATCCAGATCACCCGCGGCGTCGCCATCCGCGACCATGCGATGCCTGCGGGCCTCATTCCCACGGTCTTCGTGATGCTCAACCCGCTCAAGCCGGTGGCCGACAAGGCGCGGGCCGAGGGCGTGGCCTGCGTCACGGCCGAAGAGTTCCGCTGGCAGAAGGCCCACATCAAGAGCACCAGCCTGCTGGGCGCCGTGCTGGCGCGCCAGATCAGCGTGGAGGCCGGCGCCGCCGAGACGCTGATGTTCCGCGGCGAGCTGCTGAGCGAGGCCTCGTCGAGCAACGTCTGGGTGATCAAGGACGGCGCCGTCGCCGGCCCCGTGCCCGACCACCGCGTCCTGCGCGGCATCCGCTACGGGCTGCTGCAGCGGCTGTGCGAATCGCGCGGCATTCCCTTCGCGCTGCGCGACATCACCCGCGACGAAGTCTTCGCCGCCGACGAACTGCTGATCTCCTCCGCCACCAAGGAGATCGTGCCCGTCACCCGCCTGGACGGCCGCCCGGTTGGAAAGGGCGTGCCCGGCCCCATCTACCAAGCCTTGTATGCGGCCTACCAGGACGCCAAGCAGGAGCCCCAGCCATGACCGACACCCCCGCCACCCCCGGCTCGACCGACCCGCGCAAGGATTCGCTGATCGAATACCCCTCGCGCTTTCCCATCAAGGTGATGGGTGCGAAGGTGGACGGCTTCGTCGGCGCCGTGACGCACATCGCCAAGCAGTTCGACCCCGAGTTCGACGCCGGCACCATCGAACTGCGCGACAGCCGCGCCGGCAACTACCTGGGCGTGACCATCACCATCACCGCCACCAGCCGCGAGCAGCTGGACGAGCTGTACCGCACGCTGTCCTCGCACCCGATGGTCAAGGTCGTGCTGTGAGCGTGGCCGACGGCGAAGCCCCGGCCGCGGCAGAAGCCGTCCGCCCGCCCACGCCCACGCCCGAGTGGCTGGGCCGGGTGGACTACGCCGCCACCTTCGCCGCCATGCAGCGCTTTACCGCCGAGCGCATGCCCGAAACGCCCGACCGTCTCTGGCTGTGCGAACACGACCCGGTCTTCACCCAGGGCCTCGCCGGCCGGCAGGACCATCTGCTGCTGCCGGGCGCCATCCCCGTCATCCAGACCGACCGCGGCGGCCAGGTCACCTACCACGGCCCGGGCCAGGTGGTGGCCTATCCGCTGCTGGACCTGAAGCGCGCCGGTTACTTCATCAAGGAATACGTCTACCGCATCGAGGAGTCGGTGATCGGCACGCTGGCCCACTTCGGCGTGACGGGCCATCGCGTGCCCACGGCGCCGGGCATCTACGTGCGGCTGGACGACCCTTTCTCGCATTCGGCTCTGACCGGCCCCATGCCGGGCGGCGACCCCTTCCGCGGCCTGGGCAAGATCGCCGCGCTGGGCCTGAAGGTCAGCCGGCATTGCACCTACCACGGCGTGGCACTGAACGTGGACATGGACCTGGAACCCTATTCGCGCATCAACCCTTGCGGCTACGCAGGGCTGCGCACGGTCGACCTTTCTACAATCGGCGTCCCCGTGGCCTGGGACGATGCCGCCCAGGTACTGAGCCGGAAGCTGCAGGCCTACCTCCTGCCCTGACACCCCCCGGCCCCTCCCAGAAAGCCTCCCAATGAGCTCCACCGAAGTCGTCCGCGACGCCCAGAGCGCCGACACCTACAACCCGCTCGCGAAGCAGAAGGCCGCCGCCAAGCTCTCGCGCATCCCCGTCAAGGTCGAGCAGACGGGCGAGGTGCTCAAGAAGCCCGAGTGGATCCGCGTCAAGGCCGGCAGCCCAACCACGCGCTTCTACGAAATCAAGCAGATCCTGCGCGAGTCCAACCTGCACACGGTCTGCGAAGAGGCCTCCTGCCCCAACATCGGCGAATGCTTCGGCAAGGGCACGGCCACCTTCATGATCATGGGCGACAAGTGCACCCGCCGCTGCCCCTTCTGCGACGTGGGCCACGGCCGGCCCGACCCGCTGGACAAGGACGAGCCGCTCAACCTGGCCAGGACCATCGCCAAGCTGCGCCTCAAGTACGTGGTGATCACCAGCGTCGACCGCGACGACCTGCGCGACGGCGGCAGCGGCCACTTCGTGGAATGCATCCAGAAGACGCGCGAGCTCTCGCCCACGACGCAGATCGAGATCCTGGTGCCCGACTTCCGCGGCCGCGACGACCGCGCGCTGGAGATCCTCAAGGCCGCGCCGCCGGACGTGATGAACCACAACCTGGAGACCATCCCGCGCCTGTACAAGGAAGCGCGACCGGGCTCCGACTACCAGTTCAGCCTGAACCTGCTCAAGAAGTTCAAGGCGCTGCATCCCAGCGTGCCGACCAAGAGCGGCATCATGGTCGGCCTGGGCGAGACCGACGAAGAGATCCTGCAGGTCATGCGCGACATGCGTGCGCACGACATCGACATGCTGACCATCGGCCAGTACCTTGCGCCCAGCAACAGCCACCTGCCGGTGCGCCGCTACGTGCACCCGGACACCTTCAAGATGTTCGAGGAAGAGGCCTACAAGATGGGCTTCAGCCATGCCGCCGTGGGTGCCATGGTGCGCAGCAGCTACCACGCCGACCAGCAGGCCGGCCATGTGCTGGCCGCCGGCGCCGAAGCCGCGCCTGCTGCCTGATCACCTGATCTCCTGATCGCCCGAGTCCCGTGCGCAGGCGCGCGCGGGGCGCGAAGGCGACTCGGGCACGGCGCATGCGTGCATGGCACGCGTCTCGCGCCATCGCCGGCTACCCTCCTGGCTCGCCGGACCCGCCATGCTTGCCATCCTCTCGATCACCGTCCCTATCTACCTCGCCATCGCCGCCGGCTGGCTGGTCACACGCAGGGGGCTGTTCGCCCGCGGCGACATGCGGGTGCTGGGGCTGTTCGTGATCCGGCTGGCCTTGCCGGCCCTGCTGTTCAGTGCGCTGGTGCAGCGGCCGACGGGCGATGTGCTCAACCTGCGCTACATGCTGCTGTATGCGCTCGGCTCGCTGCTCACGCTCTTCGTGGGCCGCTGGTGGGCGGCGCGGCAGGGCCCGGCGGGCAACCCCGTGCCGGCGCTCATGGCCATGGGCATGAGCTGCCCCAACAGCGGCTTCGTCGGCTATCCCATCCTGTCGATGGTGATCGCGCAGACGGCCGGTCTGGTGCTGGGCCTGAACATGATCGTGGAGAACCTGCTGCTGGTGCCGCTGGCCATGGCGCTGGCCGATGCCGCCGACGGCCGCGGCGACTGGCGCCTCACGCTGCGGCGCACCGCGCACAGCCTGGCGCGCAATCCCATGATCTGGGCCATGGCCGCGGGGGTGGCCGTGGCGCTTACGGGGCTGCGCCTGCCGGCGCCGCTGCTGCGCACCATCGGCCTGTTCGCGCAGGCCAGCACGGCGCTGTCGCTGTTCGTGATCGGCGGCTCGCTGGTGGGGCTGGGCCTCGCCGGCATGCGCCGCCAGGTGCTGCGCATCGCGGCCGGCAAGCTGCTGCTGCATCCGGCCTTGATGCTGGCGGTGCTGCTGGCGGCCGAGGCGCTGGGCATGCCACCCATGGAGCCGGCGCTTCGCCTGGCGCTGGTGCTGTCGGCGGCTGCGCCCATGCTGAGCATCTATCCGATCCTGGCCCAGCCGCATGGCCAGGATTCGCTGGCGGCCGCCTCGCTGCTGGCCACGACGGCACTGTCCTTCTTCACCATCAGCGCGCTGCTCGCGGTGCTGCCGCACCTGCTCGGCGCCTGAGGCGGGACTGGCCCGGCGGGCTCTTGCGGCCCGGCACGCGAAGGCTGGCGTCAGGCGGGCGAGCGCCCCGTCTCGCAGTGGCAGGTCCACGTCAATGCGCGAACCTCGCCGGGTTGCAGCACCGGGTCCGCCTCGCCCAGCCGACCGGGAAGGGCCGTGACAGGTTCCGCGCACACGTAGTCGCCGATCACGGGACGATGCAAGACCAGCGACGTGGCGCCCTCGCATCGCGTCACGATGACGCGTCGTCCGGCCACGGGGAGGCGCATCTCACCGGTCCAGCCGGTGAAGACGGCCGTCTCACCGGGTTGCCCCTCGAACACGGCCGCTTGCGGCGCCGCCTCGGCCCGGCCCTGCTCGTCCAGCGCATGGCGCGCCGCCGCGGCGAATTGCAGCGACGAAACGGCCTGGGCCGACGCAGCCGGGTGGTAGGGGTGCCATCCCAGGCCGGCGGGCATGGCGTGGTCGCCGTCGTTGCGCAAACGCAGCGTCACCTGCAGGCCCCGGTCGTCCAGCACGATGTCCTGTTGCGCCGTCCAGGGCCAGAGCCACCCCTCTTCGCCGGCCTCGTGCACCTGCTCAAGCTGTGCATGCCGGCTCGACACCTCACGCACCTGCCAGGGCCGCCGATGGGCCATGCCATGCAGCGCGAAACCCGAAGGACCAGGCTGCGGACGATGACGCGCCCCCGCAAACAGGAAGCCGTCGGGCGGCAGCCGGTTGGCAAAGGGCAGCATGGGGAAGGCGCCCGCCTTGGGCCATTGGTGTCCGTCGAATTCGCTGCCGGTCCATTCGACCAGCAGCGGAACCGGACCCACGCCATCGTCCCACGTCAGCGACGCGACGCGCCCCCCGGCGGCCGGCACGACCACGGCCGTGTACGGACCGCAGCGCAGGACCAGCGGATCACCGCGGAGCAGTCGCCGGCCCATGGCTGCGTGGCTCTTCAGTCCAGCCGTGCGCCAGAGAGCTGAACCGCCTCGGCCCAGCGTGCCATCTGGTCGGTCACGAAAGCCGCGAATTCCTTCTGCGAAGTGCGCCTCACTTCGAAGCCGAGTGCGCCCAGCTGCTCCTTCACCTCGGGCATGTCCAGCACCGCGTTGACCTCGTCGTGCAGACGGGCCACCAGCTCGGGCGGCGTCTTCGCCGGCGCGTGGATGCCGTTCCAGCCGGCGGTGCCAGCATCCGCCAGCTTCATCTCTACCAGCGTCGGCACCTGCGGCAGGAAGCTCGAACGGCTCGCCGTGGTCACCGCCAACGCGCGCAGCTTGCCGGCCTTGATGTGCGGCGCGGCCTCCGGAAAGCCGGACATCATCGCGGGCACCTGGCCGCCCAACAGGTCGTTGAGCGCAACCGCGCCGCCCTTGTAAGGGATGTGGTTGATGCTGAGGCCAGCCTTCTTCTTGAGCAATTCCAGCGCCAGGTGCTGGGCCGAGCCGTTGCCGGGCGTGGCCACGGCCAGCGGCTTGGCCGGATCCTGCGCCAACTTGATGAATTCCTGCATGGTCTGCGCCGGCGTGGACGGATGCACCACCAGCACGGTCGGCGTGTTGGCGATCTGCGCCACCGGCGCGAAGTCCTTCACCGTGTCGAAGGGCAGCGTGCGGTACAGGCTGGGGTTGACCGAGAAGGGCCCCGAGGACAGCAGCAGCGTGTAGCCGTCCGGCGCGGCCTTGGCCACGTCGGCCGTGCCGATGTTGCCCGAGGCGCCTGCCTTGTTGTCCACGATGACCGGCTGCTTGAGCCGCTCGCCCAGGTGGCGCGCGACCAGGCGCGCGGCGGCATCGGAGGAGCCACCCGCGGGCCAGGGCACCACCAGGCGGATCGGCTTCTCGGGCCAGGCGGCATGCGCCTGGAGACTGGGCGCGCCCAGCGCCAGCAGGGCCGCCAGGGCGGCAAGGAATCGTCGGGTGGTCATGGCTTGTCTCCGTCGTCGTGTTGTCGTGTCGTTCAGGCGTTCAGGCCCAGCCGCTCGAAGTACTCGGCGGGTGCGTCGTTCTGCTTCATCAGGCGCACGATCTCGCCGCAGAGGCGGTCATGGATCTGCGCATCGGTGATCGGGTGCGCCTGGCCCGGATCGGTGGCCAGGTCGAACATCACCGTCACCGTGTCGTTCTGCGCGGCTGGCCCGTGCAGCCGGTAGTTGGGAGATTTGGGCGTGGCCGGCACGCGCAGCACCGGTGTGCCCTTGGTGAAGGGCAAGGGCGGCGCCAGCTGCGCTTCGGCCAGTTCCTCCACCGCGAACATCTCCTTCATGTGCATCGGCATCAGCGTGTACTGGTTCAGGCCGGCACGGTGCATCTCGGGCGGATAGAGGAAGAGCGTGTAGCGGCCATCGGTGACGTTCACCGCGCTGCCGAACACGCCGTAGATCGCCGCCGTGCGCACCGTGCATTCGCGCGCCAGCAGCGGCATCAGCGAGACGCCGGTCACCTCCGGCGGCGGCGTCATGCCGTGCATCTCCAGCAGGGTCGGCATGAGGTCGACCGTCTGCGTGAGCCCCTGCCGCCGCGTGCCGGCCTGACCGCGGAAGTCCGGGTGATGGACGAACAGCGGAATGTGCGCCACCTCGTCGTAGCAGGGCATCACGTTCTTCGACCACCAGGAGTGCTCGCCCAGCAGGAAGCCATGGTCAGTGGTCACGACCAGGGCCGTGTCGTCCCACATGTGGTGGGCGTCCATGTAGTCGAGCAGGCGGCCGAGCTCGTGGTCGCACAGTGCCACGATGGCTGCGTAGTTGGCGCGCAGCTCATCGCACTCCTCGATGGTCTCGCTCACGCGCTTGTAGGGCGGGAAGTCGAAGATCGGCCCCTTGTAGGCGGTGGGATAGTCCTTGCGGAACTCTTCGGGCGCATGGAAGGGCTCGTGCGGGTCGAAGGTCTCCAGGTGCAGCAGCCAGTCGGCCGCCTCGCGGTTGCCGTCGAGGAACTCGAAGCCGGCGTCGAAGCAGCGCACCGACGGGAAGTCGCCGTAGGCGCGGATCGACTCGCGATTGATCATGTGCGCCGAATGCTTGTGGCGTCGCTCCTGCGTGAACTGCTTGGGGTGGTACATCTCGCGGAAGCGCTCCCAGGGCGGCTGCACCATGGCTTTCCAGGGGTCGCGTTCCTGGCCGCGGATGAACTCGTAGGT
Source organism: uncultured Pseudacidovorax sp. (assembly GCF_913773995.1). Lineage (GTDB taxonomy): Bacteria > Pseudomonadota > Gammaproteobacteria > Burkholderiales > Burkholderiaceae_C > Xenophilus. The sequence goes on from NZ_CAJYES010000033.1 coordinate 50,935, forward strand.
GTCGTAGCGGTTGTGGTACGTGGCGCCGCCATCGCCCCAGTAGTGGTAGTGGTCCGACACCAGGTGCGAGTACACGCCCTGCTTGTGCATCAGCGCCGCGAAGGAGTTGTCGAAAGGCTCCAGCGGGCCCCAGCCCCGGTGCAGGAAGTTCAGCCGGCCCGTGTGCATGTCGCGCCGCGCCGGCATGCAGGGCAGGCTGCCCACGTAGTGGTTGTCGAAGGTGACGCAGCGCTCGGCCAGGCGGCGGAAGTCGGGCGTCTTGATCGTGCTGCCGCCGTAGCACTCCAGGCTGCGGCGGTTGAGCGAATCGAAGAGGAGAAAGATGGTCTTCATGGCGGTTGCACGCCATACTAGGTGCGCCTCGTGCATGCATCCAATCGAATCTGCGTGGCCATTTATTGATTCCCGTGATCCATCCCAACCCCCGCCATCTGCGTGCCTTCGCGGCACTCGCCGACACCGGCTCCTTCAGCCTGGCCGCCGAGGCGGTGCACCTGGGCCAGCCGGCGCTGAGCCAGGCCATCGCCAAGCTCGAATCCACGGTGGGCGTGCGGCTCATCGAGCGGACGACGCGGGCAGTGCGGCTCACGCCGGCCGGCGAGGAGTTCCTGGTCGAGGCCCGTCGCGTGCTGGAGGCCTATGAGCGGCTGATGCTGCGCGGCAGCGAATGGGCGCATCTGCGGCGTGGCCGCATCGAGCTGCTGACGGTGCCTTCGATGGCGCATCGGCTACTGCCGGCGCTGGTGCGCGAGTTCACGGCCCAGCACCCAGGCGTGAGCATCGACTTCCACGACCATGCCGACCCGGTGCTGCGCCAGCGCCTGGACCGTGGCGAGGGCGACCTGGCCATCCTGAGCCAGCGCGGGCCGGTGGCCACGCCGGCGCTGCTGCCCTTCCTGCGTGACCGCTTTCGTGTGGTGCTGCCACGCCAGCATCCGCTGGCCGCGCAGGAGGTGATCGAGGCGTCGCAGCTCGCGGGTGAACGATTGATCCTGCTTCGGCGCGGCGCGCTGTTCCGCTCCTACATGGACGCCGTGATCAGCGGTCTGGCGCTGACGCAGGAGCCGATGGAGGTGGAGCAGTCCGCCACGCTCACGGGCCTGGTGGAGGCAGGACTGGGCGTGTCGCTGCTGCCCTCGCTGTCGTGCCCCAGTCCGGCCCTGCGCTCGGTGGTGAGCCGGCCGCTCGCACGGCCGGAGGTGTCGCGCATCATCGCCTTCGCGCTGCCGCCCGACCGCGAGCCCATGCCGCCCGTGCAGGCCTTCGTGGCCAGCACCTTCGATTACCTGGCAGCCAACGTGGACAAGCTGCCAAAGGGCTGCGAGCTGCTGCGCGCCAGCACGCAGCGCATCCGCAAGTTCCTGGCCGCGCGGCCGGCGGTGCCCAGCGTGCGCGCGGCCCACCGGCTCAAGGCGTGACGTCGAGCGTGACCGGCACCGAGGTCGCGCTGCCGGCCTGATTGAACACGGTCACGGTGTAGGTGCCGGCGTCGGCCGTGCTCACCGGCGGCAGGCGCAGTGCGGCCGTGGTCGATTCGTTGTAGCCGTTGGGCGAGACGATCACCTGGCCGTTGCGCTGCCACTGGTAGCCCAGCCCCACGCCCTCGGCCTGCACCACGAAGCCCACCGCGGTGCCCGCCGCCACACGGATCGACCGGGGCTGCGCCGTGATGCGCGGCGCCGGCACGGCCGTGGCGGAGGTCGACAGCAGCATCTCGGCCTGCGCCAGCACCGCCGGCTGGCCCGCCTTGACGGCGCTGTACTGGCTGTTGACCAGGCCGCCTCGGCTGCCCACCGCCACGCCGTAACCGCCGTTGGTGGCGCTGCTGCTCAAGGTCAGCGTCACGCGGCCGCCGCCCTTGAAAGGCTCCGGCAGATTGAGCGGCACCTTCTCGGGCGCCCAGGCGACCGTCCGCGGATCGATCTGCCATTCGTGGCTGCGGCCGTCGGGCAACAGCAGCCGCGCCACCAGCGGCGCGTTCACGTTCGGCTCCTGGATGATGGCCGAGGCAGCCGCTGAAGCCGACTTGTCCGGCGTACGCTGGAACACCGAAGGCAGCACGGCGGCCAGCGTGTCTCCGGGCGCTATGTCCCAGGACTGGGACATCGACTTCGTGCTGTCGATGCCCAGGTTGGCCTGCCAGGCCCGCGCCGGCGTGCTGGCGACGGCCTTGGCGAGCGGGAAGCGCTGCGTCGGCGCCGTGCTGAGCGGCTGGATGCGCCCGTCGGCATCGAACTGCAGCGGCACCGTGTACCAGCCCGACAACGCCAGGTTGTTGTCGCCCGGCTGGTTCACGCCGGTGCCCGGCGCACCGGTGGGGCTGGAGCGGTAGTGCGTGCCCGGCAGCAGGATGTTCGTGCCACCGCGCAGGTCCGGCAGCACGAAGGGCGCCTTCATCTGCGCGTAGCCCGAGTCCGAGGAGAGCAGCACGGGCTGCAGCGGCGTGGTGGCGGAATCGTCCGCCGGGCTCAGCCAGGGGCCGTGCGGATCGCGGGCGCGCAGGTAGTACAGCCGCGAGGCCAGGCAGTTGCCGCAGCTGTTGGTGCCCGTGAGGTACCACCAGCCGTTGCGGTAGGCGAGGCCGATGCCGCCGCCGATGACGTTGCCGGCGACGGTGATGTCGGTGTGGTCCAGCGTGCCCGTCTTCTCGTCGTTGAGCAGCATGGTGTTGAGCACCCCATGCGAGGTCGCCATGTACGACTTGCCGTCCGGCCCCGTGGCCAATGCGAAGTCGACCGGCCCGGCATCGCCCGAAGCGATGGTGGGCTCGAAAGGCGTGCCCCAGGGGCCATAGGGGGTGGACGACTGCGCCACATAGCGCTTGCCCGTACGGCCCGACTGCGTGAGGCCGGCCTGCCCGTTGAGGAACCACATGTTGTAGAGCCGTGTCTTGGGCGAATACACCACGCGCGGCTTCTTCACGTAGTAGTGCTCGCCCGTCTGCGGATCCTGGATGTACTGGTGGCCGCCCACCAGCTTCCAGTTCATCAGGTCCGAGGACGTATAGACCGTGAGACCGCAGTAGCGGTAGGTGGAGTTGGGCTGCGTGGGGATCAGCGGGCAGGTGTTCACGCCCGGCGCGTAGTTGAAGGCGCCGCAGCTGAAGGAGGGCCCGTAGAGGTAGTACTGGCCTTCGAAATACTGCAGATCCACCTCGTCCACGGCCTGGATGGCATTGCCGTCCGTATCCATGCCGATGGCGATGGGGCCGTAGGAGACCGTCTGTGCGGGCGAGGTCGGCAGCCCGTTGTCGCCGGCCAGCGGATCGTCGGCGATGAAGTTGGTGAGCACGGCCTCGGTGGCCAGGGCCGGTGCCACCGGCGCTGGCGCCGGGGCAGAGGTTGCCGGCGGGCTGGGCGCAGGCGCCGCCGGTGCGGGCGCAAAGCCCACGGTCGAGCCGCCTCCACCGCCACAACTGACCAGCAGAAGCAGGCCTGCCAGCTGGGGAATTCGCGCCATGCGCCACGTCGAGGGCGTGCGCGGGCTTGTCATGTCTGCCTTCATCGGGTTGTCTCCACGTACGTGTGCATTGCGCATGAACGAGCGCAGCGGCGCGAAGCGTACGGAGGCCCAGGCAGGCTGTGAATTCGATTCTTGCGTGGCACTTATCAGTCGCGTCGATAGGCCCGATCAAGATTCCTCCGACTTTGCCCCCGACCATTCGTCCACGCCGGTCTCCTGCCGGCGTCCATGGTCCCAGCCGACGGCTGGCCATGGCTCGAAAGGAACGGAGCAAGAATGAAGAACACCCTCGTCGCCCTGGCCTGCGGCGCGCTCGCCGGGGCCGCCTCGGCCCAATCGTCTGTCACACTCTTCGGCACCATCGACACGGGCGTGACCTACCAGTCGGCCACGGCCACCGATGCCACCACCGGCCTCACCACGCGCCAGAGCCGCACCAGCCTGGGCAACTCGGGCTACGGCAACAGCAGCCTGGGTCTGCGGGGCGTGGAAGACCTCGGCGGCGGGCTGGCGGCCAGCTTCTGGCTGGAGGCCCCACTTTCCAGCGATGACGGCGCCAGCAGCCTGGCGTTCACGCGGCGCTCGACGGTGAGCCTGTCGGGCCATTTCGGCGAGCTCCGCCTGGGCCGCGATCGCACCGCCAACTCGCTCAACGACACGATCTTCGACCCCTTCGGTGGCAACGGCTCGGGCGCCAACGTCATCGGCGCGGTGAGCGCGGCCGACACCGGCCTGGCGACCCACTACCTGCGCGCCAGCAACATGGTGGGCTACTTCCTGCCGGCCACGCTGGGCGGCTTCTACGGCAACGTGCAGTACGCGGCGCACGAGAACGTGGACACCAGCACCAGCCTCACCGGCACCAGCGACGCCGGCCGCTACACCGGTGCGCGCTTCGGCTATGCCAACGGGCCGCTGGACATCGCCCTGGCCTCCGGCCAGACCACCGTGACCGACAGCGGCAGCCTCACCCGCACCGTGCGCCGCAGCAACCTCGGCGCCACCTACGACTTCGGGCCGGTCAAGCTCTTCGGCGAACTCTCCAACGTGCGCGACCGATCCGACACGCTGCAGACCTCGCTGGCGAACAACTACGACGGCTATCTGATCGGCGCCAGCATGCCGGTAGGTGCGGGCCTGATCCGCGCCTCCTACGGCCAGGTGCGCTACGACGAAGGCTCGCTCGCGCCGCTCTACGGCGAGGCGCCGCGCTCGCGCAAGCTGGCGCTGGGCTACGTGCACAACCTGTCCAAGCGCACGTCGCTGTATGCCACCGTGGCACGCATCAGCAACCGCAACGACAGCGCCTACACCGGCAGCCTGTCGGCCGCGGCCACCACCGGTTACGGCTCGGTGGGCGTGGGCTACAGCGGCCTGCCGAAGTCGTCCACGGGCTACGACTTCGGCATCCGCCACAACTTCTGAGGCACAGACTGCCATGAGAGCCGGAGCCCGCACCGACGCCGCCGCCTGGCGGCCCGAATCCCATCCGTCCCCAGGCACCGCCCTGCCGGCCCGGGACACGGCCCATCCGCAGGCCGACCTGCGTGCCGTGCTGGCGGCCCTGGCGGTCGGCCCCCGCCTCGCGCCGGCCGTGCACGCCGAATGGCGACTTCCCGCGCATGCACTGTGGGTGGCAATGGCGCCGGATCCGCTCGCGCAGACGCTCCGGCGCCTGCTGGAGCTCGCGGCCGAACTGCTGACCCCGATCGGCGGCGTGGTGCGCATCCATGCGCGCGCCGAGGGCACGACGGCCGCCGTCTCGGTGGTGGACGAGCCGGCCGGGGCGCAGCCACCCGCCCTGGCCCGCCGCGTGCACGGCCTTTCGCTGGCCGCGGACCCGCACCAGGATGCCTCGCTGCGGGCATTGGCCCTGTGTGCGCAAGCCATCGACGGACACCATGGCCGACTCTACGCAGCGCCTTCGACATGGGGAGCCATGGGGGCCACGATGCGACTGCCGCTGATCCGGCTCGCGGGGGGGCTGGCGTGATCGGCCGGTCGACGCCGCCGAGCCGTGGTCGCCGCGCCATGGGCCCCGTCACGGCCATCGTCGGCGTTATCGGCGGCGCATGGCTCAGCTGGACGCCCTGCGACGGCGACGCGCGCCCGAGTCACCAGGATTTGTTTACCCTCGGCCCCATCGTCCAGCACGCCCTGCCGCCTGCGGAGCTGCCCTGGCCCTTTCCGCCGCCGGCCCGGCCGGCGGCCGTCCAATGCCACGCCTGACGCTCACCCGCAAACTCTTCCTGGCCCTGGCCACCCTGCTGCTCACGCTGCTGGTGGCCTTTGCCATTTCGTCCATGCTCTCGCTGCGCAGCGGCTTGGGACCCTACGTAGCCGAGATCGAGATCCGCCGACTGAGCTGGCTGGCCGAGCGACTGCAGCAGCACTACGTGGCCAACGGCAACTGGTCGCGCCTGCGCGGCAACGAGGAAGCCTGGGTCCGCCTCCAGCGCGGCGAGGTGGATCCGGCCTCGCTGGCCCCGCGCGAGCGCGAGCCCGGCGGCTTCTGGGGGGGTCGCGGGCGCGGCGGCTGGAGCCTGCCCTTCGCGGAAGGTCGCGAGCCGCCCTCGCCGCTGGAGCCGGGCGAGCGTTTTGCACCGCCCTGGTTCTTTCCACGCATCGGCGAGGGCGGTCCGCCGGACCTGATCTTCAAGCGCCTGGGCGTCGTCGACAACGGCGGCAAGCTGGTGGTGGGCGCGCGGGTGGACCCGGCCACGGCCGCGCACCTGCCCATCCGCAGCGGCACGGTCATCATCGGCCAGCTGCTGCTGGCGCCCATGCAGGGGCTGGAACACGAGGCCGACCGCGCCTTCCTGGCCCGGCATTCGGGCTTCATTGCGCTGGCCGGTGTCGTCGGCCTGGTGGCGGCCCTGCTGATCGCCGGCATGGTCGGCCGCCGCTGGCTGGCGCCCATCGACGACCTCACCCAGGCGGCGCGCGCCGTGGCGCGCGGCCGCCTGGGCACGCGCGTGCGCGTGGAAGGCCAGGACGAACTGGCCCTGCTCGGCCGCACCTTCAACACCATGGCCGACCGGCTGGACAAGGCCGAGTCGGGCCGGCGGGCGTGGCTGGCCGACGTGGCCCACGAGCTGCGCACGCCGCTGGCCGCCATGCGGGCGGAGATCGAGGCCATCCAGGACGGCGTGCGCAGCTTCGACGACCGCACCGCCCTGCGCCTGCACCGCCAGGTGATGCGCCTGACGCAGCTGGTGGACGACCTGCGCCACAGCATGGACAGCCACGGCACCACGCTGCACGAGCATGCCCCAGCCTATCCGCTCACGCTGCTGCAGGAGGCACTGACGGCCACGCGCGACCGCTTTGTGCAGGCCGGCATCGCGGTCGATGCCGACAGCGTGCGCCGCCTGGCCGAGGAGCGCGCGCCGCGTGTGCTGGGTGAGGCCCGCAAGCTCAGCCAGGTGTGGGTCAATCTGCTGGAGAACACGCTCGCCTACACCGACGCGGGTGGGCGCCTCGCCATCGAGGCCCGCATCGACCGGGTGGACGGCGCGCCGGCGCTGGTCGTGCAGCTGGACGACAGCGCCCCCGGCGTGACCGAGGACGAGCTGCCGCGCCTGTTCGACCGCCTGTTCCGCGCCGAGGCCTCGCGCAACCGCGCACTGGGCGGCTCGGGCCTGGGCCTGGCGATCTGCCGCGCCATCGTCGATGCGCACGGTGGCGACATCGAGGCCGAGGCCTCGCCGCTGGGCGGGCTGCGCATCACCGTCTCCCTTCCCCTTTCGGACACCGAACCCACATGACCCGCATCCTCATCGTCGAAGACGAAACCGACATCGCCGACGTGCTGCGCGACTACCTGCGCCGCGAAGGCCATCAGACCGACCATGTGGCCGACGGCCGCGAGGCCCTGCGCCACATGCTGGAGACGCCGCCCGACCTCACGCTGCTGGACATCATGCTGCCGGGCCTGGACGGCCTCACGGTGCTGCAGCAGGCGCGGGTGCACACGCAGCATCCGGTGATCATGCTCACGGCCCGCACGGAAGAAGTGGACCGCCTGCTGGGCCTGGCCCATGGCGCCGACGACTATGTCTGCAAGCCCTTCTCGCCGCGCGAGGTGGTGGCCCGCGTGGCGGCGGTGCTGCGCCGCACGCATGCCCCGCAGGAAGTGGCGGCCGCCGCGCACGGCATGGAGCTGGACGAGAGCTGCTGGCATGCCTCGCTGGGAGGCCAGTCACTCAACCTGACGCGGCGCGAGTTCTCGCTGCTGCGCGTGCTGGCCAGGCAGCCGGGCCGCATCTTCTCGCGCGCGCGCCTGCTGGAGCTGGCCTATGAAGACGATGTCGACGTCACCGAGCGCGCCATCGACAGCCATGTGAAGAACCTGCGCCGCAAGCTGTCGCAGGCCGCGCCCGAGCATGAATGGATCCGCTCGGTGTACGGCGTCGGCTTCTCCTTCGAGGCGCCGCCGGCCTCGCCGACGCCACGGGGCTGAACGCTTCTGCGGTGGCGGGGAGGCCGTGCCCCTCGCATCTGGGACACTCCGGGCCCCGATGCGCGCCGCCTTCCTGATCGCCCCCGCCACCCTCGCCCAGCACCTGCCCGTCGCCGCCTACCAGCGCGGCCTGGATGCCTACCGCCGCCAGCAGGTCCTCAGCCACTCGCTCGCACCGGCCAGCCGCAGCGAATGGCGCATCGAAGGCGAGGTCCAGGGCGAGGACCGGCAGGTGCACGAATGCAGCGTGCTTCTGGAGCTCGGCGAGGACGGCCGCATCGCCAGCTTCGGCAGCGACTGCAGCTGCGCCGCCGGCAGCCGCTGCCGGCATGCGGTGGCGCTCACGCTCAAGGCGGCCTACCAGAGCGGCACCGTGCGCGGCACCGAGCCGCCCTCGCCGCCCCGGCCCGCACCACCCGCCGTGCCCTCGGGGCTGCCGCCTTCGCTGGGCCTGTTCGACGAGCTGGCGCCGCCACCGGCCGCGCCCGAGAGCGATCCACCGATCTACCTGCTGCAGGAAAGCCGCCGCAGCCCGCGCGAGCCGGCGCGGCCGATGCTGGCCTGGCGGCTGGCCAGGCCGCTCAAGCGCGGGGGCTGGGGCCGTCTGCGCTCCCCCGATGCGGACGCGATGGTGCGGCTGGGCTTGCCCGGCGGGGGTCTGTCCGACGCCGACCGCGACTGCCTGGCCCACATCGGCCGGCTCGGCGGCGCCTTCTACCTGCACACGGCCAGCGGCCTGCTGCAGGGCGCGCAGGCGCCGGCTGCGCTGCAGGCAGCAGCCCGCACCGGCAAGCTCTTCCTGGCCGATGCCGAGGGCCGGCCGCAGAGTGCGCCGCTGCGCTGGGGCGCGCCGCGCGCCATCGGATGGCACTGGGCGCCTGCCACGCTGGGCGATGCGCCCGCCTGGATGCTGCAAGCCGTCCTGGCCGAGCCGGGGGAAGGCCGCACGCTGTATGCCGCGCTGCCGCCGCTGTACCTGGACCGGGCCGCGGGCGAATGCGGCGTCGCCGAGGCCGCGGGCCTGTCGCCAGCGCAGCTGACGCAGCTGCTCACCCTGGGGCCACTGCCGCAGTCGGCCTTCGACGATGTCGAGGCCGAGCTGCTGCCGCGGCAACTGGGCCTGCCGCTGCCCGCGCGCGCCGACCATCCGGAACCCTGGCCGCACGGCAAGCCACAGCCCTGCCTGCGGCTGCGGCCGGTGCCGCCGGCCGAGCGCGCCGCCCGCGGCCTGCTCGTCGCACTGCTGGACTTCGACTACGGCGGCCTGCGTGGCCACTGGCCCGAGCATCCGGCCCAGGTGCTGGCCGAGCACGACGGGCGCCGCGTGCTGCTGCAGCGCGACCTGGCCGCCGAGCAGTGGGCGCGCCAGCGCCTGCAGGCGCTGGACCTGTCGGTCGACGCGCTCGGCCGCTGGCACGGTACCTCGGCGGCGCGCTGGCTGGACTGGGCCGTGAGCGGCTGGGCCGCACTGACGAATGCCGGCTTCCGCGTCGAGCCGGACCCTGCCCTGCGCGGCCTGGCCGAGCCGCCCCATGCGCTGGCGCTGCGCATCGTGGAAGGCACGCCCGAGGACGCCACGCCCGCGGGCGAAGTCCCGGACGACCGTGTCGCCTCACCCTGGTTCGACCTGTCGCTGGGCATCGAGATCGACGGCGAACGCCACAACGTGCTGCCCTGGCTGCCCGGCCTGCTGGCCCAGATCGAGCAGGGCCCCGACGGCCCGCAACTGCCCGACTGGCTGTGGCGCGAACAGCCCGATGGTCGCTGGCTGCGCCTGCCCTCGGCGCCGCTCAAGCCCTGGCTGCAGGCCTTGCTGGACCTGGTGGCCGAACGCCCCGCCCCCGACTGGGAGCAGGCCGCGACGCTGCGCCTGACACCGGTCGAGGCCCTGCGCATCGGCGCCACGCTGGACGACGGCGCGGTGTGGGACGGCGCGGACCGCCTGCGCGAGTTGCTGCGCCAACTGGGCGGCGACGCCGCCCTCCCCGCGGTGGCCCCGCCGGCCGGCCTGCAGGCCGCGCTGCGGCCTTACCAGCAGCAGGGCCTGGACTGGCTGCAGTTCCTGCGCCGCCACCGGCTCGGCGGCATCCTTGCCGACGACATGGGCCTGGGCAAGACCCTGCAGACCCTGGCCCACCTGCTGCGCGAGAAGGAAGACGGCCGCCTAGACCGGCCCTGCCTGGTGCTGGCGCCGCTCAGCCTGCTGGGCAACTGGCGGCGCGAGGCCGCGCGCTTCGCGCCCGCGCTGCGCACCGCGCTGTGGCATGGCCCGCAGCGCCATGGCCGCGGCGGCTTCGGCGGCACGGACCTGGTCATCGCGCCCTATTCGCTGCTGCCGCGCGACCGTGTCTTCTGGCAGAAGCAGGCCTGGCACGTGGTGGTGCTGGACGAGGCGCAGCAGATCAAGAATGCCGACTCGCAGGTCGCCCAGGTCGCCGCCAGTCTGGAGGCGCGCCAGCGCGTCGCCCTGTCGGGCACGCCGCTGGAGAACCACCTGGGCGAGTTGTGGAGCCTGTTCCACTTCCTCATGCCCGGCTTCCTGGGCAGCCAGGCGCGCTTTCGCGAGGTGTTCCGCACGCCCATCGAGCGGCATGGCGACACGGCCTGCCTCGAACAGCTGCGCAAGCGCGTCACGCCCTTCCTGCTGCGGCGGACCAAGCAGAACGTGGCCAAGGAGCTGCCCGACAAGATCGAGACCCTGAGCGCCGTCACGCTCGAAGGACCGCAGGCCGACCTGTACGAGACCATCCGCCTGGCCACCGAGCGGCAGGTGCGCGAGTCGCTGGCCGAGCGCGGGCTGGCGCGCTCGCAGATCCAGGTGCTCGATGCGCTGCTCAAGCTGCGCCAGGTGTGCTGCGACCCGCGCCTGGTCAAGTCGCTGCCGGCGGCGCAGCAGGTGCGCCAATCGGCCAAGCTCGAATGGCTGATGGACGTGTTGCCCGAGATGCTGGAGGAAGGCCGGCGCGTGCTGCTGTTCTCGCAGTTCACCAGCATGCTGGCGCTGATCGAGTCGGCGCTGCGCGAGCGCGGGCTGCGCTGGACCACGCTCACCGGCCAGACCACCGACCGCGAGGCCGCCATCGCCCGCTTCACCCGCGGCGACGTGCCGCTCTTCCTCATCAGCCTGAAGGCCGGCGGCGCGGGCCTGAACCTGCCCGAGGCCGACACCGTCATCCACTACGACCCGTGGTGGAACCCCGCCGTCGAAGCGCAGGCCACCGCCCGCGCCCACCGCATCGGCCAGCAGCGTCAGGTGATGGTCTACAAGCTGGTGGCCGAGGGCACCATCGAGGAACGCATCCTGGCCATGCAGGCACGCAAGGCGGCCCTGTCGCAGGGCCTGCTGGAAGGCGGCGCCAGCGGCGACCGGCTGCTGTTCACCGAAGACGACGTGGCCTTGCTGCTGCGGCCATTGGGGAGCTGAGGCGCAGTCTGGCGGGCAAGCAGGCGACAGCTCGCGCGAAGCAGCGCCGCTATGCTGGCCGGCAGAACGGCCGCAGCCGGCCGCGCCCTCAGGAGACGCTTCATGAACGCCCAGCAATTCGTGGCCGAGCACGCCTTCGGCACCGTGTCCGACCTCATCCGCGCGCATGCCCGCGAACGGCCCGGCCGCCCCGCCCTGGCCGACACGCACGGCCGGCTCGACTACGCCGCGCTCGACGCCCGCATGGACCGCATCGCCGCCGCCCTGCAGCGCGATGGACTGGGGGTGGGCGATGCCATCGCCATCTGCGCCAATGCTTCGGTGGACTACGCCTGCGTCTTCCTCGGCGCGCTGCGTGCCGGCGTGGCGGTGGCGCCGCTTGCCCCCGGTAGCGCGCCCGACAGCCTGGCGCGCATGGTGCGCGATGCGGATGCCCGCCGGGTGTTCGTCGATGCCGTCGGCGACGCGGCCATGGGTGGCGCGGGCGAGCCGGCCGCGGCGCGCATCGCACTGCAGGGCGAGATGGCCGGCGCGCGGCCGCTGGCCGACTGGCTCACGCCCGAAGGCGCCACGCCGCAGCCGGCCGAGGTGCAACCCGCCACGCCCTTCAACATCATCTATTCCTCGGGCACCACCGGCGAGCCCAAGGGCATCGTGCAGGGCCACGGCATGCGCTGGGCGCACATCCAGCGCGGCGCCGTCTACGGTTACGGCCCGGAGTCGGTCACGCTGCTGTCCACACCGCTGTACTCCAACACCACGCTGGTGGTGTTCTTCCCCACGCTGGCCTTCGGCGGCTGCGTGTGGCTGATGCCCAAGTTCGATGCCGGCCAGTACCTGCAGCTGGCCGAACGCGAAGGCGTGACGCACACGATGCTGGTGCCGGTGCAGTACCAGCGGCTGATGGCGCACCCGGACTTCGACCGGCACGACCTCTCGCGCTTCCAGTCCAAGTTCTGCACCAGCGCGCCCTTCCGCGCCGAACTCAAGGCCGACGTGCTGGCGCGCTGGCCGGGCGGGCTGATCGAGTTCTACGGCATGACCGAAGGCGGCGGCACCTGCATCCTGGAAGCCCATGCCCATCCCGACAAGCTGCACACCGTCGGCTGCGCCGCGCCGGGCAGCGACATCCGCCTCATCGACGAAGAGGGCCGCGAGGTGCCCGCGGGCGAGGCCGGCGAAGTGGTGGGCCACTCGGCCGGCATGATGGTCGGCTATCACAAGCAACCCGCCAAGACGCGCGAGGCCGAATGGTTCGCACCCGACGGCAAGCGCTTCATCCGCACAGGCGACGTAGGCCGCTTCGACGCCGACGGCTTCCTCACGCTGTTCGATCGCAAGAAGGACATGGTCATCAGCGGCGGCTTCAACCTCTACCCCAGCGACCTGGAAGCCGTGCTGCGCCGCCACCCGGCCGTGGCCGACTGCTCGGTGATCGGCATCCCGTCGGAGCAGTGGGGCGAGACGCCGGTGGCCTACGTGGTGCACAAGCCGGGCGACACCACCGCGCCCGAAACCATCCGCGAATGGGCCAACGAGCAGCTCGGCAAGACCCAGCGTCTGGCGGGCCTGCGCTTCATCGACGAGCTGCCACGCAGCGCGATCGGAAAGGTGCTCAAGCGCGAGCTGCGGGATCGCTGGGCCGCCGAGCGCGGCTGAGCGGGGCAAGTCCACCGCGTCCTCCGCCGGTCACCCCAAGCGCCCAGGGCCCCGGACAATCGCCTCATGACTGCCGCTTCCGCCCCGACACCCGCCGCCCTCTCGCTGCGCGACTACGGCCCATCGCGTGGCAGCCATGCGCACGACCATTTCCAGGTGCTGGTGGCGCTGCAGGGGGTGCTCTCACTGGATGTGGAAGGCCGGGGACGGCGTCTGGCCGCGGGCCAGGGTTTCGTCGTGGCGCCGGGCGATCGCCACGACTTCGAGGCCGAGGCCGGCGCCAGCCGCTGCCTGGTGCTGGACACCCGCGACGCGGCCTGGACGACGCATGCAGGCCGCGCGGCGCAGGGCCCGCATGCGGCGGCGCTGGCCAGCTTTCTGGGGCTGTGCCTGTCGCAGCCCCAACCGCCCGCGCTGGCGCTGGCCCAGGCGCCGCTGCTGTTGTGCGAGGCCTGGTCGGTGCCCGCCTCTTCGACCGCCCCAGCTTTTGCAACGGCTGCGGCAGAGGGCACAGGAACGACGGTGCCTCGGGGGTTCATGCACCCTGGCAGCGGCACACCGACGGGAGCACTCGACCGAGGCCTGCCGCGCGGCCGGCCCATCGACTGGGCGGCGCTTTCCAGTTGGGTGGCGGCCCATTGGCACCGGCCGCTCGGTGTCGAAGACCTGGCCGCACGCGCCTTCCTCAGCCCGAGCCAGTTCGCCCAGCGCTGCCGCGACGAGCGCGGCTTGAGCCCGCTGGCCTGGCTGCGCGCACTGCGCCTGGCCGAAGCGCGCCGCCTGCGGGCGAGCGGCCTGGCAGTGGCCGAGACGGCGCGGCGCACCGGCTACCGCTCACCTTCGGCGCTCACAGCGGCGCTGCGCCGCGAAGGCGGCTGGAGCGCCTGAGGGGCGCCTTCCCCCAGCGCCAGCGCGCTGGCGCCATGCCAGCGACCCGCATTTGATCCGGGCCAAGCAGCGCGCGCCGTCTTAAGACTGCCTAAATGCCCGGGCGGGACCATCGCGCCCGCACCGGCCGATGCCGCCTCGCCCTCCGCGAGCCGCAAGGGCCGCCCGGCCCGCCAGGGCCTCATTCCACGATTGCGCTCTCCCATGACCACCGCCACATCGCCCCGCCCGCGCTACACACCTTCCGCCATCGCCCTGCACTGGGGCATGGCGCTGCTCATCGTCGCGGTCTACGGCTGCATGCTGGGCTCCGATAACTTCCCGCGCGGCAGCGACACCTACCTCTTGCTGCGCGGGCTGCACTACAGCCTGGGCCTGCTGGTGCTGCCGCTGGCCTGCCTGCGCCTGGCGCTGGTGGCCCGGCAGTCGCGCCCGGCCATCGTGCCGGCGCCGGCCGCCTGGCAGGAGCAACTGGCGCGATGGATGAAGTTCGCGCTCTACGGCCTGATGCTGGCGATGCCGCTGCTGGGCTGGCTCGCGCTGGCCGCCAAGGGCACGCCGGTGGCCTTCTTCGGTCTGCCCCTGCCCTCGCCGCTGCCGCCGGCCCCCAACCTGGCGCACCTGATCAAGGAAGTGCACGAGGCCGGCGCCAGCGTGGGCTATGCGCTGGTGGGCGCGCACACCGCCGCGGCGCTGATGCACCACCATGTGCTGCACGACAACACCCTGCGCCGCATGCTGCCGGGGCGGGCCTGACAGGGTGTGAACGCGGGCGCGGCTTTCGTCCTCGCGCGGCCCGCCGGACGAGCCCGCCCTCCTTGCCAGATCGCAGCCTCGCGACGAGAGACCGGCGGTGCGCGACGACGCGGCCGCCTAAGCTTGGCGGATGCGCCTTCTCTCCGCCTCCACCCTGCACGCCCTGGCCGCCATCGCGCTGTGGGCCTCGCTCGCCGCACTGGGCACCGCACTCGCGCATGTGCCACCCTTCCTGCTCACCGGCGCCGCACTGATCATCGGCAGCCTGCCGAGCTGGCCGCTGGTGCTGCGCGACCGCCGCGCCTGGGCCGTGCCGCCGCGCACGCTGGCGCTGGGCATCTACGGGCTCTTCGGCTTCCACTTCCTGTTGTTCATCGCGCTGCGCCATGCGCCGCCGGTGGAGGCCAACCTGGTCAACTACCTCTGGCCGCTGGGCATGGTGGTGCTGGCGCCGGTGCTGCTGCCCGGCACGGCGCTCAGACCCCTGCATGTGGTGGCCGCACTGCTGGGCTTTGCGGGCGCGGCGGTGGCGATCCTGAGCGCCCGCGGCACGGGAAGCGCCGGCGGTTTCGCCTGGGGCTTCGTGCCGGCGCTGGGCTCGGCCTTCATCTGGGCCAGCTACTCGCTGTGGACGAAGCGGGTGCCGGCCTTTCCCACCTCGGCCATCGGCGCCTTCGGGCTGGTGTCGGGGCTGCTGGCGCTGCTCTGCCATGCACTGCTGGAGCCGGCGGCCAGCCTGTCGGTCCGCGACTGGGCGCTGGTGGCGCTGTGCGGGCTGGGTCCGCTGGGCGCGGCCTTCTTCTTCTGGGACCGGGCGCTCAAGACGGGTGATGCCCGGCAGATCGGCATCCTGAGCTACCTGACGCCGCTGTTGTCGACCACCCTGCTGCTGGTGGTGACCGGCCGCCCCCTGACCGGCGGCATCGCGCTGGCGGCCGCGATGATCGTGTCGGCGGCGGTGATGGGCTCGCGGGCGCGCTGATCGGCGTCGCCCCCGCCCGACGACACCCACGGCACCGCAGCACCCGCGGCGCACGCGCGGGCCCTCCGCGTGAACAATGTCGCGGGTGACGCTGCAACAGCGTGTCCGGCGCGCGGCGGAGTGGCGAAGAGCGCTTCGTTGGCACTGAATTCGCTATGGCCGGTGGCACGAGGCAGGCGCCCGGCGCGTGCTCCGTGAAGAACAATCCATCACCCCCGCTGTCACACCGCACACTGCAAGAAGAGAGGACATCGTTCATGGCCAAGATCCAACCCGGCGTGGGCCCACGCTTTCCCCAGGTGGTGGTGCTCGTCGGCGCCACCGGCGACCTGGCGCGGCGCAAGCTGCTGCCCGGGCTTTTCCACCTGTGCAGTGCCGGCTTCATTCCCGCCTGGCGCATCGTCGGCTGCTCGCTGGACGACCTGGACGCCGAGGGCTTCCGCCGCTTCGCCCGCGCCGCGCTGGACGAGTTCGGCAGCCGCAAGGTCGACCAGGCGGCCTGGGAGGCCTTCGCCGCCACGCTCGACTACGTGCCGCTGTCGGCCGGTGCACCGGCGCTGGCCGAGGCCGTGGCCCGGGCCGAGGCCGAGCTGGGCACCGAGTCCCGCCGCCTGCATTACCTCAGCGTGCCGCCCAAGGCCGCGCTGCCCGTGGTGCGCACCCTCGGCGAGGCCGGCCTGGTCGAGCGCGCCCGCATCGTCATGGAAAAGCCCTTCGGCACCGACCTGGCCAGCGCCCGCGACCTGAACGCGAAGCTGCACGAGGTGTTCGAAGAGGAGCAGATCTTCCGCATCGACCACTTCCTGGGCAAAGAGGCGGCGCAGAACATCCTGGCCTTCCGCTTCGCCAACGGCCTGTTCGAGCCGATCTGGAACCGCACCTTCATCGACCACGTGCAGATCGACGTGCCCGAGACGCTGGGCCTGGGCAAGCGCAGTGCCTTCTACGAGCAGACCGGCGCCTACAAGGACATGGTCGTCACGCACCTGTTCCAGATCCTGGGCTTCGTGGCCATGGAGCCGCCCACCTCGCTGGAGCCGGCGCCCATCAGCGAGGAGAAGAACAAGGTCTTCCGCAGCATGCTGCCGATTCCGCCGCAGGACGTGGTGCGCGGCCAGTACGCCGGCTACCGGCAGGAGGAAGGCGTGGACCCGGACTCGGACACCGAGACCTTCGTCGCCCTCAAGTGCCACATCGACAACTGGCGCTGGGCCGGCGTGCCCTTCTACCTGCGCACCGGCAAGCGGATGGCCGAGGGGCAGCGGGTGATCTCCATCGCCTTCCGCGAGCCGCCCAAGAGCATGTTCCCGGCCGGCAGCGGCGTGGGCTCGCAGGGGCCCGACCACCTCACCTTCGACCTGGCGGACGCGTCGAAGATGTCGCTGTCCTTCTACGGCAAGCGCCCGGGGCCCGGCATGCGGCTGGACAAGCTGAGCCTGCAGTTCGCGATGAATGACACCGGCTACGTGCACGAGGTGCTGGAGGCCTACGAGCGGCTGATCCTCGACGCCATGCGCGGCGACCGCACGCTGTTCACCACCGCCGAGGGCATCGAGCGGCTGTGGGAGGTGTCGCAGCCGCTGCTGGAGGCACCGCCGCCGGTGCGGCTCTACCAGCCCGGCTCATGGGGGCCGAAGCCGGTGCACCAGCTGATCGCACCGCATGCGTGGCGCCTCCCTTTCGAGCGGGCGTGGCGGCCGACGAGCCAGGGTCAGGGCTGAGCCCCTGACCCGTCCGCCGCGCCTTGTGCTTTCAGCTCACCCCAACCACAGCACGAAGGCCGAGGCCACGAGGCAATAGGCACCGAAGAGGTACCAGCGCCCCGACTCCAGCCAGGACGACAGCCAGCGCAGCGCCGCGAGCCCGGCCAGGAAGCTGAGCACCATGCCGAAGGCGCTGGGTGCGAGCACCGGTCCGAGATCGTGCACCGCGACCGCAGGGCCGGTGGCCGAAGCCGTGAGCAGCCGGTGCACCTCCTTGACGATCACGGCGGGGGTCAGCACGACGGCCAGGGCGAAGCTGAATTCCTCGGCCTTGCGCCGTTCGATGCCCACCGCCATGGCGGTCGAGATGGTGGCGCCCGAGCGAGAGAAGCCCCGGAAGGGCAGGCACAGCCCCTGCACGGCGCCGATGAGCAGGGCCGAGGGACCGCCGACGCGCCGGCTGGTCCGCTCGGGGATGAAGGAGGCCGCGATGATCAGCACGCCCGCTGCGGCCAGCGCGGCGGCCATGAGGCGCGAGTTGCCGAACAGGTGTTCGATCTCGAACTGCGGGTCGGAGGCCAGCACCCAGTGCTTGATCGCGAACTGAAGCCCGAGGCCCACGACGCCCGTGCAAACCGTGGCCAGCACCACGCCCGTCGCGCTCTGCTTGAACGCGCTCCACGAGCTGAAGTACGCCTTATTCCAGCTGCGCCAGAAATAGACGATCACCGCGAACATCGTGCCGGTGTGGAGCATGACCAGCAGCAGCGTCATCTCGGGCGTGGTCGGATCGAGGCCCATCAGCTTCTCGGCGGTGATCACATGGGCGGAGCTGGAAACGGGGAGCAGTTCGGCGGCACCCTGGATAAGGGCCAGGATGGCGACTTGGAGCGCGGTCATGAGGAGAGCGGAAGGATGTTCTGGAATGCGAGCGCATGGCCGCCGACCTGGCCATCGGCAAGGCGATGGGCGGGCGTCTGTGCGGGATGAGCGCCGGATTCTCGGAACACAAGCTGACGGCCACGCGACCGGCTCGGCACCCGGACTCAATCCGCGGTCTTCGTGGCCATCGGTTCGTCGGCGACATCGACGCCCAGCCGGCCCGCTGCGGAACGCATCGGGCCCACCGCCGGCGCCAGCGTGCCCGCCCGGCCCAGCCCAAATGCCGGCATGTTGACGTAGACGTTTTCGTACATGCCTGGACGCACCACGTAGCTCTCGTGCCAGATGCCGACACTGCCGTCGGTGCCGACCGCGCGGTTGAACTGCTGCCAGGCCGGCAGGTGGGCCGCGTCGCGCGCCCTGGCATAGGCCAGCAGTGCGTCCATGCTGCGCCAGTACTGCACCAGCACCAGCGTGCGCGAGAACCACATCTCGTGGCTGAGCAGGCCCAGCTCGGGCTGCGCGTAGAGCTCGCGCAGCATGCGCGGCATGGCGCGGGCGATGGGCAGCCATTTGTGCACCGCCCACGGCCGATTGAAACGGGCGCCGATGAGGAAGACGGCGAACTCCCCGTCCAGTCGGGCCGTCATGCGTTCGCGATGAAGCATGGCAGGCATCATGGCTTGCGTGGGGGTTCGGGCTCCCACTGCGGCAACAGGCCGGGCACCCGCCAATCCTGCGGCCGGATCGACGTTACCGCGAGTGCCCCACCCACCGCCCCAAGGACGGAACTCGCCCAGGCGAACAGCTGCATGGATGTGGCTGCAGACAACGCATCGAACAGACCCGGCACGGCAAGCGCGGAGCTCGCACCGGTCAACCCGAGACTCAGACGGAACCAGTTGTTGGCCGCGCCCGCTCTGCGGCTGTGCCATGCGAAGGCGAATGTAGTGACGCCACAGGCGACGGACACCCAAAGATGGAACGTGGTCATGGAATCTCCCTTCATGCTTGTGACCGGGGACATTGCCACAAGGTGCCGCCTGCGACAACCACGGTCCCCCTGCATTGAATGCTGCTCAAGCAGGGGCGACTGCACATGACCTCAGGGATGCGCTTCCCGCACACGCGCCGTGCGCCTCTACGGACTTGGGCGGTCTGCGGCGGGGCCACTGCTCGCAACAGCCCGGCGCTTTGCGCCTCGCAACGCATCCCGATTCGCAGCGGCCTGTTGCCGCGCGATTCGTGAAGAGCGTCCCTAAGCCACCTTCAGCACCAGCTTGCCGAAGTTCCCCCCCGAGAACAGCTTGGCCAGCGCCTCCGGGAAGTTCTCCAGCCCGTCGACCACGTCCTCGCGACTCTTCATGCGACCGTCCTTGAGGTAGCCCGCCAGCTCGGCGATGGCCTCGGGGTAGCGGTCGGCGTAGTCGAACACCACCATGCCTTCCATGCGCGCGCGGCTGACCAGCAGGCTGAGGTAGTTGCGCGGACCGGCGGTGGGCGCGCTGTTGGCGTTGTTGTACTGGCTGATGGCGCCGCAGATGACGATGCGGGCCTTGGGCGCCAGCTTGGCCAGCACGGTGTCGAGGATGTCGCCGCCGACGTTGTCGAAGTACACGTCCACGCCGCGCGGCGCATGCTGCTTGAGGCCTTCGCGCACGGCCTGCGGGCTGGCCTTGTAGTCGATGCAGGCGTCGAAGCCCAGCTCCTTGACCACCCAGTCGCACTTCGCCGGGCCGCCAGCGATGCCGACGGTGCGGCAGCCCTTGATCTTGGCCAGCTGGCCGACCGTCTGGCCCACGGCCCCTGCGGCGCCCGAGACGACGACCGTGTCGCCAGCCTTGGCCAGGCCCACGTCCAGCAGCCCGAAGTAGGCCGTCATGCCTGGCATGCCCAGCACGTTGAGCCACTGGCCCGGCGTGCCGGCGGCGAGGTCGATGCGGCGGACGTCGCCGCGCTGGATCTGCGCGTGGCCGAAGGCGGCGAAGTCCTGGATGCCGAGCAGGCCGGACACGGCGTCGCCTTCGGCGAAGCCGGGATTGCGCGAGGCCACGACGCGGCCGATGCCGCCGGCGCGCATCACCTCGCCGATGCCCACGGGCGGGATGTAGCTGCGGCCCTCGTTCATCCAGCCGCGCATGGCGGGGTCGAGCGAGAGCAGTTCGGTGCGCACCAGCACGCCGCCCTCCTCCACCGTGGGAATGGGCGCGTCGGCGACGAAGTCGAAGTCCTCGCGCGTGGCGGCGCCCTGCGGGCGGCGGGCCAGTCGGAACTGGCGGTTGGCTGTGGCAGCGGGGGTGGCGGTCATTCGGGTGTCTCCTGGTGCGATGTCGTCGGGGCCGTGCGGACGGTCGCGGGCATGCTAGCCAGGGGCCGGGCGGCGGCTGGTTGCGCAGGCGACAGCACCGGCAGGCCTGCGCACCGCGCGCCGATACGCGACGCGTCACACGGCAGGACACACCGCCGCGACGGGGCACAAGTGGCGCCACGGCGAGCGCCCTCGCCCTCGTGTCAGCGGATCAGCGCAGCAGCGCCGTCACCGCCAGGCCCGGCTTCGCCAGCCGCAGGTCCAGCCGGCCGCCGTGGGCCTGCGCGACCAGCCGGCACAGGTACATGCCCAGGCCCACGCCTCCGCCTCCGGCACCGCGCGCCCGCGCGCTGTCGGGGCGATAGAACGGTTCGGCCAGGCGTTCGAGCTGGTCCTCGGGCACGCCGGGGCCGAAGTCACGCACCTCGATGCAGACGCCGTCGGGCTCATCCGGCGCCGTGGGTGCGCGGTGCAGCGACAGGCGCGGCGGCTGCGGCCCGGCGCCGTGGTGCAGCGCATTGGCCAGCAGGTTGCGCAGCAGCAGCCGCACGCGGGCCCGGTCCAGCGACAGCGCCGGCAGATCGGCAGCCGCCTCCACCTGCACGGCCTCGGCCATCGGCAGGCCGCGCGAGACCAGCTCCTGCATCACCTCGCGCGCCAGGGCCAGCAGGTCGACCGGCTCGCGCTGCAGGGCCGCGTGCGGGCTGGACAGGCGCTCGCCTTCGAGCAGGTCGCTGATGAGGTCGCGCATCTCGTTGAGGTCGCGCAGCAGGGCCGCCCGCTCGGCAGCGCCTTCGGGCGTCTCGGGCAACAGTTCGGCATTGAGGCGGGCGCGGGTCAGCGGGGACCGCAGCTCGTGGCTCACGGCCAGGAGCAGCGCGCGCTTGGCGTCGAGCATGCGCTTGATGTCCTCGGCCACGGTGTTGATGTGCTGGGCCAGCTCCCCCAGCTCGTCGCGGCGCCGCAGCGGAATGGGCCGCGAGAAATCGCCCCGGCCAAAGCGCTCGGCGCCAGCCCGGATGTCCTCCAGCGGCCGCAGCAGCTTGTGCACCACGCCGTAGGCCAGCAGGATCAGGCCGATCACCAGCGCAACCATCACCCCGTCGAAGCCGTCGTTGGCCTGCTGCATCAGCCGCGGGCTCCAGCCGAAGGTGATGCGGTGGCCGTCGGCGGTGCGGCGCACGTACCAGGGGTCCTCGCCCGTCGCGGTCGGCACGCGCGGGGTGAGCCAGTCGCGCCGGCGATGGCGCTCGTCGTCGGGATCGGAGGCCCAGTTGACCACCGGCCCGCTGATGCGCAGCGAGATGGGCAGCCGCGCGGCCAGCTCGCGCGCCTTCTCGACGCTGGGCGGGCTGCCGATCTCGTCGACCACGCGCCCCATGTAGTCGCTGAGCAGCGGCTGGGCCACCGCGCGCCAGCCCGTGCTGCCGAAGGCCGCGCGGAGGCCGCCCAGGAAGACGGCCGTCATGGCCAGTGCGAGCACCACGAAGAGCGTCACCAGCCGCAGGCGCAGGGAATGGCTCCAGCGCTGGCGCCAGCGACGTCGGCGCTGGAGGCGGCGGGGGAGCAGCCGGTCGCAGGCGGGATCGGCCTGGGTGTCGCGCGGCGGCGTCATGAAGGGGCGCCAGGTCGGCGTGCCGAGGCGGCTTGTGCGCCGTTCTGCCCTTCGACGGGCTCAGGGCGAACGGGGTCGGAGGCTGGGGTGGACCTCGGCTGTTCGTCCACGCGGCCGACGGCGAGGGTGTAGCCCGCGTTGCGCAGCGTCTTGATGCAGTCCAGCGGCTCCAGCTTGCGACGCAGGCGGCTGACGACGATGTCCACCGCGCGGGTGAACAGCTCGGCCTCGTGGCCGCGCAGCCGGTTGAGGATGTCGTCGCGGCTGAAGACCTTGCCGGGCTCGGAGGCGAGCAGGGCCAGCAGTTCGAATTCGGTACCGGTCAGCTCCAGCCGCTCGCCATGGCGGACGACCTCGCGGCGGTCGAGGTCGATGGCCAGGCCGTCGAAGTCATGCCGCTGTGCGGAGGCCGGCGCCACGGCGGGCCGCACACGCTGCCGGCGCAGGATGGTCTGCACGCGCGCGACCAGCTCCCGCGGCTCGAAGGGCTTGGGCAGGTAGTCGTCGGCGCCCAGCTCCAGGCCGACCACGCGGTCCATCACGTCGCCGCGGGCGGTGAGCATGACGATGGGGATGTCGCTGTCGGCCCGGATCTGCCGGCACAGGGCGAAGCCGTCCATCTCCGGCAGCATGACGTCGAGGATGGCGGCGTCGTAGGGGTGGGCTCGCAGCTTGGCAAGTCCCTCGCTGGGCCGAAGCGCGCAGTCGAGCGTGCAGCCGAAGCGGGCGAAGTAGCTCGCGAGCGGCGGCCCGAGGTGCACGTCGTCGTCGATCAGCAGGATGCGGGGCGCGTCGGTGGACATGGCGGAATTGTGCCCAGGGGCGTGGCGCGCAGCCCCGCTGCGGGCGTTGCGCTGGCGCCCATCACCAGGGGTCGCGGGGGCCAAGACGGCCCAGATGCGTGTGGCCGAACGCACGGCCGTACTTGAGCCCGTAGCCGAGCATCCGGTCGAGGCCGATGTGCGCCAGCCAGATCGCCGCCAACGGCCAGAACAGCGGCGCCTGGGCGGGCAGTGCCAGGCCGGCCGCCGCCAGCAGCACCGGGCCGATGAGGCTGTGGGCCGCGTTGTAGGCGCGCGCACCGAGGGCCGGGCCGGCCAGGTAGCCCAGCATCGCCAGGTCGGGCAGCAGCAGGAGCGCGGCAAAGCGACCCCACTGGGCGGGCGCCAGCTGGGCATAGGCGAGCATGGCGAAGACCAGCAGCGCAGCGCCCTCGGCACGCAGCAGCAGGCGCACGCCGCCTTGCACCGCGCCGGCCTGCGCAGGCGGCGCGGGCCGATGCCATGAGCCGCTGCGGCCGGCCATCGCATCGTGCCCATCGACGACACAAGCACCTGCACCCACCGCGGCGCCCGCGCCGACACGCAGCGCCGAGCCCGCCCGTTCACCCGAGCTAAGAGGATGGCCGGCTTCCGCCGAGGGCCAGTCCGTCTTGCGGGGCAGCAATGCCTCAGCCATGGCGTGACCAGCGGCCGCCCCGCCGCTCGATGAAGTCGCGCACCTGCTGTTGTTGGGCCGGGCGCAGGTGGTCGTAGAAGTCGGCCAGCGCGGCGATCACCTCGGGGCTGCCGCTGCGCACCGCGGCGGTCTTCTCCTCGACGAGGCGCGTCGCCGCCGCCTGGTCGAAGGTGGGGCCGGCGAACAGCGCGCGCCAGGGCGCACGCGGGTCGGTGGCGTCGCCGCGCATGGCCTGGCGCTGGCTCTGCAGTTTGGCCGCCAGGGTGTCGAGGCGCTGGCGCTGATCGGCGTCCAGGTCCAGCTTGCGGCCGATGCGCTCGACCATGTGGGCGCGCATGGCGCCGCTGTCGGTCCCGGCCTCGTGCCAGCCGTGTCGGCCGGCGCAGGCGGTGAGCGAACCCAGCAGCAGCGTGCCGCCGAGGAGGGCCAGCAGGCCCCGGGCGATGCGAGGACGGAACTTCATGATGAGGGCTCCTGGAGTGGCTCGGACAGGTGCGGCAGGGCGCTCAGAGGCGCGAACCGGCGGCCGATTGGGCGCGCACGTCGACCGGGTTGGGCAGCGTGGAGATCACGGTGCTGTTCACGCGCGAGCCCGAGCTCACGTTCTGGTCCGGCGCGGCGGCGGTGCGGATGGCCTCGGCCACCACGCGGGCACGCGGCTGCGAGACGGCCACGGTTTCGGGGCCGCGCGAGCCGCGGGTGACGTTCTGGTCGGGGGCGGCAGCCGTGGCGCGCGCCTCGGCGCGGACGGCGTCGCGGCTCATCGCGGAGACGGGCGCGGTCACGCCCTCGTAGGTTTCGGCATGGGCCGCCGTGCCCAGCAGGGCGAAGGCAGAGACGGCGAGGAAGGCAGCGCGGACGTTGGTCATGAGAGGTCTTTCGAAGAGGTTGTTGAAAGAGCCTTCATGGTGCCGGGCGGTCCGCGCCCGGTCTTTTCACGGCCGTCGCGCCGTGTTTCGTTTCTTTTCTTTCAGCGGCCCAGCAGCTCGGCGGGATCGTCGCTGTCGACCACCTGGCGCGCCCAGTGGGCCAGCTTGCCGGCATCGGCGCGCAGCACCTCCTGCTTGACGGTCAGGATCTGCGAGGGATGCATCGAGAAGCTGCGCAGGCCCAGGCCCAGCAGCAAGCGCGTGAACTGCACGTCGCCCGCCATCTCGCCGCACACGCTCACGCCCTTGCCCAGGCGGCGCGCCTCGGCGATGGTCTGCGCCACCAGGCGCAGCACCGCCGGGTGGCAGGCGTCGTAGAGATGCGCCACGCTTTCGTCGGCCCGGTCGATGGCCAGCGTGTACTGGATCAGGTCGTTGGTGCCGATGGACAGGAAGTCGAAGTGCTTCAGGAAGATCGACAGCGACAGCGCCGCCGCCGGCACCTCGATCATGGCGCCCAGGCGCACCGGGCCGGCCTCGTCGCCGCGCGCCTTGAGCTCGGCACGGGCCTTGTCGATGAAGACCAGCGTCTGCCGGATCTCGCTGGCATGGGCCAGCATGGGGATCAGCAGGTTCACCGGCCCATGGGCCGCGGCGCGCAGGATGGCGCGCAACTGCGCCAGGAACATGGCCGGCTCCGACAGGCTCCAGCGGATGGCACGCAGGCCCAGCGCCGGGTTGAGGTATTCCTGCCGGGCGGCCTTGCCGTCCAGCGGCTTGTCGGCGCCGATGTCGACGGTGCGGATGGTGACGGGCATGCCCTGCATGCCCTCGACCGCGCGCCGGTAGGCCTCGTACTGCTCTTCCTCGTCGGGCAGACGGCTGAGGTGGCGCGCCTCGCGGCCCATGAAAAGGAACTCGCTGCGAAACAGGCCCACGCCCTGCGCACCGGCCTTGACGGCGGCGGCGGCGTCCTCGGGCATCTCGATATTGGCGAGCAGTTCGATGCGCTCGCCGTCGAGCGTCACCGCCGGGCGATGGCGCAGCCGCCACAGCCGCTCGCGCTCCAGCTCGCCCTGGCGCTGCTTGAAGCCGTATTCGGCCAGGATGATGGGCGAAGGGTCGACGATCACCACGCCGGCGTCGCCGTCGATGATGACCCAGTCGTCCTGCCGCACCAGCTGGCTGGCCACGCGCGCGCCCACCACGGCCGGGATGTCCATGCTGCGCGCCACGATGGCCGTGTGCGAGGTGCGCCCCCCGACGTCGGTGACGAAGCCGGCGAACACGCTCTTCTTGAACTGCACCATGTCGGCCGGCGACAGGTCGTGCGCGATGAGCACCAGCGGGGCGTCGAAGCCGTCGGCCTCGTCGTCGCCGGCGATCGGTGTCTTGCGCGGCGGCGGCGGCGGCGGGGCCAGCACGGCGGCCGTGCCCTTCATCTGGCGCAGGATGCGCTCGACCACCTGCTCGAGGTCGGCCTTGCGCTCGCGCAGGTACTCGTCCTCCATCTCGTCGAACTGGCGCGCCACGACCTCGAGCTGGCTGGTGAGCGCCCATTCGGCGTTGTAGAGCCGGTCGACGATCCAGTGGCGCACGCCCTCGGACAGGGCCTCGTCCTGCAGCAGCATGAGGTGCACTTCGAGCAGGCCCGCCAGCTCGTGCGGCGCCTCGTCGCGCTTCATCTGTGACACGCTGGCGCGCAGGCGCTCCAGCTCTTCGGCCACCGCGTCGCGTGCCGCTCGCACGCGATCGAGTTCCGTCTCGATTTCCTGCGGCTGGATGAAGTAGTGCGCCACATCCAGCCGGCTCGACACCACCAGCACCGCCCGCCCGATGGCAATGCCCCGGGCGACGTTGAGACCGTGGATGGAGATGGTCATGGCTGCGGCAAGCCCCTTTGGGAGGCCGCCTTACCCGCCACGGAGCAGCGCGAGCAGCCTGGGGGCATCGGCCGCGCGCTGGGCCGCCCCAAGCGCGGCCAGCCCCCTCGGGGGGTGGCGTTACACGCCGCGCAGCGGCGTGATAAGCCTGGGGGCCACATCCTCACTCGCCCTCGCCGAACTTGTCGTTCATCAGGGCGACGATGGCGTTCATCGCCTCCTGCTCCTGCGGCCCATCGGTCTCCAGCTCAACCGTGGCCCCCAGCCCCGCGGCCAGCATCATCACGCCCATGATGCTCTTGGCATTGACGCGTCGCTCGCCGCGCGCGATCCACACCTCGCACGGAAAGCTGCCCGCCAGCTTGGTGAGCTTGGCGGAGGCGCGCGCATGAAGGCCCAGCTTATTGCTGATGGTCACGGATGTCTTGATCACTGTATTTACGTCTCACCTGGTTGAGGGGGGCGGCCACGGCCACCTGCATGACGCCGGCCGTGCCGCCGGCGATGGCCCGCTGCACCTGCGCGTCGAGCGGCTCGTGACGGTAGGTCACGGCCCGCAGCAGCATGGGCAGGTTCACGCCTGCCACCAGCCGCGAGCGCACGCCGTCCACCAGCTGCTGCGCCACGTTGCAGGGCGTGGCGCCGAACACGTCGGCCAGCACCAGCACATTCGAGCGCGAACCACCCCGGTGGAACTGCTGCTCCAGCAGGATGCGTGCCGCGCCCAGCGACTCCTCGGGCGACACATTGGGTTGGACGTCGAGCGCGGCCAGTGCGCCTTCGCAATCGGGGAAGACGTGCAGGGCGCACTGGCGCAAGGCATGAGCCAGGGGCGCGTGGGCGACGATGAGGATGCTGTTCATGCAGGCGGCAGGCGGCGAGGGCATCGATTATGGGCCGAGGGCCCGGGGCACCGGCATGGCGGTTGCCCGGCGGTCCGTGCGCGTCAGCGCAGGCGCAGGCCTTCCCAGAAGGTCTCCAGCGCCTGCGGGTCCGAAGGACGTCCGAGCACGGTCGCCTGGTAGAGGGTGTAGCGGCCGGCAGCATCCACCTGGGCGAACCAGCGCATGTGGGAGTGCGGCGGTCCGGCGGCACCGGTCTCACCTTCGGCGACGAGGTCGATGGCCGGTGGGATCTCGGCGGCGCGTGGCACACGGGTGGGCGATTCCTGCACCTGGCCGCGTGCGCGCCAGGGCGCCCGGGCGGCCGTGCGCCAGGCCTCCAGGCGACGTAGCGCTTCGGCAGGGGAGCTGCCGCCGTCCATCCGCGCCACGGCGAAGGTGGCGTCTCCAGCGGCGCAGCCGGCCATGTCCAGACCCACGGCCTGACCCGCCAGGTCGACGTCGCGCTGGGCGCGGTCCGGCTTGCAAGGCAGCAGCACCAGCAGGCCGTCGCCCAGCGGCACGTCACGCCAGTTGAACACCGGATTGCAGGCGGCCAGCAATGCCAGCGCAGCCATGTACACGGAACTAGAATTCCGACGCCTCATCGAAGGATGCCCCCATGAAAACCGCTTTCCCTGCCGATCGCCGCGCGAGGTCCATGACCCGCCTTGAGGCCTTGTCGATGCGAGGAGCAGCCTGACCATGAAAAAAGCACTGTATGCGCTCGCGCTGGCGGCCGTGGCGGCGGTGGGCACCGCGGTCTACCTTCAGGCCGGTACCAGCCCGGCACCCAGCTCCAAGTTCGTGTTGCTGGACGGCTCCACCCAGTCGACGGCCGATTTCAAGGGCAAGGTGACGCTGGTCAACTTCTGGGCCACGAGCTGCACCACCTGCGTGGCCGAGATGCCCCGCGTCATCGCCACCTACGAGAAGTACAAGGGCCAAGGCTATGACACCGTCGCCGTGGCCATGGACTACGACCCGCCGAGCTACGTGGTGAACTTCGCGCAGACGCGCAACCTGCCCTTCAAGGTGGCCATAGACAACACTGGCGCCATCGCGCAGGCCTGGGGCGACGTCAAACTCACGCCCACCACCTATCTGGTCAACAAGCGCGGCGAGATCGTCAAACGCTATGTGGGTGAACCCGACTTCGCCGAGTTGCACCAGCTGATCGAGAAGCTGCTGGCACAGGCCTGAAGGCGTAGCAGCGTCCAAGAACAAAGGCGTCCCGAGAGACGCCTTTTTGCTGTCCGCACGAAGTCACGAGACGCAACGGCGGCAGACGGCGGTGCGGAGTCCGGCGACACGCGCCGGCCCCGGCGCCGCGCTCACTCGCGGAAGGAATCGTGGCAGGCCTTGCACGAGGCACCTGCCGGCCCGATGGCGGCCTTGATCGCGTCCAGATTGCCCGTCTTGGCGGCGGCGGCCAGCTTGGCCACTTCGCCTTCGGCCTTGCTGGCTGCGGCCTTGAACTTGTCTTGCTCCTTCCAGATGGCAGGGCTGGCCTTGCCACCTTCGGTGCCGGGACCGAAGCCGGCCCAGGGGAGCTTGATCAGCTCGGCGGCGCGCGCCGCGCTGGCCTCGGCCACCTTGGCGTCGAAGTCGGCGCGGCCGCTGGCCATGTCGGCCACGCGCTTGAAGTTCTGCTGCATTTCCTTCAGCGTGGCCTGGCGGTACTTGATGGCGTCCTGCGGTGTCGCAAAGGTGGGCTGGGCCGCCGCAGCGGTGGCCAGAAGGGCCAGCACGGCCGCGGAAAGGAGAGATCGAATCATCGAAGGGTCCTTGTTGTAGGGTGGCCGCCGCGGCCGGTGCCTGGCGGTGCGCGCGAGTTTAGGGCCCGACTCGCAGGGCGCGGATGAATGGCCATCGGGCATGCGGCATATCCGGTTGGCGGATCGCTTTTGTTAATCTGGCGGGCCTTCGGCCGATCCGGCCGCGGCGCTCCAACTCCCCGATCCATGGCTTCCACTGCTGCACCTGCCGTTTCCGTCACCCGCGTCCGCGTGTGGGATCTGCCCACCCGGCTGTTCCACTGGGCGCTGGCCTTCTGCGTGGTCGCGTTGGTGGTGACGGCCAAGACCGGTGCCATGGACTGGCACTTCCGCCTGGGCTACACAACGCTGGCCCTGTTGCTGTTCCGCCTCCTCTGGGGCTTCGCCGGTGGCTACTGGTCGCGCTTTGCGTCCTTTCTCCGAGGGCCGGTCGCAGTGATGGCCTATGTTCGCGGCCGCGCAACTGAGCACGAGCGCATTGGACACAACCCGCTGGGCTCGCTGTCGGTGCTCGGCATGCTGCTGGTGCTGCTCCTGCAGGTATTCACCGGACTGATGAGCGATGACGCCATCAGCTTCACCGGCCCCCTGGCGTCGCGCGTGCCGGGCGCTTGGTCCGCTTGGGCCACCGACTGGCACAAGGACGCGGGGCAATGGCTGGTGATTGCGCTGGTCGCCTTGCATGTGTTGGCCCTGGTGTTCTACGCGGTGGTGAAGCGGGAGCGACTCGTGCCCGCCATGGTGACCGGAGACAAGGCGCTGGCGGTGGCGCAGGGCGTGCCTCAGAGCCGCGACGACGCCGCGCGGCGCCTGCTGGGGCTGGTGCTCTTCGCGCTGTGCGCCGCAGTGGCCGCCTGGGTGTCGAGGCTGCAGGGCTGAGCATGGCGATGACCCCGGCGGATCTTCGCTTGAGCGATGTCCACGACGCCGCCCAACTCCAGGCGGCCCAAGCCCTGTTCCGCGAGTACGCGGCCTCGTTGCAGATCGACCTGGGCTTCCAGGATTTCGAGGAGGAGCTTGCCGCGCTTCCTGGCGACTACGTCGCCCCGCGCGGCGCGCTGCTGCTGGCCTGGGCTCCGCCGGCGCCGGTGGCGGCCCAGGACGCGCCGCCGCGCCTCGCCGGCTGCTGTGCATTGCGTCCGATGGACACGGCCGACTATCCCAATGCTGCCGAGATGAAGCGCCTGTACGTGCGCCCGGCCTTCCGCGGTCTGGGCCTCGGCCGACGGCTCGCCGAAGCCGCCCTGGATGCGGCCCGACAGGCGGGCTATTCCTGCGTCCTCCTCGACACGCTGGACGACATGGAATCCGCCCGCGCGCTCTATGTGGACCTGGGCTTCGTGGACATTCCGCCCTACTACCACAACCCCATTGCAGGCGCGCACTACCTCAAGGCCGACCTCTGAGCGCCTGTCTCATGGCGAACGACTGAGGTCCTGGGCCGGGAAGTGTGTCTGGTTGATGCGGCAGACCCGAGGGCCACGCCGGGTACGGACACAACGCAGCAGGCCGCAAAAAAAGAGGGCCGGACGATCGCCGTCCCGCCCTCCTTTCACCGCGGCCGATGCCGCCAGGCGATCAGCCCTTGGCCTGGGCCAGCAGCGTGCCGGCGTCGCTCACCTCGAACTTGCCAGGGCCTTCCACGTTGAGCGCCGCCACCTTGCCGTCCTTGACCAGCATCGAATAGCGGTTGCTGCGGACACCCATGCCGCGTGCGGTGAGGTCCAACGTCAGGCCGGTGGCCTTGGCGAAGTCTGCGCTGCCATCGGCCAGCATGCGCACCTTGCCGTTGGTCTTCTGGTCGCGCGCCCAGGCGCCCATCACGAAGGCATCGTTGACGCTCAGGCACCAGATCTCGTCCACACCCGCGTCCTTGAAGGCGGCAGCACCCTCGACATAGCCGGGCACGTGCTTGGCCGAGCAGGTGGGCGTGAAGGCGCCCGGCAGTGCGAAGAGCGCGATGGTCTTGCCGGCGCTGGCCTTGGCCACATCGACGGGGTTCGGGCCGATGCTGCAGCCTTCGCCCTCCACTTCCGAATACTCATACAACGTGACCGCGGGAATCGTGTCGCCAACCTTGATCATGGAAGCTCCTCTGGGGTTTGATGGAAAACAAAAACGGCCCACATTGTGGGCCGTTTTGCTTGCACCGCGAGGGTGGCGGGGATCAGACCGCGGCGGCCTTCTCGACCAGACGCGTGGCGATCCAGTTCTTGGACTTCGAGATCGGACGCGACTCGGTGATCTCGATCACGTCGCCCAGGTGGAACTGGCCGTCTTCGTCGTGCGCGTGGTACTTGCTCGACTTGATCATGATCTTGTTGTAGATCGGGTGCTTGACGCGGCGCTCGACGAGCACCGTCACCGTCTTTTCGCGCTTGTCGCTGACGACCTTGCCGACCAGGGTGCGCTTGAGGGATTGCTTGGCTTCCGTCATGTTCACTCCTTACTTGGCAGCAGCGGCAGCCTGCTTCTGCGCCAGGATGGTCTTGGCTCGGGCGATGTCGCGGCGAGTCACGCGCAGGCTGGCCACGTTGGCGAGCTGTTGCGTGGCCTTCTGCATGCGCAGGCCGAAATGGGCCTTCTGCAGATCCTTGACTTCGGCCTGGAGGCCGGCGACGTCCTTCTCGCGCAGGGTTGCGGCCTTGGACACCTTGGCTGCATTCTTCTTGGTTGCCATGAGAGTTCTCCTATCAGGCGCCAAGCTGGCGAGCAACGAAGGTCGTGCGCAGCGGCAGCTTGGCTGCAGCCAGGCGGAACGCTTCACGAGCGAGTTCTTCGGGCACGCCGACGATCTCGTAGATGACCTTGCCCGGCTGGATCTCGGCCACGTAGTACTCAGGGTTGCCCTTGCCGTTACCCATCCGGACTTCGGCGGGCTTGGTCGAGATCGGCTTGTCGGGGAACACGCGGATCCAGATACGGCCACCGCGCTTCACATGGCGCGAGATGGCACGGCGAGCGGCTTCGATCTGGCGCGCCGTGAGGCGGCCGCGGTCGACAGACTTCAGGCCGAAGTCACCGAAAGCCACCGAGTTGCCCCGGGTGGCGACGCCGGTGTTGCGGCCCTTTTGTTCCTTGCGGAACTTTCTGCGTGCAGGTTGCAGCATTAGATTTCTCCGTCTTTCTCAGGGCCGGGTTTATTCGGCCTTGGCGCCGTCCGCTGCTGCAGCGGGCGCGGCTTTGCGGACGCGCTTAACGGCGGGCTTGTTGGGGTCCACGGCTTCGGCGGGCTTGTCGCTGCCGTCGGCCGGGGCGGTGTTGCCACCGATCGGACCACGGGCACCGGCACGCGGGCCCCCGCGGCGGTCGTTGCCGCCCGGACGGCCGTCACGGCGCGGACCACGCGGACCGCGGCGCTCTTCGCCCTCGGGGCGCGGCGTGCTGTCCAGCGAGGGCGCATCGTTGCGACCCAGGGTGTCGCCCTTGTAGACCCAAACCTTGACGCCGATGACGCCGTAGGTGGTCTTGGCTTCGGAGAAGCCGTAGTCGATGTCGGCGCGCAGGGTGTGCAGCGGCACACGGCCTTCGCGGTACCACTCGGTACGGGCGATCTCGATGCCGTTCAGGCGGCCGGCAGACATGATCTTGATGCCCTGGGCGCCCAAACGCATCGCGTTCTGCATCGCGCGCTTCATGGCGCGGCGGAACATGATGCGCTTCTCGAGCTGCTGGGTGATGCTGTCGGCGATCAGCTGCGCATCGACTTCGGGCTTGCGCACTTCCTCGATGTTCACGGCCACCGGCACGCCCAGCTGCTTGCCCAGGTCGCGCTTCAGGTTCTCGATGTCCTCGCCCTTCTTGCCGATCACCACGCCCGGACGTGCCGAGAAGATGGTGATGCGGGCGTTCTTGGCGGGGCGCTCGATCAGCACGCGCGAAACGGACGCGTTCTTGAGCTTCTTCTTCAGGTATTCACGAACCTTGATGTCCTCGGCCAGCATGCCCGCGAAGTCGCGGTTGTTGGCGTACCAGCGGCTGGCCCAGTTGCGGCTGACCGCAAGGCGGAAGCCGGTCGGGTGGATTTTCTGTCCCATGTTTCTTCCAGACCTTAGTTGCCGACGGTCACGTACACATGGCACGTGGGCTTGCTGATGCGGTTGCCGCGGCCCTTGGCGCGCGCGGTGAAGCGCTTGAGCGTGGCGCCCTGCTCGACGTAGATCGTCTTGAC
This sequence comes from uncultured Pseudacidovorax sp., assembly GCF_913773995.1. Lineage (GTDB taxonomy): Bacteria > Pseudomonadota > Gammaproteobacteria > Burkholderiales > Burkholderiaceae_C > Xenophilus. Next base: position 84,116 of record NZ_CAJYES010000033.1, read on the forward strand.
GCGGAGCTCGTCGATGTCGGCTCCGTCGTTGTGCTCGGCGTTGGCGATGGCCGACTCGAGCACCTTCTTGACGATCACGGCGGCCTTCTTCTGGGTGAATTCCAGAATGTTCAGCGCTTGATCGACCTTCTTGCCGCGGATCAGGTCGGCGACGAGGCGGCCCTTGTCCACAGACAGGCGCACGCCGCGGAGAACTGCACGTGTTTCAGACATGTTCTCTGCTCCTTACTTCTTGGCTTTCTTGTCCGCCGGGTGACCCTTGAACGTACGGGTCAGTGCGAACTCGCCCAGCTTGTGGCCGACCATCTGGTCGGTCACGTAGACGGGCACATGCTGCTTGCCGTTGTGCACGGCAATGGTCAGGCCGATGAACTCGGGCAGCACCATCGAGCGGCGCGACCAGGTCTTGATCGGCTTCTTGTCCTTGGTCGCGATGGCCTTCTCGACCTTGGCGATCAGGTGGTGGTCGACGAAGGGACCTTTTTTGAGAGAGCGAGTCATGGCTGCCCCTTACTTCTTGCGACGCGACACGATGAAGACCTGCGTGCGCTTGTTGTTGCGGGTACGGTAACCCTTGGTGAGGTTGCCCCACGGGTCGACCGGATGACGGCCTTCGCCGGTCTTGCCTTCACCACCACCATGCGGGTGGTCGACCGGGTTCATCACCACGCCGCGGACGGTCGGGCGAATACCACGATGGCGGGTCGCGCCAGCCTTGCCGTATTGGCGCAGGCTGTGTTCTTCGTTGGCCACTTCACCGATGGTGGCGCGGCACTCGATGTGGATCCGGCGCACTTCGCCCGAACGCATACGCACCTGGGCGTAGATGCCTTCGCGGGCCAGCAGCGTGGCCGAAGCACCGGCGGAGCGTGCGATCTGCGCGCCCTTGCCCGGCTGCAGCTCGATGCAGTGGATCGTCGAACCGACGGGGATGTTGCGGATCGGCAGGGTGTTGCCGGCGCGGATCGGGGCTTCCGAGCCGCTCACCAGGGTTGCACCGGCTTCCACACCGCGCGGGGCGATGATGTAGCGGCGCTCGCCGTCGGCGTAGCACACCAGCGCGATGTGGGCGGAACGGTTCGGGTCGTACTCGATGCGTTCGACCTTGGCCGGGATGCCGTCCTTGTTGCGCTTGAAGTCGACCACACGGTAGTGGTGACGATGACCACCACCCTTGTGACGGGTGGTGATGTGGCCGTTGTTGTTGCGGCCGGCCTTCTGGAACTGGGGCTCCAGCAGGGGCGCATAGCCTTCACCCTTGTGCAGGTGGTCGCGCGAGATCTTGACCGCGCCGCGTTGGCCCGGGGAAGTCGGCTTGAGCTTGATGACGGCCATGATTACGCAGCCTCCGAAACCAGGTTGAGCTCCTGACCGGGCTTGAGCGTCACGTAGGCCTTGCGAACGTTGTCGCGGCGGCCCACCGAGCGGCCGAAGCGCTTGGTCTTGCCCTTGATGTTGGCGACAGACACGCCCTTGACCTCGACCTTGAACATCAGCTCGACAGCGGCCTTGATCTCGGGCTTGGTGGCGTCCTGGAGAACCTTGAAGGTGATGGCGTTCGACTTCTCGCCGACCATCGTGGCCTTCTCGGAGACGATCGGTGCGACCAGCACAGCCATCAGGCGGCCTTCGTCGAACTCGCGCTCCGCGGGGGTGGGATTCATGCGGCTCATGCGAACATCTCCTTGAGCTTGTCGACGGCCGCCTTGGTCACCAGCACCTTCTTGTAGTGCACGAGCGACACGGGATCGGCGTAGCGCGGCTCGACCACCAGCACGTTGGCCAGGTTGCGCGAGGCGAGGTACAGGTTCTCGTCGACTTCTTCGGCGATCACGAGCACGGACTCGAGGTTCATCGCCTTGAACTTGGCAGCCAGCTGCTTGGTCTTGGGCGAGTCGACCTTGAGGGACTCGACCACGGCCAAGCGGCCTTCGCGGGCCAGCTGCGAGAAGATGGACGCCATCCCGGCGCGGTACATCTTCTTGTTGATCTTTTGCGAGAAGTTTTCGTCAGGCAGGTTCGGGAAGATCCGGCCGCCCCCACGCCACAGCGGCGAAGAGGTCATACCGGCGCGGGCGCGGCCCGTGCCCTTTTGCTTGAACGGCTTCTTGGTGGAGTGCTTGACCTGCTCGCGGTCCTTCTGGGCACGGGTGCCCTGACGCGCGTTGGCCTGGTAGGCGACGACGATCTGATGGATCAGGTCTTCGTTGTAGGCACGGCCGAACACGGTCTCGGGCGCGTCGTACTTCGACGCGGCCTGGCCCTGCTCATTCAGGAGTTCGAGTTCCATTACTTCGCTCCTTCTGCCTGGGGCTTGGCCTTGACGGCGGGACGCACGGTCACGAAGCCGCCCTTGGCACCGGGGATGGCACCCTTGATCAGCAGCAGCTGACGGGCTTCGTCGATGCGCACGATGTCCAGGTTCTGGGTGGTGACGGTCTCGTCGCCCATGTGGCCGGTCATCTTCTTGCCCGGGAACACGCGACCCGGATCCTGGGCCATCGAGATGGAGCCCGGGACGTTGTGGGAACGGCTGTTACCGTGCGACGCACGCTGCGACGCGAAGTTGTGGCGCTTGATGGTGCCGGCGAAGCCCTTGCCGATCGAAGTGCCTTGCACGTCGACCTTCTGGCCTGCGGCGAACACGGCGTTGGCGGCGATCACGCCACCGGCCTGGTGCTGCGCAGCAGCTTCGGCGGTCACGCGGAATTCGCGGATGATTTCACCGGCTTCGACGCCGGCCTTGGCCAGATGGCCGGCCTGGGGCTTCGTCACGCGCGAAGCACGACGGGCACCGAACGTCACCTGCAGAGCGACGTAGCCGTCGTTCTCTTGGGTCTTGACCTGGGTCACGCGGTTGTTGGACACGTCCACC
>NZ_CAJYES010000034.1 GCF_913773995.1 uncultured Pseudacidovorax sp.
AGCAAGTCCATCGGCCTGCGCGACGGCAAGCTGTGGCAGTCGGTGGCGGCGCAGATCCCGGGCTACCTGGACGGCGACGGCCTGGCCAGCTACTTCCCGCCGCAGGGCGGCGACGCCAACCGCGGCAGCGACATCCTGACCAGCTACCTGCTGGCCGCGACCAACGAAGCGGCGGGCCTGGACCCCGCCTTCGCGCTGCCCGACGCCATGCGCACGCCGATGGAGAACGGCCTGATCGCCTTCGTCGAAGGCCGCATCCAGCGCGACTTCTGGAGCCCGCGCAAGGACCTGGACGTGCGCAAGCTGGCCGCGCTGGAGGCGCTGTCGCGCTACGGCCGCGCCACCGGCGCCATGACCGGCAGCCTGACCATCGCGCCCAACCAGTGGCCCACCAGCGCGGTGATCGACTGGATCAACGTGCTGCGCCGCGTGAAGGACGTGCCCCAGCGCGATCAGCGCCTGCGCGAGGCCGACCAGGTGCTGCGCGCCCGCCTGTCCTACCAGGGCACCAAGCTGATCTTCAGCACCGAGCAGGACGACTACTGGTGGTGGCTGATGGCGGGCGGCGACGTCAACACCGCGCGCCTGCTGCTCACCGTGATGGACGATCCGGCGTGGAAGGACGACCTGGGCCGCATCGCCGCCGGCTTCATCGGCCGCCAGCAGCGCGGCGCGTGGAACACCACCACGGCCAACCTGTGGGGCGGCCTGGCGCTGGAGAAGTTCAGCCGCGCCTTCGAGAGCGCACCCGTGACGGGCGTGACCGGCGCCACCCTGGGCGACGCCAACGCCCAGGTGGACTGGGCCCGCGTCGAGCGCGTGAAGGCCAGCGACCCGAGCGGCGCGCCGCACCAGGCCAGCGCCATCGGCGCCCCGGCCGCCGCCGGGATGCTGCGCAACAACACCATGAACCTGCCCTGGCCGGCCGGCGAAGGCCGCGGCACACTGCTGGTCACCCAGCAGGGCAGCGGACGGCCATGGCTCACGGTGCAGTCGATGGCCGCCGTGCCGCTGAAGGCGCCGGTGTCCGCGGGCTACACGCTCAAGAAGACTGTCACGCCAGTCGAGCAGGCCGCCGCCGGCCGCTACAGCCGCGGCGACGTGCTGCGTGTGGCGCTGGAGGTGAACGCCAGCACCGACATGACCTGGGTGGTGATCAGCGACCCGATCCCGGGCGGCGCCACCATCCTGGGCAGCGGGCTGGGCCGCGATTCGCAGATCGCGACGCAGGGCGAGAAATCGGCCTCCGGCCGTGCCGCGCCGGCCTTCGAGGAACGCAGCTTCGAGGCCTTCCGCAGCTACTACGAGTACCTGCCCAAGGGCGTGGTGAAGATGGAATACACCGTGCGCCTGAACAACGCCGGCGACTTCGCGCTGCCGCCCAGCCGCGTCGAGGCCATGTACGCGCCGGAGATGTACGGCATGGTGCCGAATGCGCGGATGAAGGTGGAGGTAAAGCAGTGACGATCGAGCTGGAACGCGACCAGCGCCAGGAGGCCGTGGCCTCCATCGAGCGCTACTTCGCCGAGAACATGGAAGAGCGCATCGGCAACATCGCCGCGGGCGCCCTGCTCAACTTCTTCCTGGAGGAGATCGGCCCGCTGGTCTACAACCAGGCAGTGGCGGAAGTGCAGGAGCGCCTGGGCCGGCGCGTGGCCGAGATCGACCTGGAGGTGCACGAGGACCCCTTCACCTACTGGCAGAAGCAGGGCAAGCCCAAGCGCAAGTAGGCGAAGAACAAGGGAAAACGGGCGCGCTGGGATAATCCGCGCCCACCATGTCGCTCCTGCCCCACCAGCTCGAACTACTCTCCCCTGCCCGCGACGCCGACATCGGCATCGAGGCCATCAACCACGGCGCGGATGCCGTCTACATCGGCGGCCCGGCCTTCGGCGCACGGGCCGGCGCAGGCAACGACATGAAGGGGCTCGAGCGGCTGATCCGCCATGCGCACCGCTTCGGCAGCCGCATCTTCATCACCCTCAACACCATCCTGCGCGATGACGAGCTCGAAGCCGCGCGCCGCATGGCCTGGCAGGTGTACGAGGCCGGGGCCGATGCGCTGATCATCCAGGACATGGGCCTGCTGGAGCTGGACCTGCCGCCCATCCAGCTGCACGCCAGCACGCAGACCGACATCCGCACGCCCGAGAAGGCGCGCTTTCTGCAGGACGCCGGCCTGTCGCAGATCGTGCTGGCGCGCGAGCTGACGGTGCAGCAGATCGCGGCCGTGCGTGCCGCCACCGACCCCAGCCGCTGCACCATCGAGTTCTTCATCCACGGTGCGCTGTGCGTGGCCTACAGCGGCCAGTGCTACATCAGCCATGCCCACACCGGCCGCAGTGCCAACCGCGGCGACTGCTCGCAGGCCTGCCGCCTGCCCTACCAGGTGATCGACGACGCGGGCCGCTTCGTGGCGCACGACAAGCATGTGCTGTCGATGAAGGACAACAACCAGTCCGACAACCTGCGCGTGCTGATCGACGCCGGCGTGCGCAGCTTCAAGATCGAAGGCCGCTACAAGGACATGGCCTACGTCAAGAACATCACGGCCCACTACCGCCGGCTGCTGGACGAGATCGTCGAGGAGCGCGAAGGCGGCGCCGCGCCGCTGGCCCGCGCGTCGAGTGGCAGCACCCGCTTCTTCTTCACGCCCGACCCCGAGCAGAACTTCAACCGCGAGTTCACCGACTATTTCGTCAACGGCCGCCAGCAGGACATCGGCGCCTTCGACACGCCCAAGAACCCCGGCCGCGCCATCGGCTGGGTGACGCAGACGGGCCCCAACTGGTTCGAGCTGGAGACCGCCGACCACGCCGCCGTGCTGCACAACGGCGACGGCCTGTGCTACTACGACCTGCAGCGGGAGCTGGTGGGCGTGGCCATCAACCGCGCCGAGGCGGTGGGCAAGGCGGGCGCGGGCAAGTGGCGAGTGTTCCCCAAGGACCCGATGGAAGGCTTCAAGGACCTGCGCCGCGGCACCGAACTCAACCGCAACCGCGACATGGACTGGGTGCGCATGCTGGACAAGAAGTCGAGCGAGCGCCGCATCGGCCTGTGGGCCCACCTGGCCGAGACGCCGAAGGGCTTTGCGCTCACGCTGACCGACGAAGACGGCTTCGTCGGCGCGGCCGACCTCGCGCTTCCGCATGAGGCGGCCAGCGATGCCGCCAAAGCCGAGGCCAGCCTGCGCGAGCAACTGGGCCGCTTCGGCAACACCGTGTTCGAGTTGATCGACCTGCAACTGGTGCTGTCGCAGCCGTGGTTCGTGCCGGCCTCGCAGCTCAATGCGCTGCGGCGTGAGGCGGTGGAGGCGCTGGAGTCGGCGCGGGCCGCGGGCTTCCAGCGCCTGCCGCGTGCCCAGCCGGTAGAGCCGCCCGCGCCCTATCCCGAAGATTCGCTGAGCTACCTGGCCAACGTCTTCAACCAGAAGGCCCACGACTTCTACGCCCGCCACGGCGTGAAGGTGATAGCCGCCGCCTACGAGAGCCAGGAAGAGGAAGGCGAGGTGAGCCTGATGATCACCAAGCACTGCGTGCGCTTCTCGCTGAGCCTGTGCCCCAAGCAGGCCAAGGGCGTGATCGGCGTCAAGGGCACCATCAAGGCCGAGCCGCTGCACCTGGTCAACGGCAAGGAGAAGCTCACGCTGCGCTTCGACTGCAAGCCCTGCGAGATGCACGTGGTGGGCCGCATGAAGCGCTCCGTGCTGCAGCAGCAGCGCAAGGAAATGGAGGCGGTGCCGATGCAGTTCTATCGCACGCGGCCGGTGGCCTGAGGCGCACCCGGTGGCGGTGGCGGTCGCCGCGCGGCCTGCGACACGCTCAAAGCCGCTGTGCGGGGATGCCCATCGGCGGCACGAGCGGTCGTCGCGCGCCTTTGCTGGGCGTCGGCAGCTCCGGCGGCAAGGCATCGATGGCCTCATCGCTCATGGCCTGACGGGCGTGGGCAGCCGCCCACTCCTTCTCGCGTGCCGCGTGGGCCGCCTGGGCAGGCTCGCCGCCACCGGCCAAGCGCGGCGCCACGCCTGGCCCTGCTGTCGGCGGCCACACCGGCGCGGCGGGTGCGAGCGGCGCCACGGGCGGCAGCGGCGGCGCCGCGCTCCAGCCATAGGCCGCGAGCGCGGCACGCAGGTACTCGCGCAATTCGGCCGACTGTCGCGCTTCACGTTCGGCCTGCTGGCGGCTGTGGAACTCCAGTTCGACCTGGATGGCCTGCTGCACGCTCTGGGGCAAGCGCTGCTGCTCCTGCCGCAAGGTGGCGAACTGCGGCGCGAGCCGGGCCTCCAGCACGTGCGCGGCGGCGGCGCAGAGTCGTCGCCAGCCGAGCGCCAGCACTACCGACGCGCCCAGAGCGCCACCCAGTCCCAGCAGGGCCAGCGCCCCGGCGATGACCATCCACTCGTCCGTGCTCGGGTTCATGCGCGACCTCCTTGCGACTCCTCGTCTGCAGCTTCCCAACGGCGCAACAGGTCCAGCGGCACCCAGTCGGCCACCTCGCTGAAGCGCCGGCCGACCATGCGCTCGCCCAGGCGCAGCAGGGCCGGGACCGGGCTGCTGGGCTCGTGCAGCTCGAACCATTCGCGCGACTGTCGGATCGCCTCGAGTGCGTCCTCGCGCGTCACCGGCCGGGGGACGGCCACGGCACCCAGCACCAGGCGCTGTGCGGCCACCGGGTCCGGAGCCGCGGTCATGGGGGACGCTGCAGCCGTCGATGCCGCCACTGCGTCGAGGTCCTCGGCCGAAGGCACGAAAAGCTCCAGCAGCCGCAGCAACGGCTGCAGGTCGGGGGCCAGGTCGCCAAGCTGACTGCGCACCCAGACGGCCACCGCCTGGGCATGGCGACAGGCCGCCGAGAGCTGGTGCACGGGCGCCTCCGGGTCGCCTTGCGCTGTCCGGCGCAGCGCCGCGAGCTGCCGACGCACGGACTCCGGCGACCGGGCACCGTCCGGTCGCGGCATCGCGAAAGCGCGCTCCACGTCGCGAACGCTCAGGGCCACGCCGGCACCGCTGTCGACCGTGATGTCGCGGATGTCGGCGAGCAGCCCCTGCGGATCGGCCAGTGCCGCCAGGGCATTGGCACGCACCGCCGGCTCGTTCTCACCGTCGATGAGGGTTTGCGGATGGATGTCCTCGGGCCAGGCGCGCAGCGCATGCACGAGCATCTCCAGCCCCTGCAGCAGTCCGGCGGCCTGACCCAGGCGGGCGCGCGCCCGGGTGAGGCAGATGAGCAGGTGCAGGTCCTTGGTGCGCAGAAGCAGGCGTCGGCAGTCACGCTCGACCTCGGCCCAGTTCGGGCCTTCAGGCGCATCGACGAAGCCGCCGTACTGCGCTTCGCCGCGCGGCTGCAGACGCGTCCACAGCATGGCGTACTCGGGGTCGTACTCCAGGTTCGGGCCGCAAGGCTCGGTATCGCTGACAGGCAGCAGCCAGTCGGCGGAGGCAATGACCGTCTGGCGCGAAGCGACCGGCGGCGGATGGGAGGGTGTGGCGTTGTTCATGCGGGGTGTGACAGCGAAGGGATCGGGATTCAATGGTTGATTTGCGCGTGCGCCAGTTGCATGTCGTCGAACTGGCTGCCGGTGAAGTCCACCTGCTGCCCGTGCAGGTGCTGGGCGGTGATGGCCGTGCCCTTGCACGACAGCAGCGCGACTTGCTGCCATTGGCCATGGTCGAAATTCAGGCCGCGCCAGGTGCAGTCGATGAAACGGCAATCCAGGAAGAAGCAATGCGCCAGCATCGCGCTGTTGAAAGTGCAGCCAGCGAAGGTGCAGCCAGTGATCTGGATGCGCTGCATGTCGCAGTCGGAAAACACACAACCGGCGAAGGTGCAGCCCGACCATTGCGCGTCCTGGAAGGTGGTCGCCGAGAAGCTGCTGCCGCCGAAGTTGCTGCCCGTGAAGCTGATCAGGTTCAGGTCCAGCCCGGCGTAGCTGTTGCCGTCGTTCTCGCCAGCCACGCCCGCCGGCGCGCCGCCCTGGCCCTTGCGCCATTTGTCGTGTTCGATGATGAGGGGCTGGGCTGCCATGGTCAGATCACGTAGGGTCGGGGGTTCAAGGTCTTGCGGTAGTCGTCGTTCACCGGCCACAGGCTGCAGACGACGGCGCCGGTGGGGTCGCGCTCGCACTAGCTAAGGCGGTCATGCGCTGATCGCCAAACAGCTTGGTGGGTCGGAGCGGCCGCAGCAGGCCGAGCGGGCGCGGCGACGTTCCGCATGTGCGTCGGCATGTACGCCTCCGGCTCGAACACCATGCCCACGGAATAGTGGTCAATGCGTGGACCTGCCGACGCCGACGGGACATCGGTGCTTTCGTCGGCACGACCCAGCCAGGTGGTCCATCCGAGCCGTTGCTGGTCGTCGAGCCGTGCCGGCGGCGCGCTGTCGCTGCGGATGCGCAACTCGACCTCCCACTCGAATTCGTAGCCGATGAAGGCGCGGACCCACTCGACGAGCTGGGGCAAATCCTTGCCCCGGGGCGTGAAGCGCAGGTAGCGGTCGAGGGGCAGCGGGCCGATGACGATGCGGAACTTGTTCTGACGGTCGGGCACGACCTCGCCCGCAATCGCGCCTACGCCGAGCGCACCCGACTCGCGGGCCTGACCCAGTTGGGTCTGATCCTCGACGTCGATGCGGATCCAGTGCATGGCGAATTCGTGCACCTCCACCGGCACGGCGAAGAAGCGCGACAGCGTGCCGGCCAGTCCGTCGGGATGCCGCGCGTCATGGCTCAAATGCGAGGACGCAGCGAGACGCGCATGCGAGGGCAGCACCGAATCGCTGATCTCGCCCGGCTCATGACCGCTGAGACGCGCTACGTAGCGGCTGAAGCTTTCATCGTCGGCCCGGTCCAGCCCCGCAGCCGCCTGGGCCTGGGCCCAGGCGCGGTACAGATGCGTGAGGTAGCGATGATGGAACAGGTCCAGGAAGTCCTGCAGCGTCGTGTCGCCATGGTTCTCCCTGCGCTCGCGGACCATTTCCGTGAAGTGCAGGGGCAAGGGGCCGTTGGGGCCGAGCAGTCCCAGACCATAGACACGGATTCGCGGCCGTTCCGGCCCGGGCCCGGACACCTGCGCTGTCTCAGGCGCCGTCTCCGGCGCTGGTTGTAGCGGTGGCGCTGCAACCCCGACGGCGCGCCCTGGCTCCTCCTCGGAGAACACGATCTCGGCAATTTCGCGCGGCGCGAAGGTCAGTGCCGCCGCTTGGCCGAGGCGGAAGGCTTCCTGCTGCGGGCGCCCCGCTCGGCCAACGGGCGGCAGGTGTGCATGCGCTGCAGCGAGGCGCCGCATCAGTGCGACGAAGCCGAATTTCCACGGCGTGTCGCGGGCGCGCCGCAATACCGTGTCGAGCGGCCGAGGCGAGACGTCGGACGCGCGGTCCATGCTCAGACCACCCCCCGTCCGCCCATGCGCACCGGCCAGCGCGCCACCTGCCCCCGCTGCATCGACTCCAGCGTCGTCTGGGTGAACACGTTGATGCTGACGTGGCGTGCGATGTAGTGCTCGAGCACCAGACCGAAGAGATAGGGACTGCCGCCCGAGAAGCCTTCCTCGTCGACGCTCAAGGTGCAATGCACGCCGCGCCCGTAGATCAGCGGACCGCTGCCGGGCAACCGCCGGGTCACCGGCTCGATTCGCGAACCCACCAGGCTCCGGATCTGCCGCAGTTGCACCTCGTCGTCCGCGGCCACGAACAGACGGAGCATCTCGCGCAATGCCTGCGCCCCCTCCCGATGCGGCATGTCGGCCAGCGGCAGGTGGTTGAAGCCCAGTTGCCGGATCAGCCGCCAGGCGATCTCGCGCTGAGCGAACGGCGACTTGGGCCGACTGGGCGCGCGGATCAGTCCGACGGCGCGCACGGGAATCGAGTCGGCCACCGCCAGGTCCGACTGACCGTTGCGCGGTACCAGGCAGGGCAGATCGCGGTTGGTGAGCAGCGCCGTCACCGAGAGATAGCGCAGGCTGTCGGCGTACGGCGCCTCGTGCTGGTCGACAAGCGAAAGAAAGACTTCCGTGCCGACGTAGGCCGTGCGCGTGCCGTACTTGCGTGATGTGTCGGACGCCAGGCGCTGCTCGCGTCGGACCGAGAAATAGCGACCGTGGTTGCCCTCGTCCTGGTTGAGCGTCTGGTAGAGCGGACGGAAGTCCATCGCTGCCGTGGTGCGCGCCTGCTGGCCTGCGATGGCACGCACCGCATACACCTCGAAATCCAGTGGGCGCGAGCGGTCGGGCACCAGGTGGAATTCGGTCTGGGCCGGGTTGAGTTCGATACGGTCGGTGCGCCGCTCGAACAGGTTGACCACCGGCGTGCAGTACAGGGCGAACTGGTGCCGGTCGACCAGCGCACTCAATTGGCCAGGCGCCTTACCCAGCAGCACCAGCACCTCCGCCTCGGGCCCTTCCACCCGGTGCAAGCCGGGCGCCAGCTGGGTCAGGGTGAAGAAGTAGAAGCGCTGTGGACACGAAAAATACTCGTGCACCAGGTTGTGGCCGTGGAAGCTGTTCCAGGCCAGTGGCAACAGACCCTGTGCAGGACCGAGCCCCTCGTGCGCCAAAGCACCGGCGGTCACCACATGCGGCCGCCGACCGATCTGGCCCGGCGTGCCGGTGAAGGTCGCCACGGCCGAGGTGTGCAGCAGTTCGAACAGATGCGATGCCACTTGGTCGTCGCCGCGCAGGTAGATTGGCAGCCGGTCCAGGCTCACGAGTTCACCGACGCGCTGCCCGTTGGCCGTACGCAGACGCAGCCGCAAGGCACCGGCCACCTGAACGTTGGGCGGCAGGTAACGTTCCAGACCGGGGATGTCCGGCGGTGCCCCGGTCAGCCGGGCGTCGACGAGTTCAAGTGGCCACAGCGTCACATCCTGGCTGGAACGGAACTCGCACGGTGTCTCCTCGCCCGGCGGCACGCCCGCGTGGAAAGCCGTGCCGCGCGGCACGATGAAGCCATGCCTGAAGTCACCCTCCTTGACGCTGGGATGCAACTGGGCCACCGCCATCGACGGCGTGGGCGCGAGATAGTTGGGATACAGCACTTCCAGCAGGCGCTGGGTGAAGCGGGGGAACTCCGCGTCCAGCTTGAGCTGCATGCGCGCGGACATGAAGCTGAAGGCCTCGATCAACCGCTCCACGTAAGGGTCGGCCACCTCGATGCCCTGCATGCCGAGCCGCCGCGCGATCTTGGGATGGGCCGCGGCGAACTCGCCCGCCATCTCGCGCATGTAGACGAGTTCCTGGTTGTAGTAGTCGAGCAGGTGGGGATCCATGGGACTTCGCAGTGGTGGCGAGGGAAAGGACGGCAGGGCAGCCGGACAGCCGCGCTCAGCGTCCGTTGCGCGGCGAGCCGCCTTGCAGGCGGGCGACGCTCATGCGGTGGGTTTCGAGATCGACTGAGCTTTGGACGGTGAACTCCAGCGGATAGGGCTGCAGATCGATCATGGCGCGGATCTCGAAGAGCAAGACGTTGTAGTCGTCCTTCGCGCCCTCGCGCACCAGCGGCCGCACCATCACCGTGTCCGGGATGAGTCGCGGCTCGTACTGCGCGATGGCGCGGCGGATGACGAGTTCGATCTGCTCCCAGCGGTGCGCCGACAGATGGCTGCCGGCCAATGCCGGCACGCCGTAGTTGAGCGTGGACCGGGCCGCGTCCGGAAAGCGCTCGCGGTCGATCAGGTCGTCGGCACTCGTGGTGTTGAGCAGGCAGGCCAGGTCGCGCTGGAGGATGTTGCGCATCTGCGTGGCCGTGGCGGTGTAGCTGCCCGGAAGCTCGTCCTGGCGCGCCGGCGCATCGTCCCGCAGACGGTCGAACAGCGTCGGGAGCAATTGGCCATTGGCGCGTGGCGGCATGACGCCCGCGGCCCGCGGGACGCGGACACCTGGATGCGGACTGCGGGCAGCCGGCGCCGACTTCGCCTCCGCAGCCTGCGGGCGACGAACCGAGGTCTGCAAGGCGTCCGGTGCTTTGGGCAATGGCGTCTCGCTCATTCTGCGGCCCCGGGCTCGTCGGCCGTATCGACCGGTCGCGACCGACGGTCCAGCGGTGCCAGGTACATGTGGCTATCGGGCGCCAGTTCGTGGTGCTCCTGCTGCGTGAGACCGGGCACCGCCACCCGGACAGATTGGGACAGCTCGGGCGCGAACAGGCGCAGCACATCGTCGACCGGAGGTTCGTCGAACACGGTCGAGCGGCCCAGGGGATCGAAGTCCTCGATCACACGGTCGATCTTTTCGCGGGGCTGCAGGATGTCGCGCAGCAGGGCATAGGGCTGCGCGGCCTCGCTGAGCTGGTCCAGGGATGGCGCGGGCTCCGTGCCAGGCGCGTGGAGGCCCTCCCAGTCGGCGCGCCCCAGGAGTTGGGACGGATCGCGCACCACGCGCACGAATTCCTCGTGCAGATCGTGCAGCAGGCCTGAGGCGACTGGGATCGATGCGGTGGGCACGCCCTGCCCCGACAGGCCGTGCAGCGCACGTGCTGGCGCTGCGGGCCTGGCCGGAACCGGCGCGGCGCCGAGCCACCGGGCCAAGGGATCATCCGGCACAGGTGCGCTGGCGCCATCGATGCTCAGCACCTGGAAGGGGTCGTCGATGGCGCTTGCGGCACCCCCAACTTCCGACGGTGGCACTGCCAGAGCGCGCAGGTCGAATTCGGCGTCTGCAGCCTCGGTCCACATCGCCGCGCCGTCGGCGGCCACGGCGGACGCTGCCTCGTCGGCATGAGTGCCGACCCGCACCCCTGCTTTGCCCGGGCCGGGGCGCTCGTGCAGTTGCACCACGAAGCGGTGCAGCCCCACTTCCATCTCGCACTGGTGCGTCAGCACAACCGATGCGCCGGGCGGTACACGCGCGCCATCGATCGCACACGCCAGCAACGGACTGTCGTTGATCAGCGTCCAGGCCCCACGATCCGGCGTCCAGCCGATGCGGCAGAGATTGGCGGCCTGCCAGTCGGGACGGTCAAGGGCTTCGCCGACCTGCCGCAACGCATCGCCAAGGGCGAGTCCTTCGTCACCGACGATGAGCCGTCCATCGCGCGGCGCGCCGCGGCTGTGGGTGAGTCGCAGGTGGCACGACGAAGACGGGCTCGCTGACGCAGGGGCAGCCCAGGACGGATCGATGCGATTCATGAGACTGCGCTCCAGAGTTGCTGCAGCCCGTCGGCTGCGTTCACGTAGCCCCCACGGGCGTCCTGCTGCCAGAACGCGGCCGCAGGCCGCGGCCCGACCAGCCTTTGCGGCCAGTCGACCCACGGAAAGCACCGCACGCCCTGCAGACTCGACGCCACGCCGTCCACCGGCGCTACCCCCGCCCGTGCGTCCAGGAAGCATTCGGCCTCGTGCTCGAAGATGGCATCCTGCGACAGCCTGGATGAGGTCTCGCCCGGTTCGCCACGCGGCAAGGGGCGAGGGGTTGCCTGCGCCAGATCGTGGAGCTGCCAGAGGCCCTGCACCCATGCCTGCAAGGACTGGATGTCGGCCGGCGCCGCGCGCTGCCCATGCAGCGCCACCGCGCGCGCCAGCCAGAAAAGCCAATCGCGCGACCGCGGCGGCGTGAAGTGGCGAATCACCCATGCGGCCCGCGCCAGTTGGTAGACCAGCAAGGGATGGCGCCGGCCGACCCGGTCGACCGACGGTGCGATGACACCCAGTACGAAGCGCCGCGTTGCGAAGGGCAGCGCGCCCGGTGGAAGCAGGAAGGCCACGGGCACGCCGCCGCGCATGCCCGTCGGCTTGCCGGCATCGCCCGACGGCGCCTTCACATCCGCCAGCCAGTGCGTCCAGCCATCGCTTTCGCCGTGCCGCACGCGGCTACGGACAAAGTCGGCATGGGCGGGCAACTTGCCCCAGATGGCGGGTTCCGTGACCGAGCCAAGCCCCATCAGACGGGTGAGCATGACCGACCTCAACCCACACGTCCGGGGCAGCGAAAGCCCTTGAGCAAGTCGCTGCTGAGCGGATTCGGCTGGCTGCCGGTGCCGATGTCGATCACGGCCTTGCGGCCATCCAAGCCGAATTCCACCGCCAGACGCCCCGGCGTGGCGGTCTGCACGATCTGGCCTTTTTCGAGCAGCCGGAACAACGCCCATGGCCCCTGGCGCAGCAGTGTGGACGTGCCCGCCGAAATCCGCGGATTGGCCGTGATCTCGGCCACCGCGCCGCCGCGTGGGCCAGGCCAGGCAATGGCCGTCGGCTGGATGGGGCCGTGCACGTACCGCAGACCTTGGCCATCGATGTCGAGGACCAGGTCGGTGATGGTGGGATCGAGCTCGATCACCCGCAGGTCCATCTTCCACGACAGGCGCTTGCCGCCGGCATCACGGAAGAACACCTCACGGATCTGCTGGGCCCGGTAGAAGGTGTCGAGCGGCGGGCCGCCCTGAGCGAAGAGCTTGAGCAGTTCGCCCAGCATCGTGGGGCCGGTGGTGGCCGGTGCCGGCGCCACGCCACCCGCCACGGCCTCCGCGCCGACCATGGCGTTGCCGACCGAGGGATTCTTGTAGCGCCAGGGCCGGACGCTGGTGTCGACGAAGGGCGACAGGTACTTGGTGAAGAACTCGTCCGCCGCACCGCCGGCGGCGAACACGGCGGTGAAGTCGTCGATCGAGGCATCCTGGTCGACCGCGGCGAGGGGAAAGCGGCCTTCCACGCCGCGCTTGCAGGGCTCGCTGACCTGCATGGCCATCAGCCCCATGATGCGGTCGAACTGCTGCTGGGCCTGCTTGCGCAGGATGCTGGTGGCGCCCTGCGTCACCTTGTCGGCGCCACTGGCAGCCAGCGCAGTCAGCACCTCGCGAAAGGGCGCTGGCAGCTTGCCGGCCTCCAGCTTCAGGCGCGCGCCGAGCTCGGCACCTGCAGGCGGCAGGCTGCCGGCGCTCAAGGCCGTATCGGCGATGACCAGGGCGGTGTAGTACTCGTTGAGCAGACCCGAGATGCTCTCCAGGCCCGCCTTGCCGGTGCTGCCCGGCGCATCGCCCACCAGCGCCAGATCGGGCTGGCCCGTGACCACCTCGCGCAGCGCAGCAAAGCGGTCGTCCACCAGTTGACGCTCCAGGCGCTCCTCGGGCCGGATACCGAGGCTCTTGCCGAGTTCGCGGCTTTGCTTGTCCAAGGCGTCGCTGGCCTTGTCCAGTAGGCTCTTGTCCTCCTGCGCTCGCGCTTTCAGGGGCCGAGAGAGCGTGGTCTCGCGAGCGGCGGCCCGCGCCAGGCGGATCAGCGGCGAATCGGGCGCCGACAGCTGGCGCAGCACGCTGAGGTCGAAGCCCAGGCTGCTGTTGGCAGGGTCGCCGCTGCTGACAACACGCACCGAGTCCAGAAAGCCGCTCCAGTACTGCGCGTATTCGTTCAGGTACTGCCGACGCACGTCTTCGATTAGCGGGTCGCGGCCAGTTGCACCCACGACGGACTCAGGCACCAGAGTTTTTTTTTGAGCCGTCGCGCCTGCGCTGCCGCGACCCATGACCCAGGCATCGTCCTGCACGGCCCTCTGCACGAACTCGGCCAGTCGACGGTCGAACAGGGCGTGGTAGCCGTCATAGGTGAAGAGCCCCGGCACGCCCTGCTCCAGCGGCTTGCCATCGGCACGGGCCAGGGCGGTGCCGACCTGCGGCCCCACGGCGCGCACGAGCGTGAAGTCCTGCGGCGCCTCGGGCAGCATGGCCGCCTTGGCCCGTTCGTAGATGCGCTGGCTGGAGGTGTTGGCGTTGAGAAAGTTCTGGACGTCCCGCACCAGTCCTTCCTTCGGCAGTGTGGCCGACTGCACAAGGCGGTCGCCGGAGAAGAGCGCCTCCACATGACCGATCATCGACGCGCGGCCACCGAAGGATGCGGCGCTGTCCGCCGTCTCCCAGTCCTTGAGCACCCAGTTGCGCACGTCCCTGGCGCCGCCATCCATGTAGCGCGCTGGATCGTGCAGGAGCTTGTACGCCCGCAAAGCGTCATAGGTGGCCTTGGCGTCATTGCTCTTGACGCTCTGCACCATGACGGCTTCCATGCGCTGCAGGATCGCGGGCAGCAGGAGGTGGTCCTGCAGCTTGGCGTAGGTCTGGCCCGCGGCGCTGCGCAGCGGCGGTGCCGCATACAGCCCATAGCGATAACTCCCGGGAGGCTCGTCGAGGTCCAGCCCGGGATAGCCGGGCAGCTCGCGGGCGGCATTGAGCATGTCCGGTACGGCGGCGGGCTTGAAGTTGGTCAGCAGCGCCCGCGCCTTGCCCGCCAGCTCGTCGGTGCGCTGCCCCAGGCCTGCCAGGTACTGCCGGTTGTTGCCGAAACTCAGCATCAGCGCGCCGACGAGCCAGAGGCCGACGACGATGGCCAGGGCATGGCCGAGCAGGCGCAGCAGCCGGAATCGAAACTCCCATCGCAGGTTGGGTCGCACCAAGTGCGACTCCGCGATGATGACCTTGGTCATCAGGTCCTGGAGGAAGAAGCCTTGCCGGCCCCGGTCGGGCGCCGTGTCGATCCGTGTGATGGCGTCCGGGGCGGCGGGCGAAGCAGCCGCAGGCGCGGGGGCCGCCTCATTCGCCGTTTGCCCATCGGGTGCGCCGGGCATCGACGTGCTTGCCACGGTATCGGACGTGGGCGCGGCCGCCGCCGCCGCGCCCGGCGTGGCCGGCGTGGCCGCTCCCTCCTCGACGGTGGCGAGCGCCTGCAAGTCGCGCTGGGCCACGGCCGCGCTGGTGGCTGCGCGGGGACCGCCGCCGGATCGACCCGCCTCCGTCAAACTGCGCCAGAGGCGCTGCAGCAGCGTGTCGGGATCGGCCGGCAGCACGGCGCTCGATTGGGCACCGCTGGTGAAATAGACGCCCCTGAGCGTGTTCTGCGACTGCGTGTGATCGAAGCGGGAGTCCAGGAACACGTCATCCAGCACCTGGACCAGTGGCACGGTCAGTCCTGCGAATTCACCGGGCAGCGCGAAGAGCTTGCGCCGCCGGTCGGTGTCGAACTCCTCGCTCAGCCGCACCCGCAGCCCTTCGGACAGGCGACTTGCCAGCAGGCCCAGTTCCGTCCCCAGTTGCGCGCGAAGGGCCTGCCGACGCGCCGCCATGTCCGAAACACGCCCTGACCTCATGCCCTGGAAGGGCAGCGTGAAGCCCCAGACCTGCGTGCGCCCCTCGCTCGTCAGCGACTGGAAATACTCGTGGAAGCCCGCCAGCAGGTCCATCTTGGTGACCAGCACATAAACCGGGAATCGAATGCCCAACTCCTCGCGCAACTCGGCCAGGCGCTCGCGCACCTGACCCGCATGCTCGCTGCGCTCGGCCTCGGTCATCTGCAGCAGGTCGGTCACGTCCAGCGTGACGATGGCGCCGTTGATCGGCGCCCGCGTGCGATGCTTGCGCAGCAGGCCGAGAAAGCCATGCCATTCGGCCGAGTCCGCACTCGCGTTGCTGTCCTGGGTGGTGTAGCGCCCGGCCGTGTCGATGAGCACCGCCTCGTTGGTGAGCCACCAATCGCAATGCACGGTGCCGGCCGGCGACTGCATCGCCACGCTGCGCGGTCCGTTGCCTGTGTGCCGCGCCAGCGGGAACTGCAGCCCGGCGTTGAGGATGGCGGTCGTCTTGCCCGCGCCGGGGCTGCCGATGATCATGTACCAGGGAAGTTCGTACAGATAGCGCTTGCCTTCGAACAGGCGCCGCAGCCAGCCGCCGCGCATGCGCAACCCGCGCAGCTGCGTGATCGCCCGCTGGACGATGGTCGAGACCGTGCGAAGCTCCTGCCTGGCGACGTCTTCCTCCTCCGTCTTCTTGCCGAAGGCCAGGACCTTGTCGAGCATCCTCGGGTCGGTCTGCAGCAGCCGCCAGAAGACATAGAGCCAGTACATGGCGCAGGCCGCCACGAGGACGGCGATGACTGCCACACGGACACCGACGGACGCCAGCGGCCGCGCCGCGCCCAGCGA
Source organism: uncultured Pseudacidovorax sp. (assembly GCF_913773995.1). Lineage (GTDB taxonomy): Bacteria > Pseudomonadota > Gammaproteobacteria > Burkholderiales > Burkholderiaceae_C > Xenophilus. Next base: position 15,888 of record NZ_CAJYES010000034.1, read on the forward strand.
CAGCATCGGCCCGGCGTGCCACACCAGCAGGCACAGCGCGGCGACGGCGACGAGGCTGAGCGGGCCCGACACCAGCCACAGGATGGCCGTGACCAGCATCAGCACGATCAGGCCCACGCGTACGCCCACGGCGGCCAGCGGCCGCAGACCATCCACGGCGATCAGCGGACCGAGAAACCAGACGACCAGCGCCAGCAGCACCAGGGCCATGAACGCCAGCATCTGGCGCGAGAAGAGAAAACCCAGAATCTGTTTGAGGTATTGCATGCGAACGAGCTCCCTGAATCCGCGCATCAGCGCCGCGTCGATCCGCTATCGGCGGTCTGCGGTGGCGATGAAGCCCCCGCCTGCGACGGCCTGGCGTCGCCGCTCGCTGCGTTGCCGGAGGCCGGCTCGGCCGACACCTCGCCCTGGGTCACGACGATGTCGACCCGGCGGTTGCGCGCCCGGCCTGCGGCCGTGGCGTTGTCGGCCACCGGCGCGGTGTCGCCCCTGCCGCGGATCTGCAGGCGAGCGGGCTGGACGCCGCGCGCCTGCAGCACCGCCGCCACCGCCGCGGCGCGCTTCTCGCTGAGGATCTGGTTGCTGGGGAATTCCGAGGTGCGGATGGGCTGGTTGTCCGAATGACCGACCACCTGCACCGTGCCGGTGACTTGGTTGATCTCCGCCGCCACCTTGCCGAGCACGGCCAGCACCCTGGCGTTCACCTGCGCCTGTCCGGGGACGAACATGTCGTCGCCCTTGAAGGTGACCGTGCTGTGACGCCCGTCCTCCTCCACGCTCACGGTGCCGCGAGCGATCTCGGGGGCCAGCAGCTCCTTCAGCCGCAGGGGCCTGCCCGGCGCGGGTTTGGCAGGCACGGCCTCGGGTGAAGCCGCGGCGCGCAGCCGACCGATGTCGACGATGCGGGCCTCGACGTCCTCGCTGGTCTGCAGGAGCTGGTACTTGTACCAAGCGAACAGACCCGCCACGCCCAGGACCACCAGCGACACCGACACCCACACCGGCACGCTGCGCAACAGGCGGAACTTGCCTGGACGCTCGCCTCGCCAGTGCGGCGACAGCTCATGCGGCACATCGCCGCGCTCTGCGGCCAGCAGCGTGAGCAGGCGGTGTCGGATGGTCTCGAGCTGGCGGCGTCCGTTGGTCGCGTTGCTGTAGCGGCCCTCGAAGCCCAGGCCCAGGACCTGGTGGAGCAGCTCGAGCAGGTCGATGTGCTCCTGCGGGCTGGCGGCGAGGCGGCCGATGAGGAGGAAGACCTTGTCGCCGCCCCTCGAGTCCTCATGGAATGTGGATGCCAGCGACTTAGCGGCCCAGAGACCCGCGGGACCGCTTTGCTCGGGAACACGGCCCTCTGGCGCGCCACCCCAGACGGTGCTGTTGGCCGCCTCATCGATGGCCGTGCACAGCACATAGCTCGCTGCCACTACGCGCTCATGCCGAATCTGCACCTCGTTGCACAGCACCTGGAAGCGTCGTACTTCGTGCTCCAGCAAGCCCCTGAACGCGACAACGCCCTCCGGGGGCAGGTCCGAGGGCATTCCCGCCAGAACACGCAACAGAGGCTGCGCGGCCTCCAGCAGCGGGTTGCGAGCCGCCTTGATCGCTGCCAGCCGAGCCTCCAAAGGAGATTCGGGCGACAGCTTCACTGCACGCGGCTGAACGGTCTCCGTCGGGCCAACAATCTCCGGCTTTTTCAAGCCCACGACTTCATCGAAAGAGGCGGCATCAAGAACAGCACTCATAAAAAGATCTTCACTGGGAGAGAAAAGTGGAAATAAATGTCGGGACCCCGCCGAAAGCCAATGGACAAAGCAACATGCTCAACTCTTGTCGAATACGCGCCGATAGCGCATATGGCCGCCCGGCTCGCGCCGGGTCTTGTCGGTCAACCCCCACACGACGACACCTGTCCCCAGGTCCTCCATTCCCAGCAGCGCCCAACGGTCCGCGTCGGAGATCTCGGGAAACTCCCCGGGGTGAGCCTTCTGGAAGTCGTGGATACGCTGCTCCAGCTCGGACAAGGACAGCGTCGCAGCCTTCTCGATCTGGTCGGGCGTCAATGGGGCATGGCCCTGGCGCACCAGGGTCTCCAGATTGCGCTTGGCGTCGTCGTACTTACGGGCAATCTGCTTGATCTTCTCGGTACGGTCGGCCTCGGTCACCGGGCCGGCCATGTAGAACGACGCGTGCGAGTCGTGCGCCATCTCGTCGAAGAAGCGGTCCACCGTCTTGGGGACACCGGCGTCCCTGCGGCAGAGCAGGTCCGCACGCACCTTGACAAAGTCGCGCTGAGCGGGCGACAGCGGGAGCTTCACCGGCCCAGGGCGCACCTGCCGCTCCAGAGAGAGGTACTCCGCCGCGAGCGCCTTGAACACGTCGGACGTGAAGTCCCTCTCGGACTCCCACATGTCGATCTGGTCCTGCCGCCTGGCGCGGGCATAGCTGGGCAGCTTGTCCACCTCGCCCAGGTGCTGCAGCCGCCAGCGCCAGTAGATCTGCATGTGGGCATGCAGCTGCTCCTCGACGCTGCCACCGATGCCACTGGCATGGCTGCGGTAGTCGACCAGCCCCCGTACTTCGAGTTGTCGCCCGATGACCGGATCGATCTGCCCATCGCGGGCCCGCGCTGTGAGATCGGTGCAGTAACGCTCCAGCGCAGAGCCGCTCTTGGGGGCGGACTCCGCCGTGGACATAGCTGCAACCGCATGGGGCTCGGCATTGGCGCCGTCGTGCGGTCCCTCCCGTCCCTCCGGCGACGCGCTGATGATCGTGGGAAGATCCTTGGCCAGGCGCTCCACATCGATGCGCGCGAAGGCAGGCACGATGCGCAGCAGACGCGTACGGCGCTCTTCGGATTGAAGAAGTGCGGCGAGCAGCCAGGCGCTGCGGATACGGTCGCGACCGAACTCCACGCTCGCGACCAACCAAGCGCACTCCACGGCATCGCTCAGGTGGTACGAGAGATCGGAGAGCGAAGTGGCACCCTTGGGCAACGAAGACAGTGCGCCGGCCAAGCCTTCATCCACTTCTTCGGGCTTGATGCCGAAATGACGTGCGATGCGATGCACGTCGCTGTCGGGGAGTTGCCAGAGCTGGTGCAGCCAATGCGCGAGCTCGACATAGGGATTGCCGCGCAAACGCGCAAATGCAGCAGCCGACTCGACGGCACGGAACAGGGTGGTGTTCAGCTTGCCGAAGAGCGCCTTCCTGGAGACGGCCATCGTCTTCTCCCGTTCAACGCGGAGAACGGAGCTGGCGGACCAGATGCAGACTGCGTGGAGGGTGGATGCGGTGGCGTGGCAGCGTCGGTGATGGATCGACGATCAAGCCTTCCTGGCCATGGCTGCGCCCGCGGCGCAAGCTTGCGCTTGACGTACTCATTGAGGTCCTCCCTGCTTTCGAATTCATCCACCTCGCTCGCGGGTGGTTGCTTCGATTTAAGCCCAGAAGTGGTCCGGAGACTGGACCGGGCGAAAGCAATGCAGGGAGTTCGTGAAGTAGTCCACCGCGCAGATTGGTGTTGCCGCCACCCTGAGGCGCGCGTGGAATACCAAGGTATTCAATGAAGTTCTCGCAGGACCCGACGCAACGTCGATCCCGGAGAATTGAATCCGCAGACGGACAAAAGAAAACGCCGCGGGACCGTGAAGTCCCGCGACGTTATCGAGCCAGCAGTCGGCTCAGTACTTCAGCGTCGCACTCTCGCGCAGTTCTTCGGCGGTCGCCGTGCCAAAGCCGAAGAACTCCAAATACGCCGGAATCATCTCGAACAGCATGTCCGTGCCTACCTGCACCTGGCAGCCGCGCGCCATGGCGGCCTTGAGCAGCGGCGTGTACTCGGTCTTCATCACGACCTCGCCGACGAAGGTGGTCGGTGCGATGCGCTCCACGTCGAAGGGCAGCGGGTCGCTTTCCTTCATGCCCAGCGGCGTGGCATTGACGACCACGTCGTAGCCCGCTGGGTCCTTCGAGCCGGTGCTCACGGTCAGTTGCGGATAGTGCGCCCGCAGCCGCTCGGCCAGGCCTTCCACCGAGACCGTGTTCAGGTCGAAGAGCGACAGGTGCGCCGCACCCGCTGCCGCGATGGAGGCGGCGATGGCGCAGCCCACGCCACCCGCGCCCGAGACCAGCACGCGCGCGCCGCGAAAGCTACGGCCCTTGCGCTCCACGCCGCGCACGAAGCCGGCGCCGTCGAACTGATCGCCAAGCAGCGTGCCGTCGTCGCGCAGCAGCACGGCGTTGCAGGCACCGGCGATGCGGGCGGTGGGCGTGGTCTCGTGCACCAGCGACATGGTGGTCACCTTGTGGGGCATGGTGACCAGCGCGCCGCGGATGTTGCTCATCCTGAAAAGAAGGGGCAGGAAGGCCACATAGTCCTCGGGCTTCACGCCCATCGGCACCACCACCGCGTCGATGCCCTTCTTGTCGAACCAGGGGTTGTAGATCATCGGAGCCTTGAAGCTCTCGGTGGGGTAGCCGATGTGGGCGATGAGGGTGGTCTTGCCGGAGATCATGGAAGCAGTTTTGAGGGGCGGAAGAACGCGAAAAGCGATCAGCCCTGGCGGCCCCGTGGCGCCTGGACGATCTCGGCCTGGAGTTCGGCCGGGTAGATGATCTGCCGCAGAAAGCCGGCGTCCTCGCGCACGAGGGCCGCGGCCTGCGGCAGGTCGAAGTAATCGAAGTAATGCGCCATCTGCTGGATCAGCATCTCGAAGCCGGGCTGGGCCTGGAGGCCGCGCGCTCGCGCGGCGCGCACCAGTGGCGTGGGCTGGCCGCGCAGCAGGATGTCGAAGACGGCCGCGTGCGGCGCCAGGCGCGCAACATCGCAAGGCAGGAGTTCTTCGCCCTTGAGGCCGACCTGTGTGGCATTGATGACCAGGTCGTAGCCCGACGGATCGGCCGACGTCGCGGCGACCACCTCGGCATCGAAGGCAGCGTCGATACGGGCCGCGGTGCCCGCCGCCTTGCCGGCCGCCGGGTCATAGAAGGCGATGTGGCGCGCGCCATCGTCGCCTCCGCCTTCGGCCAGCGAAACACCGATGGCGGCGGCGCTGACGCCCGCACCCAGGATCAGCACGCGCTGCCCGCGGAAGGGAATGCCGAACCAGTCCAGCGCACCGACGATGCCTTCGCCATCGAACAGGTCGCCTTCGAGCTCGCCACTCTTCGTGCGCCGCACGATGTTGACCGAGCCCGCCACGCGCGCGAACAGGCCGCAGCCGTCGAGCAGGTCCACCGCCAGCGGCTTGTGCGGCGGTGCGATCAGCATGCCGCGGACGTTGTGGCCCAGGAAGCTGGCCTTGAGCCACACGGCAAAGTCGCGGGCGCGCACCTGCACCGGCACCATCACGGCATCGATGCTGCAGCGCTCGAAGACGGCGTTGAACATGCGCGGCAGGCGCACGTTGGTGACGGGATCGCCAGGGATGAGGTAAAGGTCGGTCTTGCCGGTGATGGAAGCCATCGGGTCGTTCACTCCAGGAGTCGGATGCGCGAATCGGATCGGTGTCGAGGCCGCAAGAACAACGGCCCGGACTGTAGACAGCAGGCTGCGCAGCCATCAGTCAGCCGCGCGTCGTGGCGTTCGATAATCGCCCATCACTGAACGATCAACGAACGTCTTAAGGGTTTGTACGTGGTCTCCCAGCGCCCCTCCTCCGCCCCTGTCTTCGAGCCACCGCACGAGGACGAAAGCCACGATTCTCCGCTCTGCGCCAGGGACCCGGCGCAGGACGATCGCGCGCCGGCCGGCCTGGACCGGCGCGACTGGATCGCCGGCCTCGAACGCGGCGTCGGCATCATCGAAGCCTTCGACGACGCCCATCCGCGCATGACCGCCAGCGAAGCCGGTCAGCGCACCGGCCTCACGCGCACGGCGGCCCGTCGTTACCTGCTGACGCTGCAGCACATGGGCTATGTGGCCAGCGACGGCAAGCTGTTCTGGCTCACGCCGCGCGTGCTGCGGCTCGGCCAGTCGTACCTCGATTCGGCGCGACTGCCGCGCCTGGCACAGCCCTTCCTTCAGCGTGTGGCCGTGGGCACCCACGAGACGGCCTACCTCAGCGTGCTGGACGGCGACGACGTGGTCTACATCGCCCGCAACGGTCCGCAGCGGCAGATGAGCACCGGCTACGTGCTGGGCGCACGCGTGCCCGCACAGGTGACGGCCGCCGGGCTGCTCATGCTGGCCCTGCTGCCCGAGGCCGCTGCGGCGGCCTGGTGGGCCGCGCGAAAGCTGCAGGTCTTCACCTCCTTCACGCTGGCCGACCCTGCCGACCTGCGGCGCGAGATGGCTCGCATCAAAGCCGAGGACTGGGCGCTGTCCGAGCAGCAGCTGGACCTGAATTCGCGCGGCATCGCCGTGCCGCTACGCGACCGGCGTGGCGATGTGCATGGCGCCTTGAACATCACCATGCCCATGGGCCAGGAAAGTACCGAGGCTGCCGTCGCCCGCGTGCTGCCGGTGCTGCGCGAGGCCGCGCAGGCGATGCGCAATCTGATCTGAGCCTCAGAGGCCGACGGCCAGGCCGCTCAGCAGAAGGCCGGTTCCCCAGACCGCCGGCATGCGCCACGACGTGGCCCGTGCTTCCACCCGTTCATGCAGCGTGCGCGCCGCGCCGACCGAGAGCACGAAAGCCGCGACCAGCGCGCCGAGCGCCTGCCACGGCGCCACTTGCTCCAGATTGATCTGCGCCGAAGCGCTCACAAGCAGCAAGACAGGGAAATGGATGAGGAACAGCGCATAGGACCACGCCCCCATGCGCTGAAGCGGCGACCACACCGGCACGGCGAGCCAGCCACGAGGCTGCGCCAGAACGAGCAACAGGCTGGCGATCAAGGCGATGGCGACGCGGCTGCGCCAGTCGATCCACAACGCGGTGCCGCCAAGCAGAGCCAGGACCAGCAATGCCGCGACGCGCCCGCGTCGCGCTCGCAGCCGCCCCGCCCAGAAGGCCAGCATTCCGAGGCCATAGCTGCCGAAGAAGTAGAGGCCGGTCTCGTCCAGCACGCTGTGGCGGTTGAAAATCACCAGCGAGGCAGACGTCAGCCCCGCCACCATGAGCACCGTCAGCGCACGGGCCACCTTGACGTCGAGCCCGCCCTGCCGCCGCCACAAGGCTGCCACCCAGAACAGCAGGAGCGCCAGCCCATACAGCTGGAAGTCGACCGCCACGTACCACACGCCGGCGGACAGCGCGGGCTGGTTCAGCAGGTCCTGCAACAGCAGCGCATGGGCCACCATCTGGACGAACGAGGGCTGTCCCGGTACGTCGTCGCCCGGCAGCGCCGGACGCACCAGGGCTTCCACGAGCACACAGGCCACCAGGGCCGCCAGATAGGGCGAAGCCAGCCGCACGTAGCGCTGAAAGAGCCGCAGGCCGGGATGACCCACGCGCAGCTCGCCATCGGGCGCAAGGCTGGCCGCGGTCAGAAAGCCACCCAGCACCAGGAAGACCTGGACCGCGAGCCGGCCATCGCGTGCCACCGCGTCGAACAACGCCGGCGCCAATGGCCAAGCCGCCGCGGGCAAAGGTCCGTAGCGGCTGAAGTGATGGGCCACGATCAGCAGGCAGGCCAGTGCCTTGAGCGCGTCGATCAGGGGCCAGCGCGGCGGCAGCGCGCGGCCGCCGACGGTGGGGTTCAAAGGGCCAGGCGACGGCGGGCTTCTTCGTACTCGCGCCGCAGCGTCGCGACGAAGTCGGCCGTGGGCTGCACCTTCTTGATCGCGCCGATGCCCTGACCCGAGCCCCAGATGTCCTTCCAGGCCTTGGCCTTGCTGCCCTCGCCCGACGCGAAGTTCATCGTCTTGACGTCGCCCTCGGGCAGGTTGGCCGGGTCCATGCCCGCCGCCACGATGCTGGGCGCCAGGTAATTGCCATGCACGCCGGTGAACAGGCTGGAGTAGACGATGTCGTCGGAGTTGCTGTCGACGATGGCCTGCTTGTAGGCGTCGCTCGCGCGGGCTTCGTCGGTGGCGATGAAGGCACTGCCGATGTAGGCGAAGTCGGCGCCCATGGCCTGCGCGGCCAGCACGGCACCGCCGGTGGCGATGGAGCCCGACAGGGCGACGGGGCCGTCGAACCACTCGCGGATCTCCTGGATCAGCGCGAACGGGCTCTTCACGCCCGCATGGCCGCCGGCACCGGCCGCAACGGCGATCAGGCCGTCGGCGCCCTTCTCGATCGCCTTCTTCGCGAAGGTGTTGTTGATCACGTCGTGCAGCGTCACGCCGCCATAGCTGTGCACGGCCTCGTTGACATCGGTGCGCGCACCCAGGGACGTGATGATGATCGGCACCTTGTACTTCACCACCAGCTCCATGTCGTGTTCGAGCCGGTCGTTGCTCTTGTGGACGATCTGGTTGATGGCGAAGGGCGCGGCCGGCTTGTCGGGGTTGGCCTTGTTGTAGGCCGCCAGCTCTTCGGTGATCTCGGCCAGCCATTCGTCCAGCTGTGCCGCAGGACGCGCATTGAGGGCGGGCATCGAGCCGACGACGCCGGCCTTGCATTGGGCGATCACCAGCTTGGGGTTGCTGATGATGAACAGGGGCGAGCCGATGATGGGCAGCGGCAGGTGGGCAAGCGCGCCGGGCAGTCTGGACATGGGAAAGTCTCCTCTCGTGTGAATCGATGGTTCGGGCGAAGTTATAGGGGCCGGCTGCCGCGCCCGCCGTCCGATGGGCGACAGGCGGGCATGGCCGGCGGCGGCCTCAAAAGGCCTCGAGCGGCAGGGCCGTGACGCTGGCCGCGCCCCCGACGATGGCATCGCGCGTGGCGCCGGCCTTCACAAGGATGTGCTCGGCATAGAAGCGCGCCGTGGCCACCTTGGCCTGCATGAAGGCCGCGTCCTGTGCCTGGGCCTCGGGCGTGATCGCCACCAGCAGCGACCGCGCCAGCTGCCAGCCGGCCACCAGATTGCCGGCCAGCATCAGGTAAGGCACGCTGCCCGCGTACACAGCGTTCGGGTCGCCCTTGGCCTGGCCGGCGATGAAGTCCACCACGTCCAGGTAGGCCTCGCGGGCCGCCTTGAGGCGCTGCGCCACGGCCTTCGCGTCGTCGCCGGCGCTGGCCAGCAGCTCGGCCTCGGTCTTCTCCACCTGCGCCGCGATGGCGCGCGCGGCCTGGCCGCCGTCGCGGGCCGTCTTGCGGCCCACCAGGTCGTTGGCCTGGATGGCGGTCGTGCCTTCGTAGATGGTCAGGATCTTGGCGTCGCGGTAGTACTGGGCGGCGCCCGTCTCCTCGATGAAGCCCATGCCGCCGTGCACCTGAACGCCCAGGCTGGTCACCTCCAGGCTCATCTCGGTGCTGTAGCCCTTGACCAGCGGCACCAGGAACTCATAGAAGGCCTGGTTCTGCTTGCGCACCTCGGCCTCTTCATGATGATGGGCGGCGTCGTAGGCCGCGGCGGCCACGGTGGCCATGGCGCGGCAGCCTTCGGTGTAGGCGCGCATGGTCATCAGCATGCGCCGCACGTCGGGGTGATGGATGATCGGCGCGCTCTTCGTCATCGAACCGTCGACCGGCCGGCTCTGCACACGCTCGCGCGCATAGGCCACTGCGTGCTGGTAGGCCCGCTCGGCCACCGCGATGCCCTGCACGCCCACGGCATAGCGGGCGGCGTTCATCATGATGAACATGTATTCGAGGCCGCGGTTCTCCTCGCCCACGAGATAGCCGATGGCGCCGCCGTGGTCGCCGTACTGCAGCACGGCCGTGGGGCTGGCCTTGATGCCCAGCTTGTGCTCGATGCTGACGCAGTGCACGTCGTTGCGGGCGCCCAGCGAGCCATCGTCATTGACCATGAACTTGGGCACCACGAACAGGCTGATGCCCTTGACGCCCTCCGGCGCGCCGCTCACGCGGGCCAGCACCAGGTGCACGATGTTCGGCGCCATGTCGTGCTCGCCGTAGGTGATGTAGATCTTGGTGCCGAAGACCTTGTAGCTGCCGTCGGGCTGCGGCTCGGCGCGGCTGCGCACCAGGGCGAGGTCGCTGCCGGCTTGGGGCTCGGTGAGGTTCATGGTGCCTGTCCATTCGCCGCTCACCAGCTTCTCAAGGTACGTCGCCTTGAGTTGGTCGGAGCCAGCCGTGAGCAGTGCCTCGATAGCACCATCGGTCAGCAGCGGACACAGCGCGAAGCTGAGGTTGGCGCTGTTGACCATCTCGCCGCAGGCCGCGCCGATGGTCTTGGGCAGGCCCTGGCCGCCAAAGTCGACCGGATGCTGCAGGCCCTGCCAGCCGCCTTCGGCGTACTGGCGGAAGGCGTCCTTGAAGCCGGGCGTGGTGCGCACCGCGCCGTCCTTGAAGGACGAAGGGTCGCGGTCACCCGCCACGTTCAGCGGCGCGATGACGTCCTGCGTCAGCTTGGCGCATTCCTCCAGCACGGCGGCGGCGGTGTCCAGGCCGGCATCTTCGAAGCCGGGCAGCTTGGCGATCTCGTCGATTTGCGCCAGATGCTGGATGTCGAACAGCATGTCCTTGATGGGCGCGGTGTAGCTCATGGTGTCTCCTCGAAGGGCAATGGCGGATGGAAGCGTCGGCCGAGCAGTCGGACGACGAAGCTGCACGCGGCGCCGGTAGGCCCGCGGCGAAGAAAAAAGGGCATCGCGAACGATGCCCTTGCGTCAGTGCGCTGGTGCGGGCCCGGGCCTCAGAGCGCCTTCACCAGCTCCGGCACGGCCGTGAACAGGTCGGCTTCGAGGCCGTAGTCGGCCACGCTGAAGATCGGCGCTTCCGGGTCCTTGTTGATCGCCACGATCACCTTGGAGTCCTTCATGCCGGCCAAGTGCTGGATGGCGCCCGAGATGCCGGCGGCCACGTACAGCTGCGGCGCGACGATCTTGCCCGTCTGGCCCACCTGCAGGTCGTTTGGCGCGTAGCCCGCGTCCACCGCGGCGCGGCTGGCGCCGATGGCGGCGCCCAGCTTGTCCGCCAGCGGTGTCATCACTTCCTGGAACTTCTCGCTGCTGCCCAGTGCGCGGCCACCCGAGACGATGATCTTGGCGGCCGTCAGTTCGGGACGGTCGCTCTTGCTCACCTCGCGGCCCACGAAGGCG
>NZ_CAJYES010000035.1 GCF_913773995.1 uncultured Pseudacidovorax sp.
CCGTCATCGACTGCGCCTGCTGGAAGATCGACAGGTGGAAGTACAGCATCTGCCCCAGCCCGCCGCCGCCCACGAAACCGAGCACGGCGGCCATGCGGATGTTCATCTCCCAGCGGTAAAGGCTGTAGGCCAGCCACTGCGGCGCCACCAGCGGCAGGCTGGCATAGCCGAAGGCGGCGATGCGGCCGGCACCGGCCTCGCGCAGGGCGCGCTCGGGGGCGGAGGGCGCGTTTTCCAGGGCCTCGGCAAAGAGCCGGCCCAATACGCCGGTGGTGTGCAGCGCCAGCGCCAGCGCGCCTGCAAAGGGGCCGATGCCGGCGGCCAGCACCATCAGCGCGGCCCAGACCAGTTCGGGCACGCTGCGCAGCAGGTTGAGCACGAAGCGCGCGGCCTGCTGCGCCGGCCAGCCTGCGCGACCGGATGCGGGCAGCGCCAGCACCGCCCCGGCGATCACGGCCAGCACCGTGCCCAGGGCCGACACGGCCAGCGTCTGCAGCGCGCCGTGGGCGGTGCGCGCCAGGAAGTCGGACGACAGGTCGGGCGGGAAGAACTCGGCCACGAAGCGGCCCATGTGGCCCATCGACTCGGCCGAGACCAGCGCCGACAGGTCCAGCCCCAACCAGGCGAAGCTGGCGACGATGGCGGCCAGCACGGCAGCGACCACGCCGCGGCAGCGCCAGCAGGGCGCGGGGCGCGGGGGCAGGGCTGGGGTGAGGCCGGTGCTCATCGGGCTTCCTCCGCAGGGCGGTTGCGGGTGGTGTGACGGGCCGCCTTCATGCCAGCAACCTCCGCAGCCCATTCGACAGCGCATCCGCCAGCAGCACCAGCACCAGAAAGACGAGCAGGATGCTGCAGGCCTCGCCGCCGTTGAGCATCTTCATCGACTGGTCCATCAGCTGGCCCAGGCCGCCGGCGCCGACGAAACCCATGACCACCGAGGCGCGCACCGCGCATTCCCAGCGGTAGACGGTGTACGAGGCCAGCTCCTGCGCCGCATTGGGCAACAGTCCGTAGGCCAGGGCGGCGATGCGGCTGCTGCCCGATTCGAGCAGCGCCTGGGCCGGCCGGTTGTCCACCGACTCCAGGATCTCGGCATACACCTTGCCCAGCATGCCGCCATAGGTGACGGCCAGGGCCAGCACGCCGGCCGCCGGGCCCAGGCCCATCGCACGCACGAAGAGCAGCGCCCACACGATCTCGGGAATGGCGCGCAGGCCCATCAATAGCAGTCGTGCCGTGCGGCGCACGATGCCGCCGCGCAGCCGGCCCGGACCGGGGCCGAGGCGCGACACCGACAGCGCCCGCGTGGCAGCGAAGGCCAGCGGCACCGCGATCACGAAGGCCAGCGTGGTGCCGGCCGTGGCCATGGCCAGCGTCTCCAGCGTGGCGCGGCCGAGCAGGGCCAGGAAGTCGGGGGCCAGCGAGGGCGGCCAGAAGGCGGCGAGGAAGCCGCCGATCACGGCCAGGTTGCCGCTGGTCAGCAACTGCCAGGGCTGGAATTCGGAGAGCTGCAGCACCGGCCAGGCGATGGCGAGGGCCGCCAGTGCGCCGACCAGGCGGCGGCGTGCAGCCGGGTCGCGCAGCGGTGGTGCGGCAACGAGGGGCGCCGAGGCCGGCGTGGCGGCAGTGATCGTGCGGCTCGTCATCGGCAGCCTGACACAGACAGGGCAGGCCCTGACGTCATCGGCAGGCCGGCGGCAGAAAAACGGAGGTCGGCGTCATTGCAAAGTGAGCGCCATGCGGCTCTTGTCCTCATCGGCAGCCCGAGGGAACGAATGCTGTGGCCGGCGGCATCACCGATGCAGTCTCGTCGGCGGCAGGCAGTCCGCCTTCCGCGGCATACAGCGCGGCCAGGCGCTCCGGCGTGACCTCGGCCGCCGGCAGGTCGAACAGCACGCGCCCGGCCTGCAGGCCGACCACGCGCGGGAACCAGCGCAGCGCCAGGTCCACCGCATGCAGCGAGGCGCACAGCGTCGCGCCGGTGGCCTCGCTCTGGGCGGCCAGCGCGCGCAGCGTGGTGTCGGCCAGCGTGGGATCGAGGGCGGAGACGGGCTCGTCGGCCAGCAGGAGGTTGGGCCGCTGGTAGAGCACGCGCGCCACCGCCACGCGCTGGAACTGCCCGCCAGACAGCCGGTCGCAGCGCTCGAAGAGCCGGTCCTCGATGCCCACCTGTGCCAGCGCGGCATGCGCGCCCGGCAGGTCGCCGGGCCGCAGCAGCGAGCCCAGCGCCCGCAGCGTGGACCACTGCCCCAGCCGGCCTGACAGCACGGCCGTCACGGCCCGCAGCCGCGGCGCGATGGGCGGCTGCTGGTGCACGGTGCCGATGCGCGCTCGCAGACTGCGCAGGCGGCGCGCGTCGACCTGCCAGGGCGCCTCATCCAGGAGCCGGACCTGACCTTCGCTCGGCCGCAGCGCCGCACCCAGGATGCGCAGCAGCGTGGTCTTGCCCGCGCCCGAGGGGCCGATGAAGGCGATGCGCTCGCCCGGCCGCGCGGCCAGCGTCACGCCTTCGAGCGCCCGCTGTCCGTTGGGATGGACCAGGCCCACGCCTTCCAGTGCAAAGCTCACGCTGCGCCTTTCAGGGGGACTTACTTGATCAGCCCGGCCGACTTGCCGGCGGCCTCGATGCCGTCGTAGTTGGACGATTGCGTGGGTACGAACTTGCTGGCGCGCTGCAGCTGCATGATTTCCTTGTGCTCGGGCTTGGCCGGGTCGAGCTGCAGGAAGGCGTCGGTCAGCTTCTTGGTCAGCGCCGGATCCAGGCCGGGGCGCACGGTCCAGTTGTAGTCGAAGTAGGGCGGCGTGGTGGCCAGCACGCGCACCTTGACGGCGTTGGGGTTCTTGGCCTCGACCAGCTTGTCCCACACCGAGGCGTTGAGCACGCCGGCTTCGGCCCGGCCTGCGGCCACGAAGGCCACGGTGGCGTCGTGCGCGCCGGAATAGGCGACGGTCTTGAAGTCCTTCTCGGGGTTGATGCCGTCCTTGAGCAGGAAGAAGCGCGGCATCAGGCTGCCCGAAGTCGAAGAGGGTGCGCCAAAGGCGAAGGTCTTGCCCTTGAGGTCGGCGAGGGTCTTGGCGCTGCTGTCGGCCGGCACGATGAACTTGCTGGTGAAGGCCTCGTCCTCGGCGCGCTGGACGATGGGCTTGGCACCGCCGTTGGTGCGGATCTTGGCCTGCACGTAGGTGAAGCCGCCCAGCCACGCCAGGTCGATCTTGTTGGTGGCCAGGCCCTCGACCACGGCCGCGTAGTCGGTGACGGGCGTGAACTGCACGTTCATGCCGGTCTGCTGCTTGAGGTACTCGCCCAGCGGGGCGAACTTGCGCTGCAGCTCGGTGGGCGCTTCGTCGGGAATGGCGGACACGCGGAGCGTCCCGGTCTGGGCATGGGCCGGGAGCGTGGCGAAGGCGGCGGTGGCGAGCAGGGCGGCCAGGGTGGCGCGGCGAGAGAAGGTCATGGTGTTGGCTTCGTTGAAAAGACAGGATGGCAAGGGCAGGAATGGGGGCGCTTCGATAATCCGGCGCTTGTCCCTACACCGCCCTCAGGAGAACACTGCGATGCAGCAGCAGCGACCGATGAACCCGCTGGCGCCGATGCGCCTGACCAGCTTCTCGCACGGCGGCGGCTGCGGCTGCAAGATCGCACCGGGCGTGCTCAGCGAGATCCTGCGCAGCAGCGGTGCCGGCCTGATTCCGCCGGAGCTGATGGTGGGCATCGAGACGGCCGACGATGCGGCCGTGTATCGCCTGAATGACGAGCAGGCGCTGGTGGCGACCACCGATTTTTTCATGCCGATCGTGGACGACCCCTACGAGTTCGGCCGCATCGCCGCGACCAATGCGATCAGCGACGTGTACGCGATGGGCGGCCGGCCGATCCTGGCGCTGGCGCTGGTGGCCATGCCGGTCAACCAGCTGCCGGTCGCGGTGATCGGCGACATCGTGCGCGGCGGGCAGGACGTGTGCCGCGCGGCGGGCATCCCGATCGCGGGTGGCCACACCATCGATTCGGTGGAGCCGATCTATGGGCTGGTGGCGCTGGGGCTGGTGCACCCCGACCGCGTGCGGCGTAATGCCGATGCGCGGCCCGGCGATGTGCTGGTGCTGGGCAAGCCGCTGGGCGTGGGCGTGCTGTCGGCGGCGCTCAAGAAGGAGAAGCTGCCCGAGTCGGGCTACCGACAGCTGATCGCCAACACGACGAAGCTCAACACGCCGGGGCCGAAGCTGGCGGCATTGGACGGCGTGCATGCGATCACCGACGTGACGGGCTTCGGCCTGGCCGGGCATGGGCTGGAGCTGGCGCGCGGTGCGGGGCTGCGGGTGGTGATCGAGTGGCCGCGCGTGCCGCTGCTGGAGGGCGTGGCGGCGATGGCGGCCGATGGCTTCGTGACCGGGGCGTCGGGGCGCAACTGGGCGGGTTATGGGGCCTCGGTGTCCTTGGCTGCCGGGCAGCCTGATGTGACACAGGCGCTGGTGACCGATCCGCAGACGGCGGGCGGGCTGCTGGTGAGCTGCGCGCCGGAGGCGGTCGATGCGGTGCTGGGCGTTTTCCGCGAGGAGGGCTTCGAGTCGGCGGCTGTGATCGGTCGTTGCGAGGCGGGTCCCGCGGGGTTGGTGGTCGAAGGCTGAGACGGTGCTTGGTCCTTTACGGACCGCGGGGAGCGCGCTCGCTGGTGTCCCAGCGTGAGCTTTTCGTTTTGAAGCGTTTGCTGTCTTGCCTGGGTGCTGGGCGAGAACTGCGTCCGTGTCTTGAGCTGTTGCGATGGCGCGTTCGACAAGGTCCGCCTGGTGCGGGGCACCCGCGGGCGTCGCCCACAGGCTGCGCCGCTCGCTGAACGCTCGCGGAACCTGCGGTGCTCGCCGGATGAGCGCGCGGCATAACTCGCTGCGCTGCCGGAGGCAGCTCCGCTCAGACAAATGCCGCGAGCCAGAAGGAATGGCCCGCTGAGACCGCGGGCCTCGCTCATCCGGCTGCGCGCCTCGGCGCATCCTGAGGGCGCTACCCGCGGGCACCCCGCACCAGGCTCCGGGGTGTGCGTGGGACGGGCTCCCCTTCGGGATTGCCCGCTGGGCGCTGCCTGGGGGCGGCGCGTTGGTGTTGCTCCTCTCCCCTCTGGGGAGAGGCTGGGTGAGGGGCCAGCGGCGCTGGATGCACCGCATGGTTCTTACCGCCCAGGCCCTCACCCCAACCCTCTCCCAGAGGGAGAGGGAGCAAGAGCGCGCCGTCCTCGACGCTTGAACTTGCCGCAAACCTGTTTCCGCTACGCCTTTCGGGGAACAGCCGCCGTCGCGAGCGGGTCGAGGTTGCGCCGAGAAGCGCAGCCGTACACGAGTACGGCGAGCATCGCAGGTGCAAGATCGGCCCGCGCAGCAGGCGGATGCCCCCGAAAGGGCGGAGGGGAGAGGGAGTCGAACCCTCCCAGCGACGCGTGGCGCCACCCACCGGGTTTGAAGCCCGGCCGCCCCACCAGGGACGTTTCCCCTCCGGATGGGCGACCGCTGCGCGGTGCCCACGGAATGCTGTTCTGCGCGATCCTGCCGTGGCTCTGGTGCCTTCGCGGCCGACCCGGCAATCGTTGTCGCCGGTCCCGCCGCCTTTGCAACCGGCAACGTCTCACCCCTCATGCGCCCCGTCCCCCGAACATCGCCGTGTCCGGCCGCAGCAGATGCGTGTCCTTGACGCGCCGCGTGTAGCCCACGCGGTCGAAGAACTCCAGGATCTGGATCGCACGCTTGCGGCCGAGGCCGGTGGCGTCGCGGAAGCTGGCGGCCTGCAGGCCGTCCGGGCTGTCGATGCAGTCGCGGGCCAAGGCGGCCAGTCGCTCGACGGTGGGCAGCGGATAGTACAGGTCTTTGACCACCTGGAAGGCCGCGCCACGCCGGGCGAGGCTGGCGAGGGTCTGGCGCACCATGGCCTCGCTCGCGGAAAGGTCCTTGGCCAGATCGCGCACCCAGGGCGGGTCGAAGCCGCCATCCGCCAGCTTCGGCAGCAGTTGCTGCGCGAGCTTTTCTTCGGCGGCGTTGAGGCGGGCCGCATGGTCGGGCAGGTGCAGCCAGTGGGCGCTGCGCATCAGTCGGCCATCGGCCACCAGCGATTCGACCAGCGCGCGCCACAGCCCATCGTCGGTGCGCGGGCCCGCCAGTCGGCGCAGGCGGCGCGCATCTGGGCCGATCTCCGCCGGCTGGGCCTCGTGGAAGGCGCGCAGGCGTTCGACGACCTGCGCCTGCAAGGCTTCGAGGTGGTGGCGGGCGATCAGCATGCCGTCGATGCGCAGCGCATCGGCGGGCAAGGGCGCCAGTGCGTCGGGGCCGGGCAGGGCAAGGGCGCGGGCCAAGCGCGCGGCGTCCAGACCCAGGGGCGCGGCCTGGAGCAGGCCGTCGAGCAGGGCGGCACGGTCGGGCAGGGCCCAGGCCGCCAGTTCGGCCAGGCGCTGGGGCGTGCGGCGGTAGCGCACAGGGGCGAAGGGGTCGAGCACATGCACGCCGGCCACGGTGCGCGTGGCGCTGGCATCGCGCAGCACGCCGCGGTCGCCGTGCCAGGCGGCGACGGGCTCGCGCAGTACGAGCTGGGCCAGGGCGGTGTCGCCGGGCAGCAAGCTTTCGCGGTCGAGCAGGGCAATGGAGGCCATCACGTCGCTGGCGCCCAGGTGCACATGCACCGGCACGCCCGATCGCAACGCTTGCGCTTCGCCGGGCCACAGCGTGAGCTGCACGTCGAGGCGCGTCGTGGCGAGAGCGATGGCCGGGTCGCACAGCCAGTCGCCGCGGCGCACGTCCTCCTTCGCCAGGCCGGCCAGGGCCAGGGCGCAGCGCTGGCCGGCGCGGGCCTCTTCGGCCGGAAGGTTCTGCGCATGGATGCCGCGCAGCCGGGCGCTGCGTTCGCCGGGCACCAGCCGCAGTTCGTCGCCGATGCGCGCGGTGCCGGCATGCACGCTGCCCGTGGCCACGGTGCCGACGCCCGCCAGCGTGAAGGCGCGGTCGGCGGCCAGGCGGAAGGCGAGCGTGGCGTCGTGCGCACGCGCATCGCCTGCGGCCTGAAGCAGGTGCTGGCGAAGCGCTTGGACGCCTTCGCCGGTCTGGGCCGATACGGGGAACAGCGGCGCATCGGCCAGCGGCGTGCCCGCCAGCAGCGCACCGATCTCGGTGCGCAGCTGGGCGATGCGGGCCTCGCGCCCGGCGGGGTCGATGCGGTCGATCTTGGTCAGCGCCACGCTGCCGCGGTCCAGGCCGAGCAGCGCGACCACGGCCAGGTGCTCGCGGGTCTGCGGCATCACGCCGTCGTCGGCGGCCACCACCAGCAGCGCATGGTCGATGCCGGTGGCGCCGGCCAGCATGGTGTGCAGCAGGCGCTCGTGGCCGGGCACGTCGACGAAGCCCAGGGAGACGTCGCCGGCCTGCAGGTAGGCATAGCCGAGCTCGATGGAGATGCCGCGGCGCTTTTCCTCGGGCAGACGGTCGGTGTCGACGCCGGTCAAGGCACGCACCAGCGTGGTCTTGCCGTGGTCGATGTGGCCCGCGGTGCCGATGATCATGCGAGGCGCTCGCGCAGGTGCGGCAGCTGGCCGAGCAGGTCGGCGGCGTCTTCCAGGCAGCGCAGGTCCAGCAGCAGGCGGTCGTCGGCGATGCGACCGATCACCGGCAGCGGCAGCTGACGCAGGGCCTGGGCGAGCTGGTCGAGCGCGCGGCCGGTGCCTTTCTTGGCCACGCCGGCCGGCGCCAGTGCCAGCCCGGCCGAGGGCAGACGCTCCACCGGCAGCGAGCCGCTGCCGATCTGGCCCTGCAGCGCAACGGGCTCGACCGTGAAGCGCGGTGCCACGGCCTCGGCCAGCGGGCCGTGCACGGCGCGGGCGGTGGCCTGGATGGCCTCGAGCGGGCGTGTGAGCAGCCGCAGCGTGGGCAAATCCTGCGCCAGCCGCTCGGGCCGCAGGTAGAGCATCAGCGTGCCTTCCAGCGCGGCCAGCGGCAGCTTGCTCATGCGCAGGGCGCGCTTCATCGGGAACTTGCGGATGCGGCCGACGGCCTCCTTGCTGCCGACGATCAGGCCGGCCTGCGGGCCGCCCAGCAGCTTGTCGCCGGAGAAGGTGACCACGTCGCAGCCGGCGGCCAGCTTCTCCTGCGGCAGCGGCTCGCGCGGCAGGCCGTAGGCGGCCAGGTCCACTAGCGAGCCGCTGCCCAGGTCGGTGGCCACGGGCAGGCCGCGCGCATGGGCGATGCCGGCCAGCACCGATTCGTCGACCGACGCAGTGAAGCCCTGCACCGCGTAGTTGCTGGTGTGCACCTTCAGGAGCAGCGCGGTGCGTTCGGTGATGGCCTGCTCGTAGTCGCGCGGATGGGTGCGGTTGGTGGTACCCACCTCCACCATGTGCGCGCCGGCCGAGGCCATGACGTCAGGCATGCGGAAGGCGCCGCCGATCTCCACCAGCTCGCCGCGCGAGACGATGACCTCGCGGTCGCGGGCCAGTGCGCCCAGCGTCAGCAGCACGGCGGCGGCGTTGTTGTTGACCACCGTGGCGGCCTCGGCGCCGGTGAGCGTGGTCAGCAGCTCTTCCACCACCGTGTCGCGGTCGCCGCGGCCGCCGGTGGCCAGGTCGTACTCGAGATTGTTGGGGCCGGCCATCAGTCGCAGCAGATGGGCCAGGGCCTCGTCGGCCAGCAGCGCGCGACCGAGGTTGGTGTGGATGACGGTGCCGGTGAGGTTGAGCACCCGCTGCATGCGCGGCGCCAGCCGGGCCTGCACGCGTTGGAGCAGTGCGGCCTGCAGTGCTGCAGGCTGCACGTCGGTGATGGGCAACTGGCCGGCGATGGCACGCGGGCGCAGGGCATCGAGCAGGGCGCGCGCCTCGCCGGCCACCAGCGTGTGGCCGTGGGCGGCGATCAGGGATTGCGTGTCCGGCGCACGCAGCAGCCGGTCAACGGCGGGCAGATCCTGGGGACTTGCCTTGGAGCCGTGGACCACGGACTCGTCGGGCATGGCCATCAGCCGCCCCCGCCGTCGTGGGGTGTGGTACCCGCCGCCTCGGGCTCGGGATCGCCGAAGAGCAGCATCAGATTGTGGCCGATGCGCGCATGGCCGGCTTCCGAGACCAGCAGGTCCAGCGGCAGGCTGGCCAGGTCGTCGGCCGTGGGCTCCACCTCGGGGTCGCGGTCCATGGCCACGAGCTTGAGGTAGTGGCCGCATTCGTCGCAGCATTCGGCGCGCACCGCGCCGGGCCTGAGGCCGACCGGCCGCTCGGGCGCGGCCTCGCCCTCGGGTTCCAGCGACTGGTAGTGGATGCCTTTGGTGCTCTCGCAGTTCGCGCACTTGATGCGCACGTAATGCCACTGGGTGCTGCACAGCGCGCAATGCAGATAGCGCACGCCGGCATCGTCGGCGCCGATGCGGATCACGCCGGCGGTGGGCGCGCTGCCGCAGCAGGGGCAGCGGGTCAGCGGCTCGGTCACGCCGAAGGCACGCAAGGTGCCGTGCGCATCGGCCGTGGCGATGGCCATGTGCGTGAAGTAGACCTGCAGGCCGGCCGCCACCAGCGGCGCGGTGCCCAGGTCCAGGCCGAACATGATGCCCTGCGTGATCAGGCCGGCCTGGCGCTCCAGCCAGTCGCTGTCGGCATCGAGCACGCGCTGCACGGTCTCGCGCGCGGGGCCTTCAGGCAGGCGCTCGCGCAGCGGCGCCAGCACCTGCCGCAGCACGGCGCGCCAGGCCGGATCGCGCGGCCACAGGTCGGCCGGCAGCGGGGGCCTGAGTGCCTGCGAGGCCGACTCGATGGCCGCCAGGTCGGGCAGCTTCACGTCGGGATGGTGCTGCAGCGCCTCGTGCTGGGCCTGCGCGATGTCGGCCACGAAGAGCATGTAGTCGCGCATCGGATGGCCGGCCGCCAACTGGCGAAGGCGCAGGCCGCGGTCGGAGAACACGGTGGCGCGCTGCGGCAACCGCAGGAAGGGCACCCGCTGGCCGGCCTGCATCGCGATCTGCTCGGGTTCGAGCACCCGCGTGCTGGCGAAGAAGGCGGCGGGGTTGCTGGGTTCGGTCATCGGGGGCAGATGCTAGGGCAAAGGGGTGACAGGGCACAGGTCAGGGATATCCCGGCCGGCGCCACAAGCACGAACCCCACGGTCCGCATGCGGCACCGTGGGGCGGTGGGAGGCGCGCGCCACAGCGGCGCGCAGGAACGCGGCTGGCCGGCTCAATCGCGCCCGGTTATCTCGCGGTGCCACACCGGATGGTTGAGCCGTGCCCAGCCTTCGGTGACGGTGCCGCGCGTCATCGCCCGCATGGTGCCCTTGACCCAGATGGCGGCGTACACATGCATGATCACCGCCAGCACCAGGAACACGGCCGAGGCCGCATGCAGCACCACCGCGATGCGCCGCAGCGTGATCGGGAAGTAGTGCACGAACCACGGGCTCCAGAACAGGAACCCCGTCGCCAGCAGCACCAGCAGCGACAGCGCCATCACCCAGAACACCAGCTTCTGGCCGGCGTTGTACTTGCCCACCGGCGGCATGTGCTCCTTGTGGCCGGCCAGCATCTGACCGGAGCGCTTCATCCACTCGACGTCGTTGCGGTCGATCAGGTTCTCGCGCCAGAGGCCGAAGAACATGAAGACGAAGCCCAACACCATCAGGAGGCCCATGAACGGGTGCAGGATGCGCGTCCACTGCCCGCCGCCGAAGAGGTTGGTCAGCGGAAACAGCGCCGGGTGGAAGAAGGCCAGGCCCGAGAGGGCGGCGCAGAAGAACATGACGACGATGAACCAGTGGTTCATCCGCGTGCCGTCCTTGTAGCGGCGCAGGTAGACACGGCTCATGGCTGGGCTCCTTCACGGCGGTCTGCGACGGTTTTCTCGATGACGACGACCTCGTGGTCATCGGGCACGCCATCGGCATCCTTGTCTTCCTTGGCCTCAACCGGCCCCACCTTCATGTAGTGGAAGAAGCCGCCGATCACCGCGCCGGCCATGGCCAGCAGGCCCAGCGGCTTGGCGATGCCCTTCCAGAGCGAGACCAGCGGGCTGATCGTCGGGTCCTTGGGCAGGCCGTGGTAGAGCTCGGGCCGGTCGGCATGCTGCAGCACATACATGACGTGCGTGCCGCCCACGCCCTGCGGGTCGTAGACGCCGGCATTGGCATAGCCGCGCTCCTTGAGGTCGACGAGGCGCTCGGCGGCGTACTCGTGCATGTCCTCCTTGGTGCCGAACTGGATGGCGCCGGTGGGGCAGACCTTGGCGCAGGCCGGCTCCAGGCCCACGCCCACGCGGTCGGAGCACAGCGAGCACTTGTAGGCCCGGTTGTCCGCCTTGTTGATGCGCGGCACATTGAAGGGGCAGCCCGTGACGCAGTTGCCGCATCCCACGCAATGCTCGCTGATGAAATCGACGATGCCGTTGGTGTACTTGACGATGGCGCCGGGTGCCGGGCAGGCCTTGAGGCAGCCCGGGTCCTCGCAGTGCATGCAGCCGTCCTTGCGGATCAGCCACTCGAGCTTGCCCTCTTCGGGCTCGACTTCCGAGAAGCGCATCACCGTCCAGGAAGACGGCGTGAGGTCCATCGGGTTGTCGTAGGTGCCGTGGTTGGTGCCGACCTCGTCGCGCAGGTCGTTCCACTGCATGCAGGCCACCTGGCAGGCCTTGCAGCCGATGCAGGCGGACACGTCGATCAGCTTGGCCACCGGCTGCACCTGCGGCTGGTGGCGCACCACGGGCGGCTGCACCGTGGTGGCCGAGCGCTTGGCGATGTCCAGGGATTGGAGTGATGACATGGGTGCGCTCCTTCCCTAGGCTTTTTCGATGTTGACGGTGAAGGACTTGTATTCGGGCGTCTGCGTGTTCGCATCCCCCACGAACGGCGTCAGCGTGTTCACCAGATAACCCGGCTTGGCCACGCCCACGAATCCCCAGTGGTTCGGCAGGCCGACGGTGTGCACCGTCTTGCCGTCCACCTGCAGCACCGAGATGCGCTTGGAGACCACCGCGACGGCCTTGATGAAGCCGCGCTTGCTCGACACCTTGACCCAGTCGCCATTGGCGATGCCCTTTTCCTTCGCCAGCACATCGCTGATCTCCACGAACTGCTGCGGCTGGATGATGGCCGAGGTCTGCACGTTCTTCGTCCAGTAGTGGAAGTGCTCCGTCAAGCGGTAGCTGGTCGCCACGTACGGGAAGTCCTTGGGCACGCCCAGGCGCTCAAGGTCGCCCTTGAAGATGCGTGCCGCCGGGTTGGCCCGCGCCACCTTGTTGTTGGGGTGCAGCGGGTTGTTCTCCAGTGGCGATTCGAAGGGCTCGTAGTGCTCGGGCAGCGGCCCTTCGGCCATGCCGGTGGGCGCGTACAGGCGCGCCACGCCTTCGGCGGTCATGATGAAGGGGCGCACCGCGTCCGGGTCGGCCGGGTTGGCGTCGGGGCGGATGTCCGGCACGTCCGGGCCCGTCCACTTGGCGCCGTCCCAGAAGACAAGCGGGCGCCTGGCGATCCAGGGCTTGCCGGTCTTGGGGTCGG
Organism: uncultured Pseudacidovorax sp.; assembly: GCF_913773995.1. Lineage (GTDB taxonomy): Bacteria > Pseudomonadota > Gammaproteobacteria > Burkholderiales > Burkholderiaceae_C > Xenophilus. Next base: position 12,487 of record NZ_CAJYES010000035.1, read on the forward strand.
TGGAGGCGGCGTTGTAGAGGATGCGCCGGTTGGCCGGCCAGGCCCAGGCCCAGTCCTGCACCATGCCGATGCCGTAGGGGTCGGCATTGCCGCGGCGCGCCATCTGGTTGCCGGCCTGCGTCCAGGCGCCGGCATAGATCCAGCAGCCGCTGGCCGTGGAGCCGTCGTCGCGCAGCAGGCCGAAACCGGCCAGCTGCTCGCCGGCCTTGGCCAGCACCTTGGTCGGGTCCTTGGGGTCCGTCAGGTCCGACAGGGCCTTGCCGTTGTATTCCATCGCCAGCTCCTCGGGAGCGGGCGAATGCGGAATCTTGTAGGTCCAGGCCAGGTTGAGGATCGGATCCGGGAAGGCGCCGCCTTCCTTGGCATAAGCCGCGCGCAAGCGTGTGAACAGCTGACCCACGATCTCCGTGTCTGCCAGCGCCTCGCCCGGGGGCTCGGCGCCCTTCCAGTGCCACTGCAGCCAGCGGCTGGAGTTGGTGACCGAGCCGTTCTCCTCCGCGAAGCAGGTGGAGGGCAGGCGGAACACCGTGGTCTGGATCTGCTTGGGATCGACGTCGTTGTGCTCGCCGAAGTTGCGCCAGAACTCGCTGGTCTCGGTCATCAGCGGATCGATGGTGACCAGGAACTTGAGCTTGGACAGGCTGCGCACGATCTTGTGCTTGTCCGGGAACGAGCCGACCGGGTTGAAGCCCTGGCAGATGTAGCCGTTGAGCTTGCCCTGGTCCATCAGCTCGAAGGCCTGGAGCACGTCGTAGAGCTTGTCGATCTTGGGCAGGTAGTGGAAGGCCCAGTCGTTCTCGGCCGTGGCCGCCTTGCCGAACCAGGCCTTCTGCATGCTGACGAAGAACTTGGGGTAGTTCTGCCAGTAGCTCATCTGGTTGGGCCGCAGCGGCTTGAGGGCGCGGGGCCTGTAGTAGTCGTCCAGCGTCTGTTCGGTGTCGCGCGCCAGCGAGAGGTAGCCGGGCAGCGAGTTCGACAGCAGGCCCAGGTCCGTCAGGCCCTGGATGTTGCTGTGGCCGCGCAGTGCGTTCATGCCGCCGCCGGGTGCGCCGATGTTGCCCAGCAGCAGCTGGACGATGGCGCCGGTGCGGATGATCTGCGAGCCCTGGCTGTGCTGCGTCCAGCCCAGCGCATACATGATGGTCATGGTGCGACCTGGCACGCTGGTGCTGGCGATGTACTCGCAGACCTTCAGGAACTTGTCCTGGGGCGTACCCGTGATGCGGCTGACCATCTCGGGCGTGTAGCGCGAATAGTGGCGCTTCATGACCTGCAGCACGCAGTTCGGGTCCTGCATGGTCATGTCGACCTTGGCATTGCCCTGCTCGTCGAGCGCGTAGCCCCAGCTCTTGTTGTCGTAACTGCGCTTCTCGGCGTTGTAGCCGCTGAACAGACCGTCCTCGAACTTGTAGTCCGGGCCCACGATGAAGGGGGCGTTGGTGTAGTTGCGGACGTACTCGGTCTGGATCTTGTCCTGGCTCAGTAGGTAGTGGATGACGCCGCCCAGGAAGGCGATGTCGGAGCCGGCGCGGATGGGCGCGTAATAGTCCGCCACGGCGGCCGAGCGCGTGAAGCGCGGGTCCACCACGACGAGGCGTGCCTTGTTATGCTTCTTGGCCTCGATGACCCACTTGAAGCCGCACGGATGCGCTTCTGCGGCATTGCCGCCCATGATCAGGACCAGGTCAGCGTTCTGGATGTCCTGCCAATGGTTGGTCATCGCACCGCGGCCGAACGTCGGGGCCAGACTGGCCACCGTCGGTCCGTGTCAAACGCGGGCCTGGTTGTCGAAGACGAGCATTCCGAGCGAGCGGAATGCCTTGTGCGTGAGATAGCCGGTTTCGTTGGAGGAAGCCGAGGCGCAGAGCATCCCGGTCGAGATCCAGCGGTTGACCACCTGCCCTGCGGCATTGGTGGCCTGGAAGTTGGCGTCGCGGTCGGCCTTGAGCAGCTTGGCGATGCGGCTGAAGGCTTCGTCCCAGCTCACGCGCTTCCATTCGGTGCTGCCGGGCTCACGCACCTCGGGGTACTTCAGCCGGTTGGGGCTGTGCACGAAGTCGAGCAGACCGGCACCCTTGGGGCACAGCGTGCCGCGGTTGACGGGATGGTCCGGGTCGCCCTCGATGTGAAGGATGGATGCCTTCACGTTCTTGGCCTTGTCGCCCAGGCTGTACATCAGAAGGCCACAGCCCACGGAGCAGTAGGTGCAGGTCTGGCGCGTCTCGGTGGTGCGGGCCAGCTTGAACTGGCGCGTCTCGGCCAGTGCGGCGGTGGGCGAGAAGCCCAGCGCCACCAGGCTGGAGCCGACTAGGCCGGCACCGCTGACGCGGAAGAAATGGCGGCGGTTCATGTCCATGACCGAACCTCCTGCAATGACACGTGTTTCGTGGGATTCATCGTGGGTCGCGCTTGATGCGTCTTTCGTGGGGATTCCTGGGGCCGCCGCCGGGGTGCTCGTCAGTTCTTGGGCGCCGCACCGTCGCCGCTGGACGGTGCCGGTGTGGGGCCGTCGACGGTGTGGCCGCCGGCCGCCTGGCCAGCCGCCACCCCGCCGATGGCCGAGCTGCCTTCGGCCGGGCCCTTGTGGGCGCCGGAGTCTACGCCCGCGTGGGAGGGCGCGGGGTTGATGCCCTGGGGTGTCCCACTGGCGCCGGAGGTTGATGTGGAGGTGGGCGTCTCGGCCTTGGGCTTGGGGTCGCAGCCGGCCAGAAGGCCGCCGGCGGCGGCCAGGGTGGCGATGGCAAGGGCGGATCGGGCGAGGGCGTTCATGGGCTTCCTTGGACGTCGTATCGGTTGGGCCGCCATGGTTGCAGCGCCCGCCGCATGGCAGCGTCGGAGGACGCCGCGTCCGCCGGACCATCATGGCCGCCGGCCGCCCGGATGCGCATGCGGGAAATCCCTTCGGGATTGCCCCGCATTCCCGCGCGGCCGGAAACCCTGGGCTATCGTGCGCCACTCCTATGAAAGACGCTTTCTTCCTCGGCTGGCGCACGCTGCGCCGCGACCTGCGTGCGGGCGAGCTGCGCCTGCTGATCGTGGCCGTGCTGCTGGCCGTGGCCGCGCTGACGGCGGTGGGCTTCTTCGCCGACCGGCTCAAGGGCGGGCTGGCGCGCGATGCCCGCCAGCTGCTGGGCGGCGACGCGGTGCTGGTCACGGACAACCCGCCGCCCCAGGCGCAGGTGGACGCGGCGCACGGGCAGGGCCTGCAGTCGGCCATGACCTACGACTTTCCCACCATGGCCCGGGCGACGGACGAGCGTGGCGGCGCGAGCCGGCTGGTGGCGCTCAAGGCCGTGGCGGCCGGCTATCCGCTGCGCGGCAGCCTGCGCATTGCCGATGCACCCGGCGCCGCGGATGTCGCCACCCGCGACGTGCCCAGCCCGGGCGATGTGTGGGTCGATGCCAGCTTGCTCGAAGCCCTGGACCTGAAGGTGGGCGACACCCTGCTGCTGGGCGACGCCTCGCTCGTGATCCGCCGCGTACTGGTGATCGAGCCCGACCGCGGTGCCGGCTTCCTCAACTTCGCGCCGCGGGTCATGATGAACCAGGCCGACGTGGCCCGCACCGCCCTCGTTCAGCCGGCCAGCCGCGTCCGCTACCGGCTGGCGGTGGCAGGCGAGGCGCCGGCGGTCAAGCGCTTTTCGGACCAGGTGCAGCAGCGCCTGGATGCCGGCGAGCTGCGCGGTGCCCGGCTGGAGTCACTGGACAGTGGCCGACCCGAGATGCGCCAGACGCTGGACCGGGCCGAGAAATTCCTGAACCTCGTGGCGCTGCTGGCCGCGCTGCTGTCGGCCGTGGCCGTGGCGCTGGCGGCGCGCGGCTTTGCGGCCCGGCACCTGGACGGCGCCGCCATGCTGCGGGTGCTGGGCCAGCGCCAGCGCACCATCGCCGGGGCCTACGCGGTCGAGTTCGGCGTCATCGGCCTGGGCGCCAGCCTGGCGGGCGTGGCCATCGGCTATGCGGTGCACCATGTGTTCGTGCGCCTGCTGGCGGGGCTGGTCGACGGCGACCTGCCTGCCGCCACGGCGTGGCCCGCGCTGTTCGGCGTGGGCATGGGTCTCACGCTGCTCTTCGCCTTCGGGCTGCCGCCGGTGCTGCAGCTGGCCCAGGTGCCGCCGCTGCGGGTCATCCGCCGCGAGCTGGGTGCGCTGCGGCCGGCGTCGGCGGCGGTGCTCGGCCTGGGTGTGGCCGGCTTCGCGGCCCTGCTGCTGGCCGCCAGCAGCGACCTCAAGCTGGGCCTGATCGCGGTCGGTGGCTTCGCCGGTGCGGTGGCGGTGTTCGCGGTGCTGGCCTGGTTGGCCGTGCTGATGCTGCGTCGCGTGGTGCGCGAGGGCAGTTCGCCCCGCTGGCTCGTGCTGGCCACGCGTCAGGTATCGGCGCGGCCGGTTTATGCGGTGCTGCAGGTCAGCAGCCTGGCCGTGGGCCTGCTGGCGCTGATGCTGCTGGTGCTGCTGCGCACCGACCTGGTGGACAGCTGGCGCAAGGCCACGCCGCCCGATGCGCCCAATCGCTTCGTCATCAACGTCATGCCCGATCAGGCGCAGGCCTTCCAGGACGCGCTGCGCCAGGGCGGGGTGGCGCAGTACGACTGGTACCCGATGTTCCGGGGCCGGCTGGTGGCCATCAACGACAAGCCGGTCACGCCCGACGACTACAGCGAGGACCGCGCCAAGCGCCTGGTCGACCGCGAGTTCAACCTCAGCAATGCCGCCGACCGACCTGGCCACAACAGCATCGTGCAGGGTGCGTGGACCTCGGGTGAGGCCGATGCCGTGAGCGTGGAAGAGGGCCTGATGGAGACGCTGGGCCTCAAGCTCGGCGACCGGCTGCGCTTCGACATCGGCGGCGTGACCAGCGAGGGCCGCATCACCTCGACGCGCAAGGTGGACTGGGGCTCGCTGCATGCGAACTTCTTCGTGATGTACCCGCTGGCGGCGATGCCCGCGGAGGTGCCCGTGACCTACTTGGCGGCCTTCCGGGCCCCAGAGCAACGGGGCTTCGACAACGCCCTGGTCCGCCAGTTTCCCAACGTGACCAACGTCGACATGAGCAGCACCATCGCCCAGGTGCAGCGCGTGCTGGACCAGGTGATCCGGGCGGTGGAGTTCCTGTTCGGCTTCACGCTCGCGGCTGGGCTGGTGGTGCTGTTCGCGGCCGTGAGCGCCACGCGCGAGGAGCGCGCGCGCGAGTTCGCCGTCATGCGTGCGCTGGGCGCCCGGGCCGCGCTGCTGCGCCAGGTGCAGCGCGCGGAACTGGCCGGCACCGGCCTGCTCGCCGGCCTGCTGGCCAGCATCGTGGCCTCGGCCATCGCCTGGGCGCTGGCGCGCTGGGTGTTCGACTTCCGCTGGACGGCCTCGCCGCTGGTGCCGCTGTTCGGCGCCATCGTGGGCGCGCTGCTGGCGCTGGGCGCCGGCTGGTGGAGCCTGCGTGAAGTGCTCCGTCGGCCTGTGGCGGCGACGCTGCGACAGGCTGCCGAGTGAGGGGCGGCTGCTGGCACGCCGGGTGCTAAAGTCCCTGCGCCGTTGGCCGGGGTGCACTCGCGATGGCCCATCCGCTTGCCCATCGTGACTGCTTCCTCTCCCCCGTCCGAATCCTCTTCCGAAGATTCCAAGCAGGTGCGCGCCGCGCGGCGCGCCCTCGACATCATCGAGCTGGTGGCCGAGGCACGGCTGCTCAAGCATTCCGACATCGCCGCACGGCTGGGCATTCCCAAGAGCACGACCACGCTCATCCTCGACACGCTGGTGCGCTCCGGCTACCTGCGCCGCGACGCCTTCAGCCGGGCCTATTCGCTGGGTTCCCGCATCCTCGGGATTGCCGGGCGTTATCTCTCCGAAGCCGACATCGTGCAGATCAGCCAGCCGGTGCTCAGCCGACTGGTGCTGGATGTCGATGAAAGCTGCTTCCTGGTGCAGGCGGAAGGCGACGAGGTGCTGGTGATGTGGCGCGAGGTCTGCCGGCGGCGCCTGACCTACACGTTCGCCCTGGGCGAGCGCGCCTCGATCACCGACACGGCCGGCGGCCTGGCCATGCTGGCGATGCGCGGCATGGCGCAATGGGCGCCCACGCTGACGCGCTGCGGCGTGCCCGCGGGGGCCGAGGCCGACGCGCTACTCACACACCTGCGCGAGGTGGCCGATGGCGCCATCGCGTTCCGCGCGCCGGGCCGCATTCCGGAGGTCGCCTCGCTGGCGCTGCCCATCGTCAATGCCATGGGCGTGCCGCTGGCGGCGGTATCGGTGGCGGTCCCGGCGCATCGGCTCGATGCACCGCTGCGGCAGCGTGTGGAAGCCGCGCTGCGCAGTGCGCAGGAAGACATCGCAGGCCAGGCCCGCGCGCTCGGCCCTCAGCAGCCCAGCGCGTAGAGGCCGGCGAGCACGGCGCCGGCGACCAAGCCGCTGCGCAGCACGAAGCTGCGGTTCCAGCCCAGCGCGATCTCGCGCGGCGGCACGCCGGTCATGGCGCCCGCCAGCAGCAGCGTGGCGCTGACCGGCGACACCGTGATGGCCAACGACCAGCCCAGCGTGAGCGCCAGCGCATGCGTCAACGGCGCCGCCAGCGCCGATGCGGTCCCCGCGAACACCTGCGCCCAGATCAGCACCGCGATGGTGGGCGCCACAGAGAGCGAGGCCACCAGCGGAATCGACACCAGGCAGAGCAGCGGCAGCAGCCAGCCGGGCAGGCTTGCGCCTCCGGCGCCCAGGCCCGCGGCATGCGCGACGGCCAGCACCCCCTGGCCGATGAAGATGGCGGACGAGAAGATGAAGATCTCGCTGCGGGTTTCGGTGAGGACCTCGAAGAAGTGCGACAGCGCTGCACGCGCGCCGGCACGGCCTTTCTGTCCGGCCGTGCGTGGGGCGCGGGATTGCGCCAGCGCCCACGCGAGACTGAGCGCCGGAATGGTCAGCGTGGCACAGGCCATGAAGCTCCAGCCTGTCGCGCTGTGCAGCGACAGCGTGGCCAGGAAGAGCAGCACGCTCATGCCCAGGATGAGCCAGAGGGCGCGCCGGTCCGAAGGCGAGGCGGGCACTGGCGCGGCGTCCGGGCCGGCGGGGTCGGCGGCGGTGCGGCGCTCGCTCCAGGTCTCCACGCCCAGCAGGAGTGCAGCCACCAGCATCCCGGCGCCGACGAAGGGCAGCACACCCAGCATGGGGAAAGCCGCACTCACGATGGCGAAGCTGATCGCCATGGGCGACCAGGTGGTCGTCATGGCCAGTCCGCGGATCACGGCGGCCAGCATGCCGCGGGCGACCGTGCTGGAGCGCACATGCAGGCCTGCGCGCTCCAGCAGCTCACCCATCATGGGCACCACGCCGAAGCTGAACATCAGGCTCAGCCAGTGGCTGCCGAACAGCACGGTGCCGTGCCGCGCGGCAGGGCTCGCGGACAGCAGCGAAGCGGCCGCGCGGCCCATCAGCGGCGAGCGGCGCATGGGCAGGCGCAGCGTCGCCAGCGCGGCCAGCAGCGCGGCGAACTGGGTGCTCTGCGTCACCGCGCCTTCCAGGACGGGGGCCGGTGCGGATGCCAGCAGCCACACCAGCAGTGCGCCGGGCACGGCCAGGCCGGCGAACAGCCGCGCCTGCCGGCTTACCCGCGGCCAGGCCGCCGCAATGAACACCGCCAGACCCAGCGCGGCGGCCACCTGCCAGGCAGCGCCGCCCAGCACGATCCGCAGGACGGTGCAGGCCGCAGTGATGGCCAGGCCGGCCTGGGCCAGGCGCTCGTGTGCCTTGGCGGGGCGCGCGAGCACGGTTGAACCTCCGGCTTCGCCTGCGACGCGAGAGCGCTCCGGAATGGCTGCGCCGCCGCTCACGCCGCTTCGAGGATGTTCACCGCCAGCGGCTGCCAATGCGCCCACACCTCGGTGCCGACGGAAAGCGGGGCTTGGCCGGCACTCTCCTGCCGCACCAGCAGTTGCTGGCCATCGGGCAGCTGCACGGTGTAGTCCGAGGCATGACCGTGGTAGATCGCCTGGGTCAGCCGGCCGCGCACGCGGGCGGAGTCGTCCTGCGCCTGTGCGGCCAGCCGGATGCGCTCGGGCCGCACGGCGATCTCCACCTCGCTGCCCGCGGGCAGCGCGCTGGCCGGCGCCTCGAAGCGCTGGCCGAAGGCACTGAGCACGCTGCCCTGCGGGCCAGCTTGCTCCAGCCGCGCGCGCACGAAATTGTCCAGGCCCATGAACTCCGCGACGAAGCGGTTGCGCGGCCGTTCGTACAGCTCGGCCGGCGGGCCGACCTGCTCGATGCGGCCGCGGTTCATCACGGCCACGCTGTCGCTGAGCATCAGCGCCTCTTCCTGGTCATGGGTGACGAAGAGAGCCGTGATGCCCAGCTCGCGCGTGATGCCATAGAGCTCGGTCTGCATGGCCTCTCGCAGCTTGCGGTCGAGCGCGCCGAAGGGCTCGTCGAGGATCAGGATGCTGGGCTCCACCACCAGCGCGCGGGCGATGGCCACGCGCTGCTGCTGACCGCCCGACAGCTGCTGCGGAAAGCGCTCGGCGAAATCCTCCAGCCGCACCTGGGCCAGGGCACGCCGCACGCGGCGCTGCTGTTCGGCGCCGGAGACCTTGCGCATGCGCAGACCGAAAGCCACGTTCTCGTTCACCGACATGTGCGGGAACAGCGCGTGGCTCTGGAACACCATGCCGATGTTGCGCTTCTGCACCTCCAGCCGCGTCACGTCGCGGTCGTCGATCAGGATGCGGCCGGCGTCGGGTGGAGAGAGCCCCGCCACGATGCGCAGCGTCGAGCTCTTGCCGCAGCCGCTCGGGCCGAGCAGCGTGAGGAACTGCCCGCTGGGGATGTCCAGCGAGATGTCGTCGAGCACCAGCTGGCTGCCGTGGCTCTTGCGCAGGCGTTCGGCGCGGACATAAGCCATGCTCAGCTCCCCAGGATCTTCTTGAGGCCGAACACGCGCTCGACCGCCAGGGCGATGGCCAGCGTGGCCAGGATCAGCATGGCGGAGATCGCCGCGATGGACGGGTCGAAGTTGTATTGCATGTAGGACATGATGGCGATGGGCAGCGTGGTGTGCTGGGCGCTGCCGAGGAAGAGCGAGACCGAGACGTCGTCGAAGGAGAGGATGAAGCTCAGGATGGCGCCGGCCGCGATGGCGCCGCGCAGCTGCGGCAGCAGGATGTGGCGCAGCACCTGCGAGCGCGAGGCGCCGAACACCATGCCGGCTTCCTCCAGCGTGGGGTCCATCCGCGTCAGCGCGGCCAGCACGGTGCGCAGCGTGTAGGGCAGCACGATCAGCGCATGGCCCAGCAGCAGGCGCAGCGGCGCGTTGCCTATGCCCAGGCCCGCCATCGCCACCAGCACCGCGATGCCGATCACGATGCCCGGCACGATCAGCGGCGACAGGAACAGCGACTCGACCAGCGTGCGCCCCGGCCAGCGCCCGCGTGCGATGGCGAAGGCCGCCGCCACGCCGAGGGGCAGGGCGACCAACGTGGCCGCCGCGGCCAGCCATAGGCTGGTCACCAGGCCACCCATGAAGTTGTCCGAGGCCAGGGCCTCGCCGTACCAGCGCAGCGAGAGATCGGTGGGTGGAAAGCTGGGCACCGGCCCGCCGTTGAACGACACCACCACCACCATCGCCAGCGGCGCCAGCAGGAAGACGTAGAGCAGCACGGTCAGCACGCGCATGCCCAGGGAAAGAAGGCGGTTCATCGGGCAAGGCTCCATTGGCGTGTGTACCAGCGGCTCCAGCCCACCACGGCCAGCAGCAGGGCCAGCGTGGCGGCCAGCAGCACGGCCACCATGGTGGCGCCGAAATGCCAGTTCATCGTGACCGAGAACTGCTGGTAGATGAAGGTGGTCATCAGCCCCGAGCGGCTGCCGCCCATGAGCGCGGGCGTGACGTACGAGGACATCGACAGGCTGAACACGATGATCGTGCCGCTGGCCAGGCCCGGCGCCGACAGGGGAAGGATCACATGCCGGAAGACATGCCAGCGCGAGGCGCCCAGCGTGGCCGCGGCCTCCGTGAGCGAGGGGTCGATGCGGTCCAGCGCACCCAGCAGCGACAGCACCATGAAGGGCAGGAACACATGCACCAGCCCGATGAGCACGGCGGGCTGGGTGTACATGATGCGCAGCGGTTCGTCCGTGAGGCCGAGCGCCATGAGCGTGGTGTTGAGCGCGCCCTTGTCGCCCAGCAGCACGACCCAGCCGTAGGTGCGCGCGACGATGCTCACCAGCAGCGGCGCCAGGATCATCACCAGCAGCATCCCGCGCACCGAAGGACGCGCGCGCCACACCGACAGGCCCAGCACCATGCCGAACACCGCGGTGAACAGCGTGGTCAGCGCCGACAGCCACAGCGTGCGGCCGACGATGCCCAGGTAGAAGTCGCTGCGCATCAGCCGGGCGTAGTTGGCGAGCGTCAGCTCGCCCACCGGCGCGATGACGCCGGGCTCCGCGGGGTTCAGGCTCATCCATAGCACCTGGCCCAGGGGCAGGAAGAGGCCGAGCACCAGCAGGGCCAGGCCCGGCAGCACCAGCAGGCCCACCGGCGGCGCGCGCCGCGCGGGTGCGACCACGGTCAGCGAGTCCGGCGCCAGGATGGCGGCATGCGCGCTCATGGGCTGGCCCCTTGGCCGCTGTCCGCGAGGCCGGCGCCTTCCGCAGCGGGTGGGCGACTGCTCATCAACATGGCGCGGCCTCCGCCGGCGCAGCGTGGCTCTGCAGCGCCTGCGCGATGCGGACCACGGGCTCGACCCGCGCGAAGTAGGTGCGCATCTGCTCGAGCGAGGCCTCGTGCAGCGCCACCACCGAATTCTTCACGCCCACGGCGTCCTCGGCGACCACCACATGGAAGTCGAGCATCGAGGCATCACGCACCGTCGATTCGACGCAGCAGTTGGTGGTCACGCCGGCAACGATCAACGTGCGGATGCCTCGGGCGCGCAGCATCACTTCGAGCGGCGTATCGACGAAGGCGCTGAAGCGGTGCTTGGTGATCTGCAGTTCGCCGGCCCGCGGTGCGATGGCTTCGAGGGGCGCACGGCCCCAACTGCCCGGCAGGCAGACCTCCACCTCGCCGGGCGCGAACTGGTGCGCGTCGTCCACCTCGGCGGCCGACAGGCTCCAGACGGCGCCCTCGCGCGTCAGCGCACTCGGAAAGCGGTAGGGCGAGCCGACGTGGCGCACATGCTGGCCGTACTCGGCATGCACATGCACGACGGTGCAGCCGGCGGTGCGAGCGGCTTCCAGCAGGGCCGGCATCTGCGCCACGGCGGCCTGCACCAGCGGCATGGCCTCGCGCCGGCCGGTGGCGCCGTCGGCGCTGACGAAGTCGTTCTGGACGTCGATCAGCAGCAGGGCCGTGTGGGCAGGCGCCACGCGCTGTTCCAGCGTGCGCAGCCAGCGCGAATGCTTGACCTGGGGCTGCCAGCTGCGCGGGGCATCCGATCCCGCGGGCCATTGCCGAGCGATGGCCCGCATCGCCGCAGCATCCACAGCCGCGTGCGCCTGCAGGCCGCGCGCGCGGGCATCGCGCAGCAGACTGGCCACGGCCAGATCCATCTGCAGGCCGGCCACGACGAGTTGCTCGATGGCGTTGGCGCGCAGGAGCAGGTTGAGCGTGCTGGCGCCGAAGGCG
>NZ_CAJYES010000036.1 GCF_913773995.1 uncultured Pseudacidovorax sp.
TGCAGTCGGCACGGATGAACGGGCATGATCCCTGGGCCTACCTGCGTGATGTGCTGCGCCGTCTGCCGACGCTGCGCAACTCACAGCTGGACGAACTGCTGCCACATCGCTGGGTGCTAGCTCAAGCCTGAACTACCAATCGCCGTCAAGGTGGGACGGCCAGACGCTCACTGTGCGCGAGGCCATCTAGAAGAACCAGTCTGAGGGCGCGCTGGACCGGCTGTTCACTCGGAATTTCCCTCTGGTAACTGAAGCGTAGTAACTCCAGCCTCCCAGAGCCTTCCGGGTGAACAACCTATTGAGACATGACACCTAGCCCACGCCAACAATGCGCGGCTGAGGGGGCGGCCACCCCTGCGCCATCGGCCGGAGGGCGCGATCAGTGCAGCAGAAGTGAACGGGCAGCAATCAATGCTTGATGTGGGACTTTATGTGGGACAGATTCCAGATGGCCCGACTAAGGCATTGATTTGAAATGAAATCCGGCGGAAGCGGTGAGATTCGAACTCACGGACGGTTGCCCGTCGCCGGTTTTCAAGACCGGTGCAATCGACCACTCTGCCACGCTTCCTGGGTCGGCCTCCTGCGGCGGCGCCGGGTGGCGCCCGAAGGCGAAAAGAGGCCGCAAGTGTAAGGGCACTGCCGCGCCGTTACTTGGGTGGGTCGGCGTCAGTCCGCCTCGCCGCCCTCCGGCAGGAACATCGCCTGCAGGTCGCTCAGAAAATCCATGCCCCGCTCGGTGGGCCACACGCGGTGCAGGTCGCGCGCCAGCAGGCCGCGGGCTTCGGCTTCTTCCAGTGGGCGGCGGATGGCGCTGATGGCCAAACCGGTGCGTTCGCCAAACTGGCTCAGTGTGAAGCCTTCCTTCAGGCGCAGTGCGTTCAGCATGAACTCGAAGGGCAGGTCGGCCAGCGCCACGTCGTCGCTCTGGGCCACGGCCTGGCCGGCCAGGGCCTGCGCCATGTAGCGCTGCGGGTCGCGCACGCGCACCTGCCGCACGATGCGGTGGGCAAAGCTCAGCTTGCCGTGCGCGCCGGCCCCCAGACCCAGGTAGTCGCCGAACTGCCAGTAGTTGAGGTTGTGCGTGCAGCTGTGGCCCTGCCTGGCATACGCCGACACCTCATAGCGCGCCAGGCCCGCGGCCGCGGTGCGCTCGGTGATGCGGTCGAGCATGGCGTAGGCGATGTCGTCCTCGGGCAAGGCGGGCGGGTGCTTGGCGAAGAATGTGTTGGGCTCGATGGTCAGGTGGTAGATCGACAGGTGCGGCGGCGCGAGGGCCAGCGCCTGGTCCAGCTCGGCCGCCAGGCCCTGCAGCGTCTGTCCGGGCAGGGCGTACATCAGGTCGAGGTTGAAGGTCTCGAAGGCCTGGGCGGCTTCTTCCACGGCGGCAATGGCCTGGCGGCGGTCGTGCACGCGGCCCAGCGCCTTCAGGTGTGCGTCGTCGAAGCTCTGCACGCCGACCGACAGCCGCGTGACGCCCGCGGCGCGGTAGGCGCGGAAGCGGTCGCGCTCGAAGGTGCCGGGGTTGGCTTCCAGCGTGATCTCGCAGCCGGGCTCCAGCCGCAGGCGGGCGCGCACGGCGCCGAGCAGCCGGTCGATGCTTTCGGGCGCGAACAGGCTGGGCGTGCCGCCGCCCATGAAGATGGTGTGCACGGTGCGGCCCCACACCAGAGGCAGCGCGGCGTCCAGGTCGGCGATCAGGGCGTCGATGTAGCGCTGCTCGGGCACGGCCGCGTCATCGCCTTCGCCACGCCATTCGTGCGAGTTGAAGTCGCAGTAGGGGCACTTGCGCAGGCACCAGGGCAGGTGGATGTACAGCGACAGCGGTGGCGATGCGGCCAGCTGCAGCGGGCCCGGGCGCATCATGTGCAGCACGTCGTTGGACTGCGGCGCGACGGCTACGGCCGGCTGGATCGGGATGCTGCTCATCCGCCCAGGGCCCAGCGCTCGCGCATCAGGGCCAACATGGCGCGCGCGGCCTGGCCGCGGTGGCTGTGGGCGTTCTTCACCTCGGGCGGCAGTTGCGCGAAGGTCTTGCCGAATTGGGGCAGGAACATCACCGGGTCGAAGCCGAAGCCGTGCTCGCCCACCGGCTCGGTGGTGATCTCGCCGACGGCGCGGCCTACGGCGACCAGCGGCTCGGGGTCCTCGGCGTGGCGCAGTGCGACCAGCGTGCTGACCAGCGCGGCGCGGCGGTTGGATTCGCCGCGCAGCTGCTCCAGCAGTGCCTTGACGTTGTTGGCGTCGCCCTTCTCGTAGCCGAACTGTGTGGCGTAGTAGGCGGTGTCCACACCGGGCAGGCCGCCGAAGGCGTCGACGCACAGGCCGGCATCGTCGGCGATAGCGGGCAGGCCGGTGGCCGCACTGGCATGGCGGGCCTTGGTCAGCGCGTTTTCGATGAAGGTGCGGAAGGGCTCCTCCGCCTCGCCCACGCCCAGCTCCGACTGGCGCACGAGCGTCAGGCCCAGCGTGCCGAAGAGCTGTTGCAGCTCGGCCAGCTTGCCGGCGTTGTTGGATGCGAGAACCAGTTTCATGGATGTCTCGTACGCACGCGTGCTCAGGCGATCTGCAGCGCCTGCTTCTGCAACTGCACCAGCTCGGCGATGCCCTTGTCGGCCAGCGCCAGCAGCTGGTTCATCTCGTCACGGCTGAAGGCGGCGCCCTCGGCCGTACCCTGCACTTCCACGAAGTGGCCTGCGCCGGTCATGACGACGTTCATGTCGGTGTCGCAGGCGGAGTCTTCGACGTATTCCAGGTCCAGCAGCGGCGTGCCCTGCACGATGCCGACCGAGATGGCGGCCACATGGCTGCGGATGGGCGACGCGGCCAGCGTGCCGGCGGCGATGAGCTTGGCGACCGCATCGTGCGCCGCCACGAAGGCGCCGGTGATGGCGGCCGTGCGGGTGCCGCCGTCGGCCTGCAGCACGTCGCAGTCGAGGTAGATCGTGCGTTCGCCCAGCGCGGCCAGGTCGAACACGGCGCGCATCGAGCGGCCGATGAGGCGCTGGATCTCCTGCGTGCGGCCGCTCTGCTTGCCGCGTGCGGCCTCACGGTCGCCGCGGGTGTGGGTGGCGCGGGGCAGCATGCCGTACTCGGCGGTGACCCAGCCTTCGCCGCTGCCGCGCTTGTGCGGCGGCACCTTCTCTTCGACGGAGGCGGTGCACAGCACGCGCGTCTGGCCGAACTCTATGAGAACCGAGCCTTCGGCATGGATGGTGAAGCCGCGAGTGATGCGCACGGGGCGGAGCTGGTCGGCGGCGCGGCCGCTGCTGCGTAGGAAGTCGGTCATGGAAAGTTCTGAACAAGAGGATGGGAGAGGCAGGCGACGGCGACAGGCGCCGGCCTGTCGCACACACCAGCGCGCGGATCAGCTTTTTCGGGCCGCAGAGCGCCGGATGGCCTCGTTGATCTCGGCGATGGAGCGTTCGATGGCGGCCTCGTCGAGTTCGTCGTGGTCTTCCTCCCCGGGCAGCCCCGCCTGGATGCTGGAGGCGAAGACGTCAGGCCCGATGCTGTCGGTGGAAACGCCGGGTTCGGAGCCTGGCGCATCGGGGGTTTCCCACTCGACGGCGATCAGCGTCACGTTGTCGGAATGGCTGCCGCCGCGGCGCAGCGCCATCTCGACCATCTCGGGCGCGGCATCGGCCACCGGCCGCGCGGAAAGCGTGCGCACCAGCAGGGCGTCTTCGACGACGCCCCAGAGCCCGTCGGAGCAGAGCATCAGGCGGTCGCCCTGCTGCAACGGCAAGGGTTCGGAAAGATCGAACAGCGGCGGCACCGGCGAGCCCAGGCAGGTCTGCAGGAGATTGCGGTTGACGGGCAGATCGCTCATGGCCTGGTCTGCACGGGGACGCTCGGCATTGGAATGGTCGCGCGTGCGCACCAGCAGGCGGTGGCCGCGCACCACGTACAGGCGCGAATCGCCGCAGTGGATCCAGGTGGCGCAGCCCTGCTGCAGCACCGCCACCACGATGGTGGTTCGGGGCGTGTCGAGCATGGCCTTGCCGCTGGCGTAGCGCATGATCTGCTGGTGCGCTGCCATGATGGCTGCCGTCAGAAAGGCGCGCACGTCCCTGAGCACAGGCCGCGCCTCACGCTGGAACAGCGCCGCCACGGCCTGCAACGCGATCTGCGCCGCCACCTCGCCTTCGGGGTGGCCACCCATGCCGTCCGCCAGCACGAACAGCGCCGACTCGCGGGTGTAGCAGTAGCCCATGCGGTCCTCGTTCTTGAGGCGCCCGCCCTTGCGGCTGACCTGGAAGACGGAGAACTTCATGACGCCGCCGGCCGCGTTGTGGGTGCGCCGGCCTTGGCCACCGGCTTGCGCTCCGCGGCCCGCATGTTGTCGATCGACAGGCGCATGCGCTCGGCCACCGACAGCTTGGTGTAGCGGCGCTCGCCTTCGCGCCCCAGCTCCTTCTGCAGCGCAAAGACCGACTGCGGGCGGGAAAGGGGGTCGAGGGCCATGCACCACTCCACGACCTCGATCAGGTCGTCGGAATAGACGCCGCGCAGGCGCGTGAGGGACAGGCCCAACCGGTCCTTTTCGAGGCGCTGCGGCGCATCCAGCGGCGGATAGCCGTGCATGCAGGCGTAGATGCATGCGCCGACGGCGTAGATGTCGGTCCACGGCCCCATCGACGAATCGCGCCGGTACATCTCGGGCGCGGCGAAGCCGGGCGTGTACATGGGCCGCACGAAATTGCCTTCCTTGGAGAGCACCTCGCGTGCGGCGCCGAAGTCGATCATCACCGCGCGGTCGTCATCGGTGATGAAGATGTTGGCAGGCTTGATGTCCAGGTGCAGCATCTTGTGCTGGTGCACCACCCGCAGCCCGCGCAGGATCTCGTCGAACAGCGAGCGGATCGTGGACTCGCGCAGCACCTTTGAGCGCTTGAGCTCGCGGGCCGTCACGATGAAGTCCTGGAGCGTGGCGCCTTCCAGGTAATTCATCACCATGTAGACGGTTTCGTTCTCGCGAAAGAAGTTGAGCACGCTGACCACCGAGGCGTGGGCGATCTGCGCCAGCGCGCGCCCTTCCTCGAAGAAGCTCTTGAGGCCCAGCCGGTACAGGGAAAGCTTTTCGGGCGAAACCTGCGGCGTGAGGCTGCCGTCGTCTCGCGTGACGAGCGACGATGGCAGGTATTCCTTGATGGCGACCTGTTGGCCGACCTTGTCCACCGCCAGGTAGACCACGCCGAAACCACCGGAGGAGATGCGACGAACGACTCGGTAGCCACCGATCACCGTGTCCGGCATCAGGGGCGACGGTTTGACCTTTGACATAATCGGAGGCTTCGCCCGAAGAGGAGAGGCGGCATGCCCGTCGATCCGCATGAGAGAGGGCGCCGGCCCGTCGCTTCTGCGGGGCTTGTATGACGAACACGAGCCGAGAGCGAGGTGCAATGGCAGTTTACAGCATGACCGGTTACGCGAGCGGCCAGAGCCGCGCGTCAACCATCGACGCGTCCGCCGGAGAGGAACGGCCCGGTCCGCGCCTGGGCCTGGAACTGCGCGCGGTCAACAGCCGCTTCCTGGACCTGAGCTTCAAGCTGCCCGAGGAGCTGCGCCAGCACGAGCCAGCCCTTCGCGAACTGCTCACCCGCCGCCTCAAGCGCGGCAAGGTCGAGATGCGCGGCTCGGTCGAAACCGGCACGGACGGCACGGTGGCCGAGCCTTCCGTGCGCCTTCTGCAGCGACTCAACGGGGTTCAGGACGCGGTGCGCGCCTGGCTGCCGACAGCCCGCGAGCTGAGCGTGGCCGATGTGCTGCGACTGGCGGGCAGCGACAGCGGGCGCACGGCGTCTGCCGAACAGTTCGATGTCCTCACCCTTGCCACCGCCGTAGTGGAAGACCTCATTGCGGCGCGCGAGCGCGAAGGCGCCCGGCTCGTGGCTTTGCTGCAGGAGCGGCTACAAGGCTTACGGGCGTTGGCTGAGCAGGCGGAACCGCTCGTGCCCAAGCTGGTGGAGCAGCAGCGCACCCGCTTCCTGGAGCGCTGGCAGGAGGCCATGGGCCTGACCGCGGGCAGTGCGACGCCCGAGACCGCGCAGGACCGCGCTCTCTCCGAGGCGACGGCCTTTGCGATCCGCATCGACGTCGCCGAGGAGCTGGGCCGCCTGCGCGCCCATCTCGACGAAATCGACCGGCTTCTCACCAAAGGCGGCGAGGTCGGCAAGCGGCTCGACTTCCTCATCCAGGAACTGCACCGCGAGGCCAACACGCTGGGCTCGAAGTCGGCCGCGCTCGAACTCACCCGCATCGGTGTCGACATGAAGGTGCTGATCGAGCAGATGCGCGAGCAGGTGCAGAACATCGAATGAGCGCCATGGAATACCCCGGAAATCTCTTCGTCGTGGCAGCCCCGAGCGGGGCCGGCAAGTCCAGCCTGGTCAAGGCCTTGCGTGAGTTGGATTCGGCCGTCAATCCGTCGGTCTCGCACACCACGCGCGCGCCACGCGGCCAGGAAAAGCATGGACGCGAGTACTTCTTCGTCTCGCCTGCCGAATTCGACGCCATGGTGCAGGCCGAGGCTTTCCTGGAATGGGCGAACGTGCACGGCCATCGATACGGCACGTCCAAGCGCGCGGTGGAAGAGCGTATCGCTTCCGGCACCGACGTGATCCTGGAGATCGACTTCCAGGGCGCTCTCCAGGTGCGCAAGGTTTTCGCCAACGCGGTGCTGATCTTCATCCTGCCACCCAGCTGGGAAGAGCTGCGCTCGCGGCTGGAGCGCCGTGGCGAGGATGCGCCCGAGGTCATCGAGCTACGCTTGCAAAACGCGGCCGAGGAGATGACGCAAACGCGTGAATTCGACTACGTTATAATCAACGAATTATTTGAACGCGCGCTTTTCGACCTCAAAGCGATCGTTCACGCGCAGCGGCTTCGCTACTCTGCCCAGCGCCGCGCCCGTGCCGACACCTTTGCGGCATTGAATATTCCCTGACACTTCACCAAGGCAAACCGTCATGGCCCGCATCACTGTCGAAGACTGCCTTCAGCAGATCCCCAACCGCTTCCAGCTCGTCCTGGCCGCCACCTACCGCGCCCGTATGCTGAGCCAGGGCCATGCGCCCAAGATCGAAAGCAAGAACAAGCCCGCGGTCACCGCGCTGCGTGAGATCGCCGATGGCAAGGTCGGGCTCGAGATGCTCAAGAAGGTTCCGGGCTGATCGCCGCCACCTCTCGCGCTTCTCGCGAAGAACAAGCACCTTTCGAGGTGCTTTTTTTGTGCCCGGACACCAGTGGACGCTTCAGCGGCTAAAGTCGAAGCATGAGTGTGGTCCTTCCCTCTTCCGCGTCCGGCGCGGCGCCGGCGCCCGGCAAGGCGCCGACCGCTGCGCTGAATGCGGCTGCGGCGAGCTTCGCCGCGCTGACTGCTCGACTGGACTATCTGGCGGCCGAGGATGTGGACCTGGTACGCCGCGCTTACCGTTTTGCCGACGAAGCCCACCTGGGCCAGCTGCGCAACAGTGGCGAGCCCTACATCACGCACCCCATCGCTGTTGCCGCCCAGTGCGCCGAGTGGAAGCTCGATGCCCAGGCGCTGATGGCCGCGCTGCTGCATGACGCCATCGAAGACTGCGGTGTCACCAAACCCGAGCTGGTCGAGCGATTCGGTTCGGCAGTGGCGGAACTGGTGGACGGCCTCACCAAGCTCGACAAGCTGCAGTTCGACACACGCGAAGAAAACCAGGCCGAGTCTTTCCGCAAGATGCTGCTGGCCATGGCCCGCGACGTGCGCGTCATCCTAATCAAGCTGGCCGACCGCACGCACAACATGCGCACGCTGAGCGATGCACCCCGGGCCAAGTGGGGCCGCATCGCGCGCGAGACGCTGGACATCTACGCCCCCATCGCCTACCGCCTCGGGCTCAACCAGACCTACCGGGAACTGCAGGAGCTTTCGTTCCGGCATCTCAAGCCCTGGCGGCACGCGATCCTGACGAAGGCCGTCGCCAAGGCCCGCAGCCGGCGGCGCGACCTGATCCAGAAGGTGCAGCGCGACGTGGAAACCGCCTTCGCCGCAGCCGGGCTGCAGGTGCGCATTGCCGGCCGCGAGAAGACGCTGTACTCCATCTACCGCAAGATGGACGACAAGCACCTGAGCTTTGCCCAGGTCACCGACATCTACGGCTTTCGCCTGGTCGTGCCCAGCACCATCGCCTGCTACACGGGCCTGGGCGTGCTGCATCAGCTGTACAAACCGCATCCGGGCAAGTTCAAGGACCACATTGCCATCCCGAAGATCAACGGCTACCAGTCGCTGCATACGACGCTGGTCGGCCCCTCGGGCGTGAACGTGGAGTTCCAGCTTCGCACCGAGGCCATGCACGTCGTCGCCGAGTCGGGTGTGGCCGCGCATTGGCTGTACAAGGCCGCGGGCGATGCGGACCACGGCGAGCGACTGAGCGCCAAGTGGCTGCAGTCGCTGGTCGATATCCAGGACGAGACGCGCGACGCACGCGAGTTCTGGGAGCACGTCAAGGTCGACCTGTTCCCGGACGCCGTCTATGTCTTCACGCCTCGCAGCGAGATCCTGGCTCTGCCACGCGGCGCCACCGTGGTGGACTTCGCGTATGCGATCCACACCAATGTCGGCCATCACGCCTCGGCCGCGCGGATCAATGGCGAGCAGGTACCGCTGCGCACCGAACTCAAGAACGGCGATGTGGTCGAGGTGATCACCGCGCCGGTGTCCACGCCGAACCCGGCCTGGCTTGGCTTCGTGCGTACCGGCCGGGCGCGGTCGAAGATCCGCAATCACCTCAAGACCCTCGCGCAGGCCGAGTCCGAGCGCCTGGGCGAAAAGCTGCTGTCACAGGCCCTGAGGGCGGAAGGCGTGCGCAAGCTGCCGGGCAGCGAGCCCGACTACCAGGCCATCTGGGACAAGCTGCTGCGCTTCACCGGCAACCGCAACCGGGAGGACCTGATGACCGACATCGGACTGGGCAAGAGGGTGGCGAGCATCGTGGCCAAGCGGCTGATGACGCTGCTTGCCGAACGTGGGGAGAAGCCTGACGCCTTGTTGATGAGCCGGGAACGCTTCACGGCGCATGAAAACGTCTCGCAGGGCGCCGTCACCCTGGATGGCAGCGAGAACTCCTCAGTGCGCTTTGCGCTGTGCTGTCGGCCAGTGCCGGGCGATCCGATCGTGGGCTATCTCGGTCATGGCGAGGGGCTGGTGGTCCATACCGAGGCCTGCGGCGTCGGCCAGCGCCTGCGCCACAAGGACGCCGAGCGCTTCTTCGCTGTTGAATGGGCCGACGAACCCGTGCGCAGCTTCGAGACAGGCATTCTTGTCACAGTTCGCAACGACAAGGGCGTGCTGGCGCGAGTGGCCTCCACGCTCGCCCGTGCGGAGGCAGACATCACCCACGTCGAGATGCCGGACGAAAGCCAGCAGGACTCGACCGACCTGCGCTTCGTGGTTGCGGTGCGCGACGCGGCGCAGTTGGAAACCGTGCTGCGGGCCGCGCGGCGCACGCCCTCAGTGCTGTCGGCGAGGCGGATCGTGCCCGCGCCCTGAGCGCGCCCGGAATGGAGATCCGGTGCAGCGGCTTGCTGCAATGTCGGCTGGCTGCTATTGCGCGCCTCCGGGCGCTGGATAGTCAACGGCGACCACCTCGATCTCCTGCACACCGCCAGGTGTGACCAGCTTCAGCGAATCGCCAACGCGCGCCTTGAGCAAGGTCCGCGAAATGGGCGCGATCCAGCTGACCTGGCGCTGAGTGCTTTCGGCCTCGTCAATGCCCAGGATGGTGACCGAGTGCTCCTCACCGGCTTCGTCCGCATAGGTCACCGTGGCGCCGAAGAACACCTGGTCGCTCCCGTGGTGCACCGACGGATCGGTCACCTCGGCGATCTCGAGGCGCTTGGTCAGAAAGCGGATCCGTCGATCAATCTCGCGCAGCCGCTTCTTGCCGTACAGGTAGTCGCCGTTCTCCGAGCGATCGCCGTTCTTGGCGGCCCAGTGGACGGCTTCGACCACCTTGGGACGATCGACATCCATCAATGACAGCAGTTCAGACCGCAGGCGCTCGTAACCTGCCGGCGTGATGTAGTTCTTGGCGCCCGCAGGCAGAGACGGAAGACCGGCAACGTCGTCCTCTTCGCCACCGCCATCGCTCTCCTTGGTGAAGGCTTTGCTCATGCGCGAGATCCCCAAAAAGTGTTCGGACAAAGAAAAACGGGCTAGCGCTTGTGGCGCTAACCCGTTGTTCCCCATAGGGAAATATGGTGCGGCTGGCAGGAATCGAACCCACGACCCCTTGGTTCGTAGCCAAGTACTCTATCCAGCTGAGCTACAGCCGCTGAGCTTTCTAGTATAGCACGACATTTTCGTGGCGCCAACTATCAAGCAAAATTTTCTTCGTTTCTTCCGTCCTGGTAGGCCGTGCTGGGCTTGAACCAGCGACCAAAGGATTATGCCTACCACTTCAGCTTTCGCTGCCCGTTTCCGGTTCGTGGTCTGGACTCTGTCTTGCCTTTCGGCCTTCCCGTCGAGTCTCTACACGTTCCCCTTTCGGGGCTTCGCTCGGCGTTGGCCTGGCGCTCGGAAGAGCACGTTAGCGTTCGCCGAATTTGAGAAGTTCTACTTCAAGGCAGAGTGAACTTACCTTGAGCAACCCGTCGGGCCCCATCCGTTGGTACCGAAGCACCTTTAGGCTGCTGCCCTCCAAGTCCTCTGCTCTAACCAACTGAGCTAACGGCCCGAAGAGATGGGATTATGACACGACTTTTCAGCCTCTGTCACGCGGAACGAACGCACGGCCCGAAAAAGATTTGTTGCCGTTGCTACGGCCGGCACCCGAAGGGCGGCCGTCACGCGCAGCAGGAGCGGGCCGGCGGCTGTCGCCGTGCGAGCGAAGACCGCCAAAACCTTCGCCATGCCCACGACCGCCGAAGCCCTCGTTGTGCCCACGATGGCCGGCGGAGCCCTCGCCATGGCGCTGAGCGCCGAAGCCCTCTTGACGGCCGCGATGGCCGCCGAAGCCGTCGTCACCCTGGGGCCGGCCGAAGCCACCACCAGCGCGCGCGCCGCCGTCGAAGCCTTGCGAGCGCTGGCCGCCATGACGCGCCCCACCCGAGGACTCACCCCAACCCGGCGCACGTCCACCGCCAGCAAAGCCGGGCGAGCGGCGACGATCGTCGCCTTGACGTCCGGCCGGCGCACCACGGCCCCGGCCCGCGCCGCCACGCGGCGGCTGGGCCGTTGGTGCGCGGCGGGTCGGCTCCATGCCTTCGATGACCTCCGGCTGGAACTGCTGCTTGGTGAAGGCTTCGATGTCGAAGATGCGGCGCTGGTCGCGGAACTCGGCAAAGGTCACGGCGATACCGTCGCGACCCGCACGCCCGGTGCGGCCGATGCGGTGGGTGTAATCCTCCGCCTTCATCGGAAGCCCGAAGTTGAAGACGTGGCTGATCGTCGGCACGTCGATGCCGCGGGCAGCGACGTCGGTGGCCACGAGGATCTGCACCTGGCCGTTGCGCAGCGCCATCAGGCGGCGGTTGCGCAGACCCTGGCTCAGGGCACCGTGCAACGCCACGGCAGAGAAGCCGGCCTGCTGAAGGTCGTTGGCCAAGCCATCGCATTCGATCTGCGTGCTGGCGAACACCACTGCCTGCTGGATGGCGGGGTCGCGCAGCCAGTGGTCGAGCAGCGCCCGCTTGTGGCTGGCATGGTCGGCCCAGTGCAGCACCTGACGGATGTTGGCGTGCTTCTGCTGCGGGCTGTCGATCTGCACCTTGCGCGGCTCGCGCATCACGCGGGCGGCCAGTTGCTGGATGCGCGGCGCGAAGGTAGCGCTGAACATCATGGTCTGCTGGCGCTGGATGGTCAGCTGGTTGATCTCCGCGAGGTCGTCGGCGAAGCCCAGGTCGAGCATGCGGTCGGCTTCGTCGACGACGAGGAAGCGCACCTGCTCCAGCTTGATCTGCATTGAGCGCTGCAGGTCCAGCAGACGGCCAGGCGTGGCCACCACCAGGTTGGCGTTCTGCAGGCGAGCAATCTGCAACTGGTAGGGCATGCCGCCCACCACGTTGGCAATGCGCAGACCACGGCAGTGACGCACCAGTTCGATGGCGTCATGCGCCACTTGCTGGGCCAGTTCGCGGGTCGGGCACAGGACAAGCGCGCCGGGAACGGCGGGCTTGAAGTTGCGCGACAGCGTGGGGTTGGCGCGGCGCGGCTTCTTGGGCGGGGCCTCGCCGCGGGCTTCGGCTTCGGCCACCAGGCGCACATGCTCGGCACGGGCCTCGGCCTCTTCGCGCTGCTGCTGCTGCAGCAGGGTGTGCAGCACGGGCAGCAGGAAGGCGGCGGTCTTGCCGCTGCCGGTCTGGCTGGACACCATCAGGTCGACGAAGCCGGCCGCGCTGGCGTCCTGGTCGGCATTGCCGGCCATGGCCATCGGGATGGCTTTGGTCTGGACGGCGGTGGGCTCGGTGTAGCCCAGGTCGCGCACGGCGGCCACGAGTTCGGGCGCCAGACCGAGTTCGGCAAAGGGATGAGGGCCTTCGGGCATCGCCGCTTCAGCCGCCACGTCGGACGTGCCGAGGGATTCGTTGGAAAAAGAAAGGTCGAGCACAGGCGCAATAGCGCCCTGCTCATGCAGGGAGTCGGTCATAAAACTGATCGTGAACGCACGCCGCCCCGCAGGGGCAGGCACGTTGGAGGTTCAGAAAAACATCAACCATCCAACGACGATCGGCGCGTAGGCGATCCGTGCAAGAGGATCAGGCGCCGTGGTCGGGTTCATCGAGCTGTTCCGCGCTGTGCGGGAGCCGCCGACCAATGTGCAAGAAGGGAGATGCGCAAACTCGCTGCGGATTTGGTTTTGCAGCGAGCTCACGATTATGGCAGGAATTCAGGGTTTTGCCTAATCCCGCTGTTTGCCAATGCTCAATCCTGCAGCCGCAGGAAGGTGTCTCGATAGTGCAGCAGTTCGTCGATGGACTCGTGCACGTCGGCTAGCGCCGTGTGGGCCTGTTGCTTCTTGAACGCCGCATAGGCAGCGGGCTTCCAGCGCTTGGCCAACTCCTTGAGTGTGCTGACGTCAAGGTTGCGGTAGTGGAAGTAAGCCTCCAGCCGCGGCATGTACTTGACCAGGAAGCGCCGGTCCTGTCCGATGGTGTTGCCGCACATGGGCGAGCCGCTGCGGGGCACGTATCGGGCGATGAAGTCCAGCAGTTGCTGCTCCGCCGCCGCCTCATCGAGCGTGGACGCGCGCACCTTGTCGATCAGGCCGCTGCGACCATGAGTGCCCTTGTTCCAGGCGTCCATGCCGCCCAGCACAGCCTCGCTCTGGTGGACGACGAGCACGGGCCCGTCCACACGCGTGGAGAGATCGGGGCTGGTGATGACGACGGCGATCTCGAGCAGACGCTCCTTCTCGGGATCGAGCCCGCTCATCTCGCAATCGAGCCAGACGAGGTTCTGGTCGCTCTTGGCGAGGGTCGGGACGGTAGAGGCTGGGGATGCGGACATCGGGGCATTCTCGCCCACAGTCACCTGCGCTCCGTGCAGCCGATGGGTGCCCACTACACTGCGCCACGCATGTCCGCCTCCCTCGCCTTCACCCTTGTTTTCGCCGTCGCGTTGAGTGCCGGATTGCTGCTGCGCTTCTGGCTGGCGGCGCGCCAGATCCGCCACGTCGCCCAGCACCGCGATGTCGTTCCCGCCCCCTTTGCCGGCACGATCGGTCTGGCAGCCCACCGCAAGGCCGCCGACTACACGGTCGCGCGCATGCGCTTCGGCCTGATCGAAGCCGCCTGGGGCGCGGCCACCCTGATCGCCTGGACCTTGCTGGGCGGCCTGGACCTGCTGGACAAGACGCTGGCCACCTGGCTCGGCGCCGGCATTTGGCAACAGCTCGCACTGCTCGGCGCCTTCAGCCTGATCGGCGGACTGATCGACCTGCCCTTCACCTGGTGGCAGACCTTCCGGCTCGAAGAGCGCTTCGGCTTCAACAAGATGACGCCGGGCCTCTGGCTGGCCGATCTGCTCAAGGGGACAGCGCTGGGCGTGGTGCTGGGCCTGCCGCTGGCAGCGCTGGTGCTCTGGCTCATGGGCGCGGCGGGGCCACTCTGGTGGCTATGGGCCTGGGTGGCGCTTGCGGGCTGGACGCTGCTTCTCCAGTTCATCGTGCCCACCTGGATCGCCCCGCTCTTCAACAAGTTCTCGCCGCTGGACGACGAATCGCTCAAGCAGCGCGTGCAGAAGCTGATGACCCGCTGCGGCTTCGCGGCGAAGGGCCTGTTCGTGATGGACGGCAGCCGCCGCAGCGCCCATGCCAATGCCTACTTCACCGGTTTCGGCCGGTCCAAGCGCGTGGTGTTCTTCGACACGCTGTTGCGGCAGCTGACCCCGGGCGAGGTGGAGGCCGTGCTCGCCCACGAGCTGGGACACTTCAAGCATCGCCACATTACCCGCCGCATGGGCCTGATGCTGGTGCTGAGCCTCGCGGCCTTCGCGCTGCTCGGCTGGCTGTCGGCCCAGGCGTGGTTCTACACCGGGCTGGGCGTGCAGCCGCACATGGCGGCGCCCAACGATGCGCTGGCGCTGCTGCTGTTCATGCTGGTGGTGCCGGTGTTCAGCTTCTTCGTCTCCCCGGTCATGGCGCGCATGTCGCGTCGCGACGAGTTCGAGGCCGATGCCTTCGCGGCCGCACATGCCGACGGTGCCGACCTGTCCCGCGCCCTGCTCAAGCTGCACCAGGACAACGCGTCCACGCTGACGCCCGACCCGGTCTACGTCGGCTTCTATTACTCGCACCCGCCAGCGGCGCAACGCCTGGCGCGACTGCAGTCGGCTGCGGCGGCCTGAGGCGTCGGTGGGTCGGAGCAAGCACATCACGACCGCCAGCGTCGCGCCCCCCGCAGGAGCGTCGCAGGCGGGGCTCGTGGTCGGCAGCCATGGCCGTCACTGCCTGGTGGAGTCGCCCGACGGCGAGCGCCGCATCTGCCATCCGCGCGGCAAGAAGAGCCAAGCCGTCGTGGGCGATCGGGTGCAATGGCTGCCGAGCGCCGACGAGGGCACCATCGAGCGCGTAGAGGCGCGCCGCAATCTCTTCTACCGCCAGGACGAGATCCGCACCAAGTCCTTCGCGGCGAACCTCGACCAGATCCTGATGCTGGTCGCGGCGGAGCCCGATTTTTCGGAACATCAACTGACGCGTGCGCTGATCGCGGCCGAGGCCGAGCACATCCGGGCGCTGATCGTGCTCAACAAGAGCGACCTGCCCGGGCTCTTTTCGCCTGCCTGGGAACGCCTCGCGGCCTACCGACGCATGGGCTATGCGGTGCTGCCTCTGTCCTTGAAGGACGACGGCGCTTCGGGCCTGGCCGACGTGCAGGCCGAATTAGCCGGCCGCACCACGCTCATCCTCGGCCCATCGGGCGTGGGCAAGAGCACACTGGTCAACCGGCTAGTGCCCTCGGCGTTGGCGCAGACGGGCGAGATCTCGCAGGCGCTCAACTCGGGCCGCCACACCACCACGACCACTACCTGGTACTGGATGGACAAGCCGGCCGGCACGGCGCTGATCGATTCGCCCGGTTTTCAGGAGTTCGGACTCCACCACATCGCGCCCACGCAACTGCCCGCACTGATGCCCGACATCGCCGCGCACACCGGCGAGTGCCGTTTCTACAACTGCACGCACCGGCACGAGCCCGGCTGCGGCGTGATCGCACATGTCGAAAGTGCAGAGCGCCACGGCGGCGGCGGCGCGGACATCAGCGCACTGCGCTACCGCATCTACAACGAGCTCTTCGATGAGCTGAGCCGACCGGCTTACTGAAGGGCGACGCGTTACGCCTCGCATAGGCGCAGACCGGCGCCAACCAGGGCGCCGAACCTCAGCCTCAGCCCTCCAGGATCGCCTGCAGCGCCTCTACCAACGCGCCGCACTGCGCGCGGGTGCCAATACTGATGCGCAGCCACTGGTCGATGCGCGGCTGTCGGAAATGCCGCACCAGCACGGCCCGCTCGCGCAGCGCTGCCGCCAGGGCGGCCGCCTCACGCTGCGGATGGCGCGCGAAAACGAAGTTGGCCTGCGAGGGCAGCACCTCGAAGCCGAGGTCCTCCAGTTGCAGCGTCAGCCCTTCGCGCGTGTCGATCACCGCGCGGCATTGCGTGCTGAACCATGCCTCGTCCTCGATGGAGGCCAACGCGCCGGCTTGGGCCAGCCGGTCGAGCGGATAAGAGTTGAAGCTGTTCTTGATGCGCGCCAGGGCCTCGATGAGTGGCGCCTGGCCCAGCGCAAAGCCCACACGCAGTCCGGCCAGCGCGCGCGACTTGGAGAGAGTCTGCACCACGAGCAGGTTGGGGTGGGCCTCGACCAGCGCCGCAGCGCTGCTGGCGCCGAAGTCCACATAGGCCTCGTCCACCAACACCACACGCATCGGGCAGGCGCGCAGCAGCCGTTCGATGTCCGACAGCGGCAGCCCCTGTCCCGTGGGCGCGTTCGGGTTGGCGATCACCACACCCGCGCAGCCCTGCGCAGCCCGGCGGGCCAATTCGTCGATGTCGACGCGCAAGGCCGCGTCCACCGGCACCGCCTCCGCCTCGATGCCGTGCAGCTGTGTCCAGACCCGGTAGAAGCTATAGGTCACATCGGGAAAGAGCAGCGACTCGTCCCGCTGGAAGAAGGCCAGGAAGGCGTGGCTCAGCACCTCGTCGGAGCCGTTGCCGATGAACACCTGCGACGTCTGCAGACCGTGACGGCGGGCGATGGCCTTGCGCAGTTGCATGGACTCCGGATCGGGGTAGCGCTGAAGCCCGTCACGCGCCGCCTCGGCGATCGCGGCGATCACCCGCGGCGACGGCGGGCTCGGATGCTCATTGGTGTTGAGCTTGACCAGATTGGCGATGCGCGGCTGCTCGCCAGGCACATAGGGCTCGAGCCCCGCGACGCGCGGGCTCCAGAAGGCAGGAGAGGGTTGGGACATGTCGCTCGCCAGGCGGCGCAAGACCGCAAAGGAAGAACAATGGACGGCGCTTCAGCCCAGCAGGCGCGCCAGCGTCAGGAGCGCCAGCAGCAGCATCCACAGCACCACCGAGCGCCACACCAGGCCCACGACACTGCGCAGATGGGCTGGCTCGGGCTCCCGCCCCGCCGTGCCGCCGTCGGGCGACGTGGCTGGACCGGGCTGATCGGCATCCATGATCGCATCGGCCAGCGCCCGGCTGGGCCGCAACTGCTCGCCGCCCAGGCGGACATTCAGCGCGCCGGAGGTGGCTGCCAGGATCACGCCGTCGTTCACCCCCGCGAAATGACGCGCATCGTTGCGCCAGCTTTCGATGGCCTCCTCGAAGCTGCCAACCACCGCGAAGCCCAGCGCAGTGACGCGGGCGGGCAACCAGTCGATCACCGTCCACGCGCGGTCCGCGGCCTGCTGCACCCAGACGCTTGCGGGCTGGCTCATGGCGTTGTGCTTGTAGGCCCAGTAACGGCCCACGAACTCGCTCATGCGATAGAAAACGGCCCCAGCCGGCCCCAGGCCCAGCAGCGCGCCCAGAGAGAACCAGGCGAGCACCCCCAGCACATGGCGGTGCGCTGCGATGACCGAATAGGCGATCACGTGCCGCACGATCTCGCTGCGCGGCAGCTCGGCCGCATCGACCCGCTGCCAACGGGCAAGCAGGCTGCGTGCGAGCGCCTCGTCACCCACCTCCAGCGCGTCACGAATCTCCGTGAAGTGATGGCTGAACTGCCGGAAGCCGAGGGTTGCATAGAGCACGCCCACCCCCCAGACCAGCGCGAAGGGCGCACCGAGTGTGAGCATCAGCAGCCAGTGCAGGCCCAGTGCCAGTAGGCTCGGCACACCCACCGCCAAGGTCCATGCCACCCATCCGTGATGCGGCTTGCCGGCATCGAAATTGCGGCTCGTCCAGCGCGTCCAGGCCAGCGCTGCGCGAGCCGCCGGGTTGTCGGATGCCAGCGGCCGGACCTGCTCGATCAGCAGCGCGCACAGGATGGCAAAGAAGCTCATCGAAGAATCATAAGACGGCCCTGTGGCCCGCCGAAGACCACGGCAGCATCGCCGATTGCTGGTATGCGCAGTGCCGTCACGCGGCCAGGAAACGGTAGAGATTGCGCAACATGCCGGCCGTGGCGCCCCAGACGAAACGCTCACGGTCGCCATCCTGGTAGGGCATCGAGAAGAAGTGCCGCGCGGTAGGTCCCTCGCCTTCCACCTGGTGGCGGCGATGGTGGGCGGGATTCATCAGGAAGGCCAGCGGCACTTCGAACACGTCCGCCACCTCGGCGGAATTGGGACGCAGCACGAAGCCGGGCTGCACCAGCGCGACGACCGGCGTCACGACGAACGCCGTGATCGTGGTGTAGGTGGGCAGTTCGCCCAACACCTCGACGAAGCCCGCGTCCAGTCCGACCTCTTCCCATGCCTCGCGCAACGCCGCGGCGGCGATGCTGGCATCGCCAGGGTCCACTCGCCCGCCCGGGAAGGCGATCTGCCCCGAGTGCGTCGACATGCGGGTGGCCCGTTCTGTCAGCAGCACCGTGGGCTCGGCGCGCTGCACGATCGGCACAAGAACCGCGGCGGGTGCGGGGCTGCGGCGCGTCAGGCTCGGCTCGCGCCGGACTTCGGGTGTCCACGCCACGCCGTCGGGCGCGGCAAAACGGGCGCGCAAGGCATCTGCCTTCAGACGGGCGGTGGGCACCGCGGGCAGGTCGTGGTCGACGCGGGTGACGGGCACCGTGCGCGGATCCGTCACCGCCCCGGCCGGCGTGCCGACCGCATTGACCACCTCGGGCGGCGCATGGCCCGGGCTGCCGGGCGAAGGGGGTTCAGGACTGAGGGACATGGCGGTGCAGGGCAATGAAAAAGGCCGCCCGAAGGCGGCCCGGTGCGGGCGGCAGGAACGTTCGACGGTCCTGCCTGCACGGCGCGAATCAGTTCGCGGCGGCCGCGTTGGAAGCCTTGCCCGGCAGCTTTTCCTTGATGCGAGCGGAACGGCCGCTGCGCTCACGCAGGTAGTACAGCTTGGCACGACGCACGTCGCCGCGGCGCTTGACTTCGATGCCGGCGATCAGCGGGCTGTAGGTCTGGAAGGTCCGCTCGACGCCTTCGCCGCTGGAGATCTTGCGCACGGTGAAGGCGCTGTTCAGGCCGCGGTTGCGCTTGGCGATCACGACGCCTTCATAGGCCTGCACGCGCTTGCGGTTGCCTTCGACGACGTTGACGCTGACGATCACGGTGTCGCCAGGAGCGAACTCGGGGATCTTCTTGCCCAGGCGGGCGATTTCCTCTTGCTCGAGGGTCTGGATGAGGTTCATGGTTTCCTGCGAAAGGATCGTGTCCGCGCTGCACTGAAGGCGGCTGCCGGTGCCTGTGGCATCGCGAATTGCGAAGAAGGCGCCGGATCCACGAGGGAGCCTCGGGACGAGGGCCGCGGCCGGACAGAGGATCGAAAAGCCCTCGATTATAGCCCGGGCAGGGGCAACTGCTGCAAGTACTGCTCGTCCTTGGACTGAAGACGGCCGTCAGCACGGGCCGCGGCAATCAGGTCAGGCCGGCGCTTGGCCGTGAGCGCCAGCCGCTGCTCCCGCCGCCAGCGCTCGATCTGCGCGTGGTGTCCCGACATCAGCGGCGCCGGCACGGGCATGTCGCGCCAGACCTCGGGCCGTGTGTAGTGCGGACAGTCGAGCAGACCGTCGAGCTCGGGATTGAAGCTGTCCTGGGCATGGCTGTCGGCATCGCCGAGCACGCCCGGCTGCAGCCGGGCCACGGCATCGAGCAGCGCCAGGGCCGCCAGCTCACCGCCGGAAAGCACGAAATCGCCCAGGCTGATCTGATGGGTCACGTAGCGGTCGATGAAGCGCTGATCGAGCCCCTCATAGCGTCCGCAGAGCAGCAAAGCCCCTGCGCTCGCCGCCCATTCCGTCACCAGCGAATGCCGCAAAGGCTGGCCCACCGGGGAGAACAGCACGACTGGCGCGGGCTCACCCCGGTCGGCAAAGACGGCCTCCACGCAACGCGCCAGGGGCTCGGCCATCATGACCATGCCGGGCCCGCCGCCAAAGGGCCGATCGTCGACGCGCCGGTAATTGCCTTCGGAAAAGTCGCGCGGATTCCAGAAGCGCACGTCCACCTGCCCGGAGGCAAAGGCACGCCGATTGATGCCGCTGGCCAGGAAAGGCGCGAACAGCTCCGGGAAGAGGGTCAGGACGTCGAAGCGCATGCGCGTCCGCGTGCAGGCGGCATGGGCCGGCCGCTCAGTAGTCGGGCTGCCAATCGGCCACGATGACGCGGCCGGCCAGATCGACCTTGTCGACGATGGCGGAGACGAAGGGAATCAGGCGCTCGCCCGGCTTGTCGCCGTCGGCGGCTGGCGGCACCTGGAGGACCAGGGTGGTCTGCGGTCCGGTGGCCAGCAGTTCACGCACCGTACCCAACGCCACGCCCTCGCGATTGACGACCGCCAGGCCGACGAGATCGACCCAGTAGTACTCGTCGTCGTCCGGGGTCGGGAACAGGGACCGCGGCACGAAGATGCGGGCACCGCGCAGGGCCTCGGCCGCATTGCGGTCGGGAACTTCGTCGGAACGCGCCACGATGCAGTCGGTGTGCTCGCGGGCCTCTCGGATGGGAAGTCGGAAGACCTGGCGATCATTGCCAGGCGGCTGGAGGAACCAGCGCTTGGAAGTGAACAGCGCCTCCGGCTCAGAGATCGGAAGAGCACACGTCTGAACTCCAGT
>NZ_CAJYES010000037.1 GCF_913773995.1 uncultured Pseudacidovorax sp.
GGTGCTGCAGGCCGTGCCGGCCGATGGCATCGACCTGGTCGTCGAGGCCGCGGGCCATGCCGCCATCGAGCAGCACGTGCTGCCGGCCCTGAAGCGCGGCATTCCCGCCATCGTGGCCTCGGTCGGCGCGCTGTCAGCGCCGGGCCTGCCTGAGCAACTGGAGGCCGCAGCCCGCGAAGGCGGCACGCAGGTGCAGCTGATCGCCGGCGCCATCGGCGCCATCGACGCCCTGGCCGCCGCCCGCATCGGCGGGCTGGAGACGGTGCGCTACACCGGCCGCAAGCCGCCCCGCGCCTGGAAGGGCACGCCGGCGGAAGAGGGCCGCGACCTCGACGCGCTGGCGGCAGAGGCGGTGATCTTCGAAGGCAGCGCCCGCGACGCCGCGCGCCTCTTCCCCAAGAACGCCAACGTGGCGGCCACCGTGTCGCTGGCCGGTCTGGGCCTGGACCGCACCACGGTCCGCCTGATCGCCGATCCGGCCGTGACCGAGAACGTGCACCAGGTGGAGGCCGATGGCGCCTTCGGTCGCTTCGAGCTGACCATGCGCAACCAGCCGCTGGCCGCCAATCCCAAGACCTCGGCGCTGACCGTGTACAGCGCGGTGCGTGCCTTGCGCGCCCGCGTGGCCCCGCTGGTCATCTGACGACGACGAACCCAAGAGAGAAGCCCCGCATGTCCAAGCTGGAACTGCTCCCCATCAACATCGCCGGCGAATGGCGCCTGGGCGGCAGCGACGAATACCTGAGCCTGTATCCCGCCACTGGCGAGCCCATCGCCCGCCTGCGCGCGGCCAGCCTGGCCGATGTCGAGGAGGCCATCACCCGCGCCGACCGCGCCTTCCGCACCAGCGGCTGGGCCCAGATGCTGCCCCATGTGCGCGCGGCGGTGCTGCACCGCGTGGCCGCCATCATCCGCGAGCGCGCCGAGGATCTGGCGCAGAAGCAGCGCCTGGACAACGGCAAGCCCATCAGCGAGACCCGCGCCCTGGTGGCCAGCGCTGCCGGCACCTTCCAGTTCTTCGCCGCCGCGCTGGAGACGCTGGAAGACACCATCACGCCGTCGCGCGGTCCCTACGTGACGATGAGCGTGCACGAGCCCATGGGCGTCGTGGCCGCCATCACGCCGTGGAACTCGCCCATCGCCAGCGAGGCCCAGAAGCTCGCGCCCGCGCTGGCGGCCGGCAATGCCGTCGTCGTCAAGCCGGCCGAGGTCACGCCGCTGATGGCGCTGGAGCTGGCGAAGATCTGCGAAGAGGCCGGCGTGCCCAAGGGCATCGTCAGTGTGCTGCCGGGCAAGGGGTCAGTGATCGGCGACGCCATCACCAAGCATCCGCTGGTCAAGCGCGTGTCCTTCACCGGCGGCACGACCACGGGCAAGCACATCGCCCACATCGCGGCCGACAAGATGATGCCGGTCTCGCTGGAGCTGGGCGGCAAGTCGCCCACCATGGTGCTGGAGGATGCCGACCTGGACCATGCCGTGGCCGGCGTGCTCTACGGCATCTTCAGCAGCTCGGGCGAATCATGCATCGCCGGCTCGCGTCTCTTCGTGGCACGCGGCATCTACGACGAGTTCCTGACCCGCGTGGCCGAGGCGGCCAAGAACCTGCGTGTGGGCGATCCGGCCGACGAGCGCACCCAGATGGGCCCGCTGATCACGGCCAAGCACCGCGAGGGCATCGAGCGCTATGTGGACCTGGGCGTCGGCGAGGGCGGCCGTATCCGCACCGGCGGCGTGCGTCCGCAGGGTGCGGCTTTCGACAAGGGCTACTTCTACACGCCCACCATCCTCGAAGGCCTCACCAACAGCGCCCGCATCACGCAGGAAGAGATCTTCGGCCCGGTGCTGGTGGCCATGCCCTTCGACAGCGAAGAGGAACTGATCGCCCAGGCCAACGACAGCGTCTACGCGCTGGCGGCCGGTGTGTGGAGCCGCGACTTCAAGCGTGCTTGGCGCCTGGGCCGCGCGGTGCAGGCGGGCACCGTCTGGGTCAACACCTACAAGCAGTTCTCGGTCTCCACGCCCTTCGGCGGCTGGCGCGACTCGGGCCTGGGCCGCGAGAAGGGCCGCGAAGGCATCTTCCAGTACATGGAGCAGAAGAGCATGTACTGGGGAACCAACGAGCAGCCGATCCCGTGGGCCAAGTGAACAAACTGGAAAGCAAGCAATGAGCGTTCTCGGCATCGATCAGATCACCTACGGCACGGACGATCTCGCCACCAGCCGCCGCTTCTTCCTGGACTGGGGCCTGACCCTGGCCCACGAAGGCGCGGACGAGCTGGTGTTCGAAAGCCTCAACGGCTGTCGCATCGTGGTGGCGTCCATGGACAAGGCCGGCCTGCCGCCCGCCATCGAGGACGGCCCCACGCTGCGCGAAGTGGTCTGGGGCGTGGAAAGCGCCGCCGACCTCGACCGCTATGCCGACGCCATCCGCGGCGATGCGGGCTTCGTCGACGGCGAGGTGGCCGGCGGCCGCCGCATCGGCTGCACCGATCCCAACGGCCTGGCCGTGCGCCTGCAGGTTAGCCGCAAGAAGGCCATCGACATCGACTGCGCCCGCGTGAACACCTGGACCGACAAGGCCCGCGTCAACCAGCCCAGCCCGATCTACGACCGGGCCACGCCCATCGAGGTGGGCCACGTGGTCTTCTTCGTGGCCGACGTGAAGGCCTGCGAGGCCTTCTACGCCAGCCGCTTCGGCTTCGTCGCCTCCGACCGCTATCCGGGCCGTGGCGCCTTCCTGCGCTGCGCCGACATCGGTGGCCACCATGACCTGTTCCTGCTGCAGCTGCCCACGGGCAAGCGCGGCATCAACCATGTGGCCTTCACCGTGCGCGACATCCACGAGGTGTTCGGCGGCGGTCTGCATTTCTCGCGCTGCGGCTGGGAGACCCAGCTGGGCCCGGGCCGGCATCCGATCTCCTCGGCTTACTTCTGGTACTTCAAGAACCCGGCCGGCGGCCTGATCGAGTACTACGCCGACGAGGACCAGCTGACGGCCGAATGGGCCGCCCGCGACTTCGAGCCGGGCCCGACGGTGTTCGCCGAATGGGCGGTGGATGGCGGCCTGGACGGCCACACGCGGCGGCAGAAGGGCGTTGACGCCTCGGGCAAGTTTTTGACGGAGAAAAAATGACCCCCGTTTCTTGCTCACTTCGTGTAGCCGAATCCCCCCTCAAGGGGGCAACACCAGCGGCCCGGCTAAGCCGGTTCCGCGGTGTTTCCCGAACGGCCTTCGCTGCGCTCGCCGCTGCCTTGGCCTGCACCTGCGCATCAGCTCAGAGCGAGGTGCACAAGCAGCTCGCCAGCGAGCGCTTCAACATCGTCTCGCCGTTTCCGGCGGGCGGCCCGGTGGATGCGCTGGCACGCTTCCTGGCCGACGGCCTCAGCAAGCGCTACGGCCAGCCGGCCGTGGTGGAGAACGCCGTGGGCGCCGCCGGCAACATCGGCATCGACAAGATCAAGCGCGCCAAGGGCGACGGCCACAACCTGCTGGTGGTGCCCGCGGGCAACCTCACGATCAACCCGACCCTGATGCCGAACTTCCCGTTCAGCATCGAGAAGGACTTCGTGCCGGTCACCATGCTGGCCAAGGCGCCCAACGTGGTGGTGGCCTCGCCGGCCTCGGGCATCAAGACCGCCAAGGACCTGATCGCCCAGGCCAAGGCCAAGCCGGGCGCGCTGTCCTATGCGTCGCCGGGCATCGGCAGCGGCCTGCACCTGGCCGGCGAGCTGTTCAAGCAGCAGGCCGGCATCGACATGCTGCACGTGGCCTACAAGGGCACGCCGCCGGCCCTCAACGACACCGTGGCCGGCATCGTGCCGCTGATGTTCACCAACCTGCCGGCCGCGCTGCCCTTCATCAACAGCGGCAAGCTGACCGCCATCGGCATCACCGAAGCCCAGCGCACGCCGGTGGCGCCGGAGATCCCGACGCTGGCGGAGCAGGGCATCCAGGGCGTGAACGTCACCTCCTGGTATGGCCTGCTGGCCCCGGCCGGCACGCCGCCTGCCGTGGCCGAGCAACTGGCCAAGGATGCCGCCGAGATCCTGGCCCAGCCCGAGATCCAGGACAAGCTCAAGGCCCAGGGCATGACCCAGGCCACCATGACGCCGGCCGCCTTCGCCAAGGCCATGAAGGACGAGACGGCCGTGTGGGCCGGCGTCATCAAGAGCCGCGGCATCAAGGCCGAGTGAGCCGGCGCACCGCCTTCGACCAACAACGCATTCCCGCCCCCCCGATGGAGCACACCATGACCGACCGCTACCTCGAGCCCCACCAGGCGCGCAAGCGCAACCCCACCACCTACGAAGACCTGCTGGGCGATGCCATCGAGCGCGCCTTCGGCGCCGGCGTGCACGACCTGCCGGGCCTGGTGCAGGCGCTCAACGACAGCGGCCTTGCCAGCCCCAGCGGCAAGCCCTGGACCGAAGAGGTCTACCGCCAGGAAATCGCCATCCTGTCGGAACAGCCCTGAACCCCACGACGCCCGCGAGGAACACCCCATGACCACCATCGCCATCCACGCCGATCCGGTCGACCAGCTGCTCGAAGTTGGTCTCAAGGACCTCTGGTATCCGATCTGCCCGTCCTCCTTCATCAAGGAAAAGCCCGTCTCGCTGCGCCGCCTGGGCCGCAAGCTCGCCTTCTGGCGCGACTTCGACGGCGTGCTGCACGCCCTGGAAGACCGCTGCCCGCACCGCGGCGCGCCGCTGTCGCAGGGTGTGGTGCTGGGCGACCGCCTGTCCTGCCCCTACCACGGCGTCGAGGTGCGCTGCGACGGCGTGACCACCCGCGTGCCGGGCAGCCCCGGCTGCAAGCTCGAAGGCACGCGCGCCACGGCCCACTTCCATGTGAAGGAAGCGGCCGGCGCCGTCTTCCTCTACAACAGCAGCGAGCCGGTGGACGAGCCTCCGCCGCTGGTGCTGCCCGAGGAGCTGACCAACGACGCCGAGTACGGCCACTTCCTCTGCTACACGGAATGGAAGGGCGACTACCGCTACGTGCTCGACAACGTCATGGACCCGATGCACGGCACCTTCCTGCACAAGCAGTCGCACTCGATGGCCGAGGGCGATTCCAAGGCCAAGTTCGGCATCCGCCCGACGGACACCGGCTTCGTCTTCGAGAAGGAAGGGCAGCGCAACGTCAACTTCGACTGGACGGAATGGGCCGACACCGGCATCCACTGGATGCGGCTGGAGATCCCGTACCCGAAGACCGGCGGCCCCGGCGGCAACTTCATCATCGTCGGCAGCTATACGCCCATCTCCGCCGGCCTGGCGGCCGTCTTCCACTGGCGCGTGCGCAAGCTGCCCAAGGGCTGGGAGCGTGACACCTGGCGCTTCCTGTACCGCAACCGGCTGGAGCAGCGCCACTGGCGCGTGCTGGAGCAGGACCGCGTGATGCTGGAGGACATGGAGCCCGACGCCAATCAGCACGAGAACCTGTACCAGCACGACCTGGGCATCGTCCGGCTGCGCCGCCACCTGCGCAACCTGGCGCAGCAGCAGATCGAGTCGAAGCAGACGGCCCAGGCCTGAACCGCCCCCGAGGCCGGGGGGCGGAGCGGCAGCGGGCGGCATACAGCTTGCTCGCTGCCTATGATCCGGGCGCAGCGTGCTCGCCGCCACCCGCCGGCCCTCAGAAGGAAGGGCGCGCTTCCTCCTTCAACACACCGACAAGTCCAGAGAGATCTCCGCCATGTCCGCCCCCACGCTCAAAGCCCTGGTCCACACGATGCGCCACGAGGCCGATGGCATCGTCAGCGTCGAATTCCGCCCGGCCACGGCCGGAGTGAGCTTCCCGGCCTTCGCGGCCGGCTCGCACATCGACCTGCATCTGTCCAACGGCCTGGTGCGCAGCTACTCGCTGTGCAACCCCTGCAGCGACAGCGGTCGCTACGTGGTGGGCGTGCTCAACGACCGCAACAGCCGCGGCGGCTCGAAGTTTGTGCACCAGCAGTTGCGCGTGGGCCAGGTGATCGACATCTCCGCCCCGCGCAACAACTTCGAACTGCACGAGGATGCACCGAAGAGCGTGCTGGTGGCCGGCGGCATCGGCGTGACGCCGATCTTCTGCATGCTGCAGCGCCTGGTCGCCCTGGGCCGGCCGGTGGAGGTGGTCTACTGCGCCCGCACCCGCAAGGAGGCCGCCTTCATCGAGCCCATCACCGCACTGGCCGCCGAGGCCAAGGTGCCCGTGACCTGGCATTTCGACGACGAGCAGGGCGGCCCGCCCAAGCTGGCCCAACTGCTGGAAGGCCGCGGTGCCGACAGCCACTACTACTGCTGCGGTCCCACGCCCATGCTCGATGCCTTCGAGAAGGCCTGCGAACAACTGGGCTACGCCAATGCCCACATCGAGCGCTTCGCCGCCGTGGTGGTCGAGTCGCCGGTGGAGACGCATGGCTTCGAGGTCGTCTGCGAGAAGAGCGGCAAGACCGTGCCGGTGCCGGGCGGCAAATCCATCCTGGACGCGCTGATCGATGCCGGCCTGAACCCCGACCACAGCTGCAAGGAAGGCGTCTGCGGCGCCTGCGAGACGGCGGTGCTCGACTTCGACGGCGAGCTGGACCATCAGGACGGCATCCTCACCAAGATCGAGCGCCAGTCGGGCAAGACCATGATGATCTGCGTCTCCCGCTGCACCGGCAAACGGCTGGTGCTGGACGTCTAGCCCCCGCTTTCCTTCATCCCCGCGAGCGCTTTCGTGGGCCCTGCGGCCGCAGGGTCCAGCCGCTGCTTTCGCCCTTCTTTGTCGCTTCGAGGCCTTCCCATGTCCATCCCGTTCCTGCGCGCCGCGACGGCGGTCGCTGCGGTTGCCGCGCTGCCTGCCATCGGCTGGGCACAGTCGTCCGTCACGCTCTTCGGTACCGTGGACGTGGGCATCGCCCATGTGAGCGGCGACAACAGTTCGCGCACGGGCCTGGCCCACAGCGGCGCCAACATCAGCCGCATCGGCTTTCGTGGCACCGAAGACCTCGGCGGCGGTCTGTCGGCGGGCTTCTGGCTGGAATCGGGCTTTGCGCCGGACACCGGCCTGGGCACGGCCACGGGCGGCGGCCTGGCGTTCAACCGCCGCTCCACGGTGAGCGTGATGGGCCCGTTCGGCGAGCTGCGGCTGGGCCGCGACGACTCCGCCACCTTCCTCAACACACTGATCTTCGATCCCTTCCTGACCAACGGCGTGGGTGGCACGAACGCCTTCGTCATGAACGGCGCACCGATCCAGATCGGCAACGCGATCAGCTACTTCCTGCCGCCCAACCTGGGTGGCTTCTATGGGCAGCTGCAGCATGCGGCCGGCGAGCAGGCCAACACCGCCCCGACGGCGGCCGGCGAATACAACGGTGGACGCTTCGGCTGGCGCGGCGGCGCCTTGCACATCTCGGGCGCGCTGGCCAAGCTGCAAGGCACCACGCAACTGCAGGACGTGCGCATCCGCAATGTCGGCGCCAGCTACGACTTCGGCGTCGCCGTGCCGATGCTGATGTGGGCCAGCGAGAAGCGCGGCACGGTCGAGATCCGCGCCACCCAGCTGGGTGTGAAGGTTCCTGTGGGCGCCGGCGAGATCCGCGCCCAGGTCAGCCGCTACGACACGGTGGGCAGCAACGCCGACTGGACCAAGGTCGCGCTGGGTTACGGCCAAAACCTTTCGCGCCGCACGCAGGTCTACGGCGCCATCGCGCGCATCCATAACGGGGCGGGGGCGCAGCGCGCCATCGGCGCCCAGGGCGTGGCGGCTTCCGGCACCAACCTCGGTGGCAAGTCGACCGGCTTCGACCTCGGCATCCGCCATTTCTTCTGACATTCCCGGCGCCGCGCTGCCGGCGTCTCCGCTGCCATGACCGATTCCCGTGCCGCGCGTTGGTGGGGCGTGGTGACGATCTTCCTGATCGTCGCCATCTCCTACGT
>NZ_CAJYES010000038.1 GCF_913773995.1 uncultured Pseudacidovorax sp.
GTGAGCGTCCAGTCGGCCCACCTTGATTCCGGTGAAAACCAAAGGATGCTCTTCTCCACCTAATTCTTGGTGGAGAAATGGACACTTCCGTAGCCCTCAGTGAAGGCCGGCGTCGCCGGCGAATTCATAGCGCTGAGTTCAAAGCGCATATCGTGGCCGCGTGCTGCCAACCTGGCGTGTCGTCGGCTTCAGTGGCGATGGCGAACGGCATCAATGCGAACCTTGTCCGTCGATGGGTCAAGGAGGCCGAGGTCGGCGCAGAGATTGAGCCGGGCGCCGCTGCGAGCGAGGCGAAGAGGGTAGCGCCGACGACGCCCGCGCCCAAGTTCTTCCCTTTGCCGATTCCGACACCGGCCTCGCCCGTCGCAGCCGACATCCGCATCGAACTGCAGCGCGGCGCGACGAGCGTCACGGTGACGTGGCCGGCAAGTGCAGCCAGCGAGTGCGCGGCCTGGATGCGCGAGCTGCTTCGATGATCCGCATCGATGCCCTGTGGCTGGCCGCCGAGCCCATCGACATGCGCGCCGGCGCCGAGCGTCTGCTGGCGCGCGTGGTGCAGGTGTTCGGAGTCGCCCAGGCCCATCACGGCTACCTCTTCGCGAATGCGCGCGGCACGCGCATCAAGCTGCTCGTTCACGATGGCTTCGGCGTGTGGTGCGCGGCACGGCGCCTGAACGCGGGTCGCTTCATCTGGCCGGTGGCCGCCGGCGTCACGCCGTCCCTGGCGCTCACGGCCGCGCAGTTCGACGCCCTGGTGCTGGGCCTGCCGTGGCAGCGCCTGCCCGAACTTTGCAGCATCGCTCGGGTGTGAGTCTGCGGGCATGTCGACCGTGAAGCGGTTGACAGTGCATGTGCCGATGGGCCTCGTCGGCCAGCTCTGGCACGATGCCACGCATGCTCGGCATGCTTGGTCTTCCCTCCACTGATCCTCAGGGTTTGCCGCCCGAGGTGGCCGCGCTGATCGTCCGGTTGCAGCAGCAGGTGCTGGACCAGGCGCAACAACTGTCCGAGCGTGACCAGGCGCTGGCCCAGCGCGACGCACTGCTGCAGAGCAAGGACCGTGAGATCGCGCTGCGCGAGGCCAAGATCGAGAAGATCCAGTTCGAGCTCGCCCGGCTCAAGCGCTGGA
Organism: uncultured Pseudacidovorax sp.; assembly: GCF_913773995.1. GTDB lineage: Bacteria > Pseudomonadota > Gammaproteobacteria > Burkholderiales > Burkholderiaceae_C > Xenophilus. Next base: position 1,130 of record NZ_CAJYES010000038.1, read on the forward strand.
CCTACGGGGCCAAGTCCGAGGCGATGAACGCAGACCAGCGTCGCCTGTTCGAGGAAACGCTGGCCGAGGACGAAGCCGCACTGCGTGCGCAGCTCGAACGTCTGCGCCGTGAAGCCGAGGCGGCTACGGCGGCCGCCGGCGCCAAGCCCAAGGCGCCGCCGCGCAAGCCGCGTCGCAACCCGCTGCCTGCACACCTGCGTCGCGTGGAGCATCGCCATGAGCCCGACCACACCGACTGCCAGGAACAAGGCTGCGGGCGCCCCATGCAGCGCATCGGTGAAGACGTCACGGAGCGACTGGATGTGGTGCCAGCCGAGTTCTTCGTGCACCGCCACATCTACGGCAAGTGGGCTTGCAGGCACTGCCAGACACTCAGGCAGGCCCCCAGCGTGCCGGAGATCGTCGAGGGCGGCATCGCCGCCAGCGGGCTGCTGGCGCACACGGCGATCAGCCGCTTCGTGGACCACCTGCCCTACTACCGGCAGGAGAGCATCAACGCGCGCTCAGGCGTGCACACCCCGCGCTCAACACTGGCCAGCGCGACGGGCCAGGTGGGCGCTGCGCTGGAGCCGCTGTACGAGCTGCACAAGCGCTTCATCCTGGATTGCCGTGTCGTGCACGCCGACGAGACGCCGGTGGCCTTGCTGGACCCGGGAGCGGGCAAGACACGCAGGGCCTATATGTGGGCCTACGCGCGAAGTTGGCACGACGCGGTGCCAGGGGTGATCTACGAGTTCTGCCGAGGCCGCGGGGCGCAGTACCCGCTGGCGTTCCTCAATGGCGAGGACAGGCTGGGCGCGCGGCGATGGTCCGGCACGCTGCTGACCGACCGCTACGGCGCGTATGACACCGTGGTGGACCCACGCCTGTACCCGGGTCGCATCAGCGCCGCATGCGCCGCCCATGCGCGCAGGAACTTCGAGGAGCTGACGAAAGATGGCACGAGCCCTATCGGGCTGGACGCGCTTCGCCGGTTCGCCCGCATCTACGAAGTCGAGGGTGAGCTCAAGGAACTCAGTGACGAGCAGCGTCTGGCGCAGCGCCAGCGCCAGCGCCTGGCCAGGCCGCTATGGCATGAGATGCGGCAGTGGCTCGAACTGGAGCGGCGCGTGGTCGCCGACGGCAGCGCGACGGCCAAGGCCATCGACTACACGCTGGTCCACTGGGCAGCCCTCACGCGGCAACTGGAGGACGGCGCCGTGGCGCTGGACAACAACCACCTGGAGCGGCAAATCAAGCCGTGGGCCATGGGGCGGCGCGCCTGGCAGTTCGTGGGCAGTGAACTCGCAGGTCAACGGGCCGCCGTCATCATGAGCTTGGTGCAGTCGGCACGGATGAACGGGCATGATCCCTGGGCCTACCTGCGTGATGTGCTGCGCCGTCTGCCGACGCTGCGCAACTCACAGCTGGACGAACTGCTGCCACATCGCTGGGTGCCAGCTCAAGCCTGAACTACCAATCGCCGTCAAGGTGGGACGGCCAGACGCTCACGGTGAATCTGATGTGCGAGGTGTTCGGGGTTTCGGGAGGTGGTTTTTATGCCTACTTCATGCGTTCCAGGCGCCGACGCAGCCCGGGAATGTGAGGCTGGGCGCTAAGGTGCAGCACGCTCACGCCAACGTGCCCGACTATATCGGGCACTTCTACAACACAGCGCGTCGCCATTCGACGCTGGGCTACTTCAGTCCCGTAGAGTTCGACGAATCTCGACAAGCTCAGGTCGGCGTGAACGAAACCGGCAGCAGCCCATGGCATCTGGAGCGAGGAGCAGTTCGAATTCGCATAGACGCAATCGACCAGCCCTTCTCACATCGACTTCGCCAACCCCATCTCCTTGATCAAAGGAGCCCATAGACCGTTCTCCTTTCCGATGAACCGCGCGAAATCATCGGCGCTGCCCGCACGGCGTATCCATCCGAGCTGAAGCGCCTTTGCTGTGAACGCGTCGGTCAGCAGCACTTCGTTGATGAGCCGGTTCAGGCGGTCCACGGTAGCGGGCGGTGTGCCCGCCGGAGCAACGAACCCAAACCATGCCAGCGCGTCGACGTCGTAGCCGGTCTCCTTCAATGTTGGCACATCAGGCAGTTGCTGAAGTCGAACCTGATCGAACACGGCCAATGGCCGGAATCTGCCCGCTTGGATAAATGGCAATGCCTGCGTGATCGATCCCATGTAGACGTCGACCTGATCTCCCAGCATCGCTTGGACCATGGGCGCATCTCCGGTGTACGGCACATGCGTCGTTTGAATGCCGGCCGCTCGATCAAGCAGCGCCGCGCACAGATTGGTGATGCTTCCGGCGCCCACCGATGCACGATTGATCTTGCCCGGGTGTGCCTTGGCGTATGCGACATACTCAGCAATGCTGCTGAAAGGCGCATTGGAACGTGCGATGAGCATGAGGGGCTGGTAGCCAAAGTGCGCCACGGGCACGAAGTCCTTGAAGGGGTCGTAGCTCATTTTTGCGAACAGTGTCGCGTTGTTGACGAGTGTGCTGTTGGATCCCACGAAGAGCGTTAGCCCGTCGGGCTTGGATCGGGCGACGTAATCGGCAGCGATCATTCCGGAGGCGCCGGGCTTGTTCTCTACGATTGTCTGCAGACCGCGCTTGGTCAGTTCGTCGGCAAGCTGTCGGGCGTACGCGTCAGTCGCACCGCCCGCAGGGTAGGGCACCACCAGTCGTGTTGTCTGTGCCTGTACGGAAAGGCTGACGATTAACCACGCGCCGAAGAGCAGAAGCGAACGGAAGATGAAAATCGGAGACATTGGATTCCCTCGAGTTGACGTCACATCGGCACAGGTGCACGGCGCGGTTCTGAGCGAGGCGCCTGATCAAGGACGGTCCTTGGAAATGCCATGGCGGCCGCCGCCATTGGGGCACTGTAGAGAGCGCTGTCGCCGTCCATGCTCAGGGAAAGCCATGGAAAGGCGGGAAGCAAATTCAGCGAGTGCTCAGGAATTGTTTCCACTGCAGCGACGTACGGACGATCGAGCGTCGGCCGCTTTGACCTAGGTGCTGTAAAGGCGCCCAGAGTCGACGCGCTCCGTTATGCCGGAAGGCGCCAGGCGCCGGCACTGATTGGAGTACTGTTGTCGGAGGCTGACCCTCGTCAGGCGGGCTGGTCTGCCTGCACGAAGTAGTGCGCCTCGCGGCGCAGCAACGTAGCCAGGTGCGCCGCTGCGGGCAACAGCGGGATGTCCAGCCGCCTGAACAGACAAATGGGATTACTGGGCAGCGCCTCAGTCACTTCGATCGCGGTGACGGTGTGAAGCCAGGGAAGTTGTCCAAGGAGTTGCCGAGGGAGCACGCAGATCATCCGAGTGGTGGCAAGCAGCGTCTGAAGAATGAGGATCGAGTCGCACTGGATCATCGCTCTCGGTGCCGACAGTCCATGTGCGCGAAAGGCGTCCGCCAAGGTTGCGCCAGGCCCCTGGGTCAAAGGGCCGGTGACGATCCACTCTGCATCGACGAGATCGGTCAGCGACCTTGCCTGCACCAGTGGGTTGGTTCGATGCGCCACAACAGCCAGATCGTTGGTGAACAAAGGCTCAATGTCAAAGTCTCCGTCGAGGCCGCTGCTTGGGATGGGGCCTATCGCGAAGTCCATTTCTCCACTCCGCAACGGCGCCAGGTGCTGGTGGTAGATGCCACCGACGATGTTCAGTCGGACCTCGGGCATCTGTTGTCGGAACCGAACGGTGGCCGCTGGCAGGATCGTGATGGCCGGGGTCATCGATGAGCCGATGGTGACAAGGCCGCTGCGCTTGCCGAGCATATGAGCCATCTCAACCTGCGCCTTCTCAACCTCTCCCGTAATGAGGCGGGCCCTGTGTAGAAATGCGGTGCCGTATTCCGATAGAACCGCACCGCGGGTCGTCCGAATGATGAGGGGCACATGCAATTCCTCCTCGAGTCTGGCGATGCTCTGAGTGAGCGCGGGTGGCGTGAGTCCTTGCATCCGCGCTGCAGCTCGGATGCTTCCGGTCGCCGCCACGGCAATGAAGTTCTCGAGTTCCCTGAGTTTCACGGTTATCTCCCGATAAGGGATTGGACCGCAACGGCCACTCCCGGGTGCTAAGCGCATCTTTGCACTTGGCGTGCGCTCTTCGCGAGTCCGTAAACCCTGGTGGATACGCTGTCGGCAGATCCACAACAACGCACAGAGACATGCATTCAACCCAGAAGGTGGCAGTCGTGACCGGTGCCGCACACGGCATTGGTCGCGCCATCGCGCTCAGGCTGGCGGGTGATGGTGCCAGCCTATGCCTCATGGATCGCGACATCGACACGCTGAATCGGCTCGCAGCCGAGATTGGCAGATCCCGCGCCAGGGTCGTGACCTGCGAAGTGGACTTCCTGAAGCCTGCTCAGATCGAGACGGCCTTCGCGCAGACCCAAGCGGCCTTTGACCGTGTTGACATCCTCGTCAATAACGTAGGGCACAGTCTTCGGGAGGCCATGGCGCCTTTTGAGGAGCTTCCCGTCGAAGCCTGGGATCTCATGCTCGATGTCTGCCTCAAGCCTGCGATGGCTTGCGTCCGGCAACTGCTGCCCTCAATGAAGCGCAATCGACTCGGCAAGATCGTCAATATCGGCTCCGACTCCGCCTTCGTAGGGCCTCGTGCCAACGCCCCTTACGCCGCGGCGAAGGCCGGGATCATCGGTTTCAGTCGGGCCTTGGCCCGTGAGGTCGCACCCTTCGGCATCAACGTCAACGTGGTCGCGCCCGGCTACATCCGGACCCGAGCCATGGAAGCCCATTCGCCTGAGCAGCTCGCGCGGATCGTCGGCGATACCCCTCTGGGCATCATCGGAGAGCCTGACGATGTTGCCAACGCGGTGGCCTTTTTCGCAGGCGATCAGAGTCGATTCGTCACAGGGCAGACCCTGATCGTCAACGGTGGACGCTGGTTCAACTGAACGACTCGAATGGAGCGAACAATGGAAGGAATCAAAGGCAGGGTGGCACTGGTCACGGGCGCTTCGCGTGGCATCGGGGAGGCTGCCGCTCGTCAGCTTGCGCGATGGGGGGCCACGGTTGTGTTGGCCGACCTTCGTGAGCCGGAAGGGGCGCAAGTTGCTGCGCAGATCGCCGGGGCAATGTTCATGCCGCTCGATGTCGGCTGTGAGCAAAGCTGGACGAATGTCGTGCAGACCGTTGTCGCATTACATGGCCGGATAGATATCCTGGTGGCCAGCGCAGGGATATACCAGACGGCGTCGTTGAACGAAACCTCCCTGGCCTTCTACGAAAGAATCGTCAGGGTGAACCAGGTAGGGGTGTTTCTCGGAATGCGTGCGGTTCTACCCGCGATGCGGGAGCGTGGCGGGTCGATCATCAACCTCTCCTCCACATCGGGATTGCGCGGCAACCAGAACTCCATCGCTTACGGGGCAAGCAAATGGGCAGTGCGCGGGATGACCAAAGTTGCCGCAATGGAGTTTGGTGCGTATGGCATTCGGGTGAACTCGGTCCACCCAGGCCTCATCGACACCGCGATGAATCACGAAGAGATGGGACACGAGCGCATCCGCGAGGTGGGCGCAACCGTCCCCTTGGGCCGACCTGGCGAGGCAGACGAAGTCGCGTCCGTCATTTGCTTTCTCGCGTCGAATGCCAGCAGCTACGTGACGGGGGCCGAGTTCGTTGTGGATGGTGGTAGTACGGCAGGAGTACTGCGCCGCGCGTTTGACGCGCGGCCCCCAGGCGTTACCCAAGGGCCTATCGCTGGTCAGAAGGTGTGACGGATGCCGAAGTCGTAGCCCAGGGCGCTCTTCGGCAGATAGCGGCCCGTGGCGACGGAGAACGGGTCGGTACCGCCAACCGTGAGCGCAGCGGGCGGCAGTCCACCTGCATAGGCAGGGTCGTTCTTGTTGTCGATCTTGGCGATGCTGGCGTAGAGCGCTGTGCGTTTGGAAAGCATGTACGTGTATCCGAGCGCGAGCTTGTTCGCCCGAGGTGCGCTGCCCGCGACGAACGGCCTGCCATCCAGGAACCGGGCGGTCGAATAGGAAGCACGGATCAGACCCGCGCCCACGGGCACGCTCAGGCCAAGCAGGTAGCCGTTGAGGCCGTTCGTGTAGTTGGCATTGAGCCCGGGGCCTTGAAACTCGTCGCGCACGCGAGAGGCCTCGGCAAACACCTTGACCACCTCGAAGTCGTAGGTGGCCCCGACGTTGTAGGACTTGTTGACTCGCCCGGTTGTCGCCGTATCGACCAGTCTGGCTTCTCCGTAGGAAAGCGCAATGTTGAGCGACTGGTTCTGATAGCCGAAGCGGGCCCCGGCGTAGCGGCCAGCGTCATTGCTGTTGGTGGCGATGTCGCGCGTCACGACCTTCTCCGGAAATGCATAGCTCAGCTGACCGTAGAAGCCGCCAATGTTGGGCGGCAGGAAGTAGCTGACGGTATTGCTGGTGCGGATGTAGTTGACGTTGCCGAACGCGGCGGCCGCGGTCGCGCTGTAGATGATGCTGGTGCCTACGCCGTTGCTGGTAAAGGGGTCGAAGACCGAGTCGTTCCAGAACGTTGGCGTGTAGTCGCGGCCCAGTCGGATCTCCCCGAGCGGACCAGAGAGACTGACCGTCGAGCGACGGTTGAAGAACACCGTCGAGGACGTCGTGATCCCCGAGGTCACACCCGTGCCTCCGACGTTGCCGACGTCGTTGGCCAGCGCAGTTTCGAGCCAGAAGCTTGCGCTCCAGCCGGCGCCCAAGTCCTCGACGCCCCGAAAGCCCAGACGACTGGTCGCATTCCCCGAGTTGGAAAGCGCGGTCTGCGTCTGCTTGCGCTGAAGGCCGGTCAGCGGATCTCGAGCGGTCATCTCGTAGCGGCTCACGCCGGCATCCACGATGCCGAACATGGTGACCGAAGACTGTGCATGCGCGCCGAACGACAGCGACGCGGCGATGGAGAGAGTAAGTTTTTTCATGGCGTTGAGCGGTTAGGGGGGCGCGTGGACGATGGCTTCGCTGCGGTCGCGCTTCACGGCGAAGACAGGGAAGCTCAGTCGAGCTGCAGGGCCAGGGTCTTTGCCAGCTTCTCGTTGATCGCCACCTGCTCAGACAGGAAGCGAGCGAACTGCGCCGGCGTACTTCCGACCGGCTCAAGTCCACGCTGCGCCCAGTTGGACTGCAACTGAGGGTCCTTGATGGCCTCCACTACGGCGGTGTGCAGCCGAGCGATCACGTCGGCGGGTGTGCCGGCGGGCGCCAACAGGCCGTCCCAGGCCCCACGGACATAGTTCGGATAGCCGGATTCCGCCACCGTCGGGACATTGGGCAGCGCAGCAAGCCGGTTACCTCCCAGCGCGGCGATCGGCACCAGCCGCCCTTCCTTCATGTGGGGGCCCGTCGAGGTGTAGGCATCGAACATTAGGTCGATCTGACCTCCGATCAGGGCTGTCACGGCCGGTGCGCTTCCGTTGAAGGGAACATGCAGCATCTTGATGCCGGTCATCTGCTGGAACTCCTCGGCCTCGAGATGTGGCGAGGTGCCGGTGCCTGCCGTGCCATAGCTCAACTGCCCGGGTTTCGATCTGGCCAGCGCAATGAACTCCTGCAGGGTCCTGGATGGCACCCGTGTCGGGTTGACGACGATGAGATGGTTGTCGTTGGCGAACTGAGAGATCGGGGTGAATTCGCTGACTTTGTGCAGCGGCTTGCGATAGAAGATCGTCGAACTCACGAAGGACGAAGATGCGATCAGCAGGGTGTAGCCGTCGGGCTCTGCCCGGGCCGCGATCTGCGTGCCCAGCATGGTGCTTGCACCGGGCTTGTTGTCCACGACAACGGCTTGTCCCAAGCGGGATTGCAGTTGCACCGCGAGTTCTCGGCTCATCGCGTCCAGGGACCCGCCGGCCGCGTAAGGCACGATGATGCGGATCGGCTTTCTTCCGGGGTAGGCCTGTGCCCAGGCCTTTGCGCCAAGGCCCGCCAGCAGCGAAGCCGCACTCATGCTTATCAGTCTTCTCCGTCCAAGGGAAGGCGTCATGTTGTCTCCTTTTGTTGTGGTAGCAAACAGGGATCGAAAGCAGGCTAGGGACCAGTTGGGCGCCGTACGATCAAAGCGTCGACGGCCACAATGCCCCTTGCTGAGCAGATAAGCGGGTTGACGTCGATCTCTGCAATGAGGTCTGCGAAATCCGCGGCAAGCGACGAGACGCGCGAGATGATCCGGGCCAAAGCGACCCGGTCCACCACAGCGCTGCCACGAAAACCGTCGAGGAGCTTCGACGCGCGCAGACGATCCAGCATGTCGGCTGCAGCGGTCGGGCCGATGGGCGCGAGATCGACGACCGTATCGCGCAGAAGCTCAACGAGCGTGCCGCCCATGCCGACAACAATCAGCGGACCGAACTGATGGTCGGCGCGTGCGCCGACCATCAGCTCGAGCCCAGCCGGGATCATTGGTTGAACAATTACGCCGGTCAGGCGAACATGGGCCCCTGCAGCGCGTGCTCGCTGCGAGATCAATGCGTGAGCACGACGAACTGCCGAATCGTCCGCAAGTCCCAGTTGAACGACGCCCGCCTCGGTCTTGTGCGGCAGATCGGGCGATTCGCCCTTCAGCACGACCGGGTAGCCCGCCCGTCTTGCCGCCTCGACAGCTGCATCCGCACTATCGACGAGGGTCTCCTGGACCACCGGTACGCCATAAGCCTGCAGGATCTGCTTCGACTCGCGCTCCGTCAGGACGTCTTCGCGGGCTGCAAGCAGCCAACGCCTGACGTCAGCACGTGTGGCTGAGTCGGCCGTTGCGGGTCTGTCGCGCTCGTGGGCGGTGTGATCCCAGGCGTGCCAATCCTGCCATCGACGCAATGTTGCGAAGCACCGGTCGATGGAGCGAAAGAGGCCCATCGACGGTTCCTGTTCAGTCTCTTTTGCACCGGGGCCACAGAGCCATTGGGACACCAGTACGTTCGCGGCTGCCTTGTCTGCCTGCCTTGCAAGCTCTCCGATCGCTCGAATGCGTGGAACGGCAAACTCATAGGCTTGCGGCTGGGCCATGATCACGGCTCCGAAGGCGGGATCGTCGAGAAGCGCGCCGGCGCATGCGGATAGCGATTCCGGGTCGGACATGACCTGCGCCGTCACATCGCAGGGGTTGCGCGCCGAGCCGAAATCTGGGATGCGCGAGGTGAGCACCTTATGCGCCTGGGGGCCCGGCTGGGGCATGTCGATGCCATGCCGCTGTGCTGAATCGGCTGCCATGATCGCAGCGCCGCCAGATGTGCTGATCATGGCGACGCCCGCAGCCTTGGGAGTGGGCGCCTTGACCATGAACGACACGACCTCAAGCAAATCCTCGAAGCGTTCCACGACGATGGCGCCGACCCGCGCGAACGCGGCGTTGTAGGCTTCGTTGGAGCCTGCGAGCGAACCGGTGTGCGACGCGGCCGCCTGCGCGCCAGCGGTGCCGGTCGCCGTCTTGCAGACCACCAGCGGCCTGCCGTTGCTCCGCGCCAGGGCTGCGGCTTCAAGAAAGCGCTGTGGCTCTGCCAGCCCTTCGATGACGCATGCAATGCCGCCGCAGTGCGGCGCCTCCGCCAGGTACGCCACCAGGTCCGCAACATCCACGTCGCAGGAGTTGCCGCTGGCCAGCACATGGCTGAACGCCACGCCCAACTCGGCGGCCTGGCCGAGTGAGTTCGACATGGCACCGGACTGGGTCGCCACGCCGATAGCGGGACGGGTGGGCACGCCAGCCTTGGAGTAGGTCGCGAAGGACAGGAGAGCCTGGGCTGAATAGTTGGCAAAGCCCATGCTGTTGGGGCCGAGTATGCGCAGCCCGGAGCGGGCGGCGATCTGGCTGAGACGGGCCTGCAACGCCTTTCGCTCGGGCATTCCGGTCTCCGCGTACCCCGAGGCGAAGATCAGCACGCCGCCAACGCCAAGCCGGGCGCACTCCTCCACATAGGATTCGACCAAGTCGCGCGATACCGCGATGACCACGCAGTCGGGAACTTCGGGCAGGCTATCCAGAGACGGATGGCAGAGATGCTGGCCAATGCGCTCGTAGCGGGCATTGACCAGGTAGATCCGGCCCGGGAAATCTGTCAGCTGAGAGAAGGTGCGCTCGCCAAAGGCACCGGCGCGCGGGGAGGCGCCGACGATGGCGACGCTCCCGGGTTCCAGCAGCCGCCGCAGATCGGCGTGGCGGTAGACAGGGCGCGTCGGCGTCATGCTACGTGCTCCTGGGCTGAAAGGCGATCAAGGTGATGGCCACAGTCGCCCCAGATCGACCCAATGGCGATGAGTCGCCGGAAGCAGCGCGAAGCCGGCAACTCGTCGGTCATGCCCATGCCGGCAAAGGTCTGCATGGCCGCTTCGCCCAGCGGTCGGCTGTAGCGACCCACCATGGCCTTCGCGCTGGACACCTCGCGGCGCCTAACTGAAGGGTCGATGTGTTCCGCATGGGCGGTGGCGAGCAGGGCTGCCGAATGCAACTGTTCGGTGAGCAGCAACATGTCTGCGGCGCGATGCTGCAGCACTTGAAATCGCCCTATGGCTTGCCCGAACTGCGTGCGGGTGGTCAGGTGCTCCAGCGTGAATTCGCGCAGGCGTGCGGCGGCGCCCCATGCTTCCGCACACAGCGCCGCCACACCTTTGTCCAGGGCCTCGTCAAGCACCGCTTGCGCGTTGGCGGGTCCTAGCACCCGATCCGGGCCAACCACCACCTGATCGAAATGGATGTCGGCGATCCATCTCCCATCAATGGCGGTTTGAGGATGCACGCTGACACCGGGCGCCTGCGCGTCAACGCAAAGCAGCCGGAGCGCGCCGTGCGTGTCCACTGCCGTCACGATCAGCAACTGGGCGTCCAACGCATCGTTGACCACGTACTTTGTGCCCGTCAGCTTCTGCCCGTCCCACAGAACGTCCGAGCGGTGTGGAGCGAACCGCGGGCCCGCATCCACAAGCGCCAGCGCAATGCGCAGGGAGCCATCCGCCAACGTGGGAAGCCACCGATCCTGCTGCTCCTGGCTGCCTCCATACCGCAGAAGATGAGCGCCGATCACCGCGCTGCCGACGAAGGGCAGCGATATCCCATGGCGGCCCAACGCGACCATCACGAGATACACGTCCGTGAATGGCCGATCCAGCCCGCCGTGACTTTCGGGGATCTGGAGGGCCGTGAGTCCCATTTCCGCGCAGCGGTGCCAGCGTTCGGAGGCGGAAGGCGAATCAGGGGGATCCGGCAAGGGCCAACCGCCTGGGCCAGCCTCGCGGGAGAGAAAGCGCTCCAGCGTGTCGGCGAGCATGCGCTCGTCGTCGTCGAGATTGAAATCCATGGACTCGCTGCTCAAAGACCCAGAACGGTCTTGCTGATGATGTTTTTCTGAACTTCGGTAGTGCCGCCGAAGATGGTGACCTTGCGCCAGTCGAGGTAGTGCGCGGCCAAGGCGTGCTGCATTGCCGACACAGGCAGCACGGCGCCAGGGCCGCTTTCCCACGCCACTTCCCGGGCCTGTCGCAGATGCCTCAGACTTTGCGGTCCGCCGCAGTCCAGCATCAGGGCCGTGATGGCCTGCTGAAGCTCCGTGCTCCGGATCTTCAGGATCGACGCCGCGGCGCCCGCAGACTCGCCGTGGTCGTCCGCGGAGATCACTCGCAGCACCGTCCACTCGTGCGCCTTCACGTCGAGCTCGAGCTCGCGCAAACGATCGCGCAGGCGCAGATCTGCAGGCTCAGGCGCTTCCATCCGGGGCGCCAGCACCTGCTTGGCGAAGTGCAGGAAGCGCTTGCAAAGCCCGACGCCGGCAAGGTCGGTGCGCTCATGCGTCAGCAGGTACTTGGCGATCGTCCAGCCGTGGTTCTCCTCGCCGACACGCATGCTCACCGGGACTTCGACGTCATCAAGGAACACATCGTTGAGGTCATGCACGCCATCTGTCGAGATGATGGGCCGCACGGTCACGCCCGGCGCCTTCATGTCGATCAGCAGGAATGAGATCGAGGCCTGGGGCTTGCCGCTGTCTGTGCGCACCAGGCAGAACATCCAGTCGGCCCAATGCGCCCAGGTCGTCCACGTCTTCTGGCCGTTGACCACATAGACGTCGCCGCGGCGTTCGGCGCGCGTCTGCAGCGACGCGAGGTCGGAGCCCGCACCCGGCTCCGAATAGCCCTGGCACCACCAGTCCTTCAGCCGCCATATCCGGGAGAGGAAGCGCTCTTTTTGCGCCTCGCTGCCATAGCGTTGGAGCACGGGGCAGATCATGTTCACATGAGGGATGAGCCGCGGTGCGCCAGCCAGGAAGCACTCCTCGTCGAAGATCTTCCGCTGCATGGCGTTCCAGCCAGGGCCACCATATTCCTTCGGCCAGGCGGGGCCCGCGAAGCCGTGGTCCGCCAGTGTGTTGTGCCATAAGACGAAGTCCGCGCGCTCCAGTCGCTGGAACTCCATGACCTTCTTCTTCAGCGATCCAGGCAACTCGGCCGCGAGGAAGTGGCGAATCTCGGCGCGGAAGGCGCGCTCGAACGCGTTCTCGAACAGTTCCATGCGAGCTCCGATCTATCGGCCCGTGAACCGGGGGGGGCGCTTCTCGCGGAACGAGGCCACCGCCTCGGCGTGATCGCGACTCATGGCCGAGAGATCCTCGAGCGCAATGGCGGCAGGCATGACGGCTTCGGCCAACTGCTTGAGCACGATATTGATGCTCGCCTTGGTGCCCCGAATGGCCTGGCCTGCACCCTGAGCGAGGCGGCGGGCGATCTCATCCACCGTGGCATCCAGGGCGTCGGCCGCAACGCTGCGGTTGATCAGCCCGATCCGGGCAGCGTCCTCCGCCGTCAGGAGGTCGCCGGTGAGCAGAGCTTCCTTGGCCCGCGCAAACCCCACCAGCTGAGGCCACAGCAGGCTGCCCCCGTCTGCGGCCACCAGACCGACCTTGACGTGAGGGTCGCCAATCTTGGCGTGCGAAGCGGCGTAGCTAAGGTCGCACAACAAGGCTACGGAGGCACCCAGCCCGGTAGCCGGGCCATTGATCTTGGCGATGACCGGCTGTGGGCAGTCCAGCATCGACATCACCAGTCTCCTGGAACGCTGGGAGGCGGCCTGGAAAAGCCCGGGGTCGTCGATCATGCGTTGCATACCGTCGATGTCCCCGCCAGCGCTGAAGGCCTTGCCGGCACCGGTTAGCACGATGACGGCGGTGTCCTTGTCCTGCGGTACCTCGCGGAAGAGGCGCTCCACCTCGGGTCCGAGCGTGTCACCGAACGCATTGAGCGCTTCGGGTCTGTTGAAGGTGACGTGAAGGACGCCAGCGTCACGTCGGAAAAGTAGCTTCTGGTAGCTGTCGAACTCAATCAAGGCGCATGTCTCCGGCACTTTCGATATGCAGCGATGCTATTTACCGGTGAGCGCAAAGGTGAGACAGCGAAGCGAGCAAGTGCAAAGCTTTTCTTGCTCATTGAAGGGCTTCAGTTCTACGAGCTGAACTGCCCTCCCTGACATCCTGCGACGCGGCTGCATGGTGCAGCCACCGTAGCTTGTGAGGTGATACGCCGACGCCCACGTCACCAACCACGGAAAAAGGCGGACCATCGCCGCAGGTCAAGATCCGCGTCTAGCCCCTCTGCTGCATTGGCCTCGGCAAGCGGGCCAGATCAGAGGTGTGGGCTGCTGTCGATCAGGGCACGAAAACGTAATCGCTCAGCGAAGGCCGACGCCTCGTGCAGGGATTCCCCTCGGGATTTCTCTCGCTGCGCCATAGATGGATAGCCGACCTGGGTCGCTGAGCGGTTAGACGGGCCCCGGTTCCAAGCCATTCCAGCACGCATGTGATCAATCGACCAGACACGCACCCTCGCGTCTGCGCGGGACTTACGATCATTCGGTCAGCTTCACTCACATCACCATGGACCACCAGCGCTAACAGTACCTCAAGGTCGACATCGACGACGACGGCGTGTGCGTCGTCACGCTCAATAGACCGGACACGCTCAACGCTGCAGGCGGCCCGATGCATCCGGAGCTGGAGCGCATCTGGGTCGACATCAACGACGACCCCTGCATCAAGGCGGTCGTGCTCACGGGCGAGGGGCGCGCCTTCTCCGCGGGCGGCGACCTCAAGGGAATGGCGCAGCGTGTGGGCACGCACAAGAACTTCCTCCACTCCCTCAACCAGCCGGCCGGCACGCGTCGGCTCTGGAACAACCTGACCGACGTCCAAGTGCCCATCGTCGCCGCCATCAATGGGGACGCCATCGGCCTCGGATGCACGCTCGCGCTCTTCTGCGACATCACTGTCATGGCCGACACCGCTCGGATCGGCGACACCCATGTGCGGGTAGGCCTGGTGGCGGGCGACGGGGGCGCCGTGATCATTCCGCTGCTCGTGGGCGTCGGCAAGGCCAAGGACATGATGCTGCGCGGCCGGTTGCTGTCGGGCACGGAAGCCCGGGCCATGCCGCGCCGGCAGCCCGCGACCGGATCCGCACACCGGCTGCCCGCACTACAACCCGATCGTGTAGCCGCCGTTGACCGACAGATGCTGGCCCGTCACGTAGGAGGCCGCATCCGAGAGCAGGAAACACACCGGGCGCACCACCTCCTCCGCGGCGCCCCAACGGCCCAGCGGAATCTGCTGCAGGTAGGTGTCGCGGAATTTCTCGCCGCGAATGGTTTCGGTCATCGGGGTCTCGACCACGCCGAAGCCGACGGTGTTGACCCGGATGTCGTGCCGGGCCCATTCGCGGGCGGCGCACATCGTCATGCCGAGTACGCCGGCCTTGGCGGTGCCGTAGTTGATTTGGCCGATGGTGCCGCGCCGGCCTGCGTCGGACGAAATGTTCACGATGGCACCGCTGCTGCTCGCGCCCTCCTTGCCGCGGGCGATCAAGTGGCGTCCCAAGGCCTGCAGGAAGTAGAAGGAGCCGGACAGGTGCACGTCGATCACAGTCTGCCAGGCATCGATCGACATCTTGTCGATCATCCCCGTGCGGGTCACGCCGGCGTTGTTGACCAATCCATTGACGTTGCCAAAGGCGGCAACGCCTGCTTCGATGGCCTGCTGGGCGACGGCCGGGTCGGCCACGCTGCCGGCCACGGTGGCGCATCGATCCGGACCGAGCGCCTCGCGCAGGTTGGCCAGTGCTTCGGCGTTGAGGTCCACGGCGACCACCCGGCCACCCAACTGGACGATGGCCTCGCCGAGGGCCCGGCCGATGCCCTGGCCGGCACCGGTCACGATGACCTGGCGGTTCGAGAGAGAGAAGGTGCTGTCGTTCATGTGCTGCTTCAGGACGGGTTCAGAGGGTGTCGCTGGTGCCGAGCACCAGGGTGGCCTGGCTGGAGAGTTCGCCGCCGTTGCCGTGGGCCAGTGCCAGCTGGGCGCCGTGCACCTGACGTTCGCCTGCCTTGCCGGCAAGCTGCTGCGCTGCCTCCACCATGGTGAACAGGCCGTACATGCCCGGATGAACGCAGGACAGTCCGCCGCCGTTGGTGTTTACGGGCAGCGTGCCGCCAGGGGCGATCCGGCCGTCTTCGACGAAGGCTGCGCCTTCGCCCTTGCGGCAGAAACCAAGGTCTTCGAGGAACAGGATGGTGTTGAGTGTGAACGCGTCATAGAGCTCGACCACGTCGACGTCGGCGGGCTTTACGCCGGCTTGTGCCATCGCCCGCGGGCCGCAGAGGGAGGCCGCCGTGACCGTCAGGTCCGGCATATTGGTGATGTCCCTGTGCCAGGTCGCTGCCGCCCCGCCCAGCAGATAGGCCGGACGCGTGCACAGATCCCTCGCCCGGTTGGCCCGAACCATCACCACCGCCGCGGCTCCGTCGGTCACCAGGCAGCAATCGCGGACCGAGAAGGGGTCGGCCACCATGCGCGCTGCCAGGTACTCGTCCATGGTCAGCGGCTCGCGCATGAACGCGTCCGGGTTCTTCTGCGCCCATTGCCGCGCGGCGATGGCCACTGCGCCCAACTGCTCCCGCCGAAGGCCGTACTGGGCCTGGTAGCGCGACGCAGCCAGTGCATAGGCACCCACGGGACGTGCCAGCTTGTAGGGACCCTCGTAGGGGGAGGGCCGCATCGAGCTCACCAGCTTGCCCGCACCGCTGCGCTGGTTGCTGCCGTAGGCGATCAAGGCGACGTCGCACAGGCCGGCGTCCAGTGCCAGCGCCGCGTGGATCGCGTGGGTCAAGAACGCGGACCCACCCGTTCTGTTGTTGTCCGTGAGGCGCGGCGAGATGCCGAAGTACTCGGTCAAGCTCAATCCGGAGAGAAAGTCGTCGGGCAGGCCGATAAACAACCCGTCGACATCGGCCGGTGTGAGGCCCGCCTGCGCGAGCGCTCGGACACTGGCGCTGGCCGCCAGGTCCAGCGAGGACAGTCCTGGCGCCTCCCCGATGCCATAGGTGGCTGAGCCGACGATGGCGGTGCGACCCCGGGGAAAGCGTTCGCTGCTGCTCATGGCATCTCTCCTTGTTCGGCTTCGGGATGGAAGACGACCAGCGGCTGGCCATCGTCGCCTCGAGCGATGCGGGCGCGCACGGCCATGCCGATCCGAACGGCCTCGGGGGCGATGCCTTCGACGCGGCTCATCATCCGGGGCCCTTCCTCCAACTGGACCAGGCAGACGTTGTAAGGCGAGGCCGGTGCGCGCGCGCGCATCACGGTGGTCGCGTAGACCGTACCGCGGCCGCTGGCGGCCACCCATTCGAGGTCCGCCGCGCCGGTGCGCGGCTCGACCACGCGAGGGTAGAAGACATGGGCGCCCGAACTGCGCGAGCGCTGAATCATGAAGCGGCCTTGCCCCAGGTGGGCAAAGTACTCCTCTTGGGGGTGAGGTATTGCTGTCATCGTCGTTATCCTTGGGATTGCGGCCACTGATAGAGGGCGGGCTCCTTGTCCATGAAGCGCTGCACTGCTTGCTTGTGATAGGTGCTTTCGCGGCAGAGGGCCTGCGCCAGGGCCTCCTGTCTGTAGACCGTATCCCGATCCGATTCAAAGGCCCGGTTCATGGTCGATTTCATGAGAGCGATGGCCCCCGGCGGCGCATGTCGGAAGCGCTCTGCCAGCGCCAGCGCCGCATCGAGGACCGGGCCGGCGTCGGCCACCTCGTGCACCAGGCCGATGCCGAGTGCTTCCGAGGCGCCGACCACGCGTGCAGAGAAGGCCAGCTGCTTGGCGCATGCGAGGCCGACCGCCCGCGGCAGCAGGTACATGGCCGCCATGTCGGGCACGTAGCCGACGCGTGCGAAGACCGCACAGAAGGTGGCGCGGGGCGATGCGATCACGAAGTCCGCCGCGAGTGCCAGCGAGAGGCCCGCGCCGAAAGCGACGCCATCCACGGCCGCGATGACCGGCTTTTCCAGGTCGACCAGATCATCGAACCAGCGCTGCATCGTGACGATGCGGCTTCGGCCTTCGAACACGTCGCCCTGGCTGGCGCCCGAGCCGATGGTTCGAACGTCGCCCCCCGCACAGAAGTGCGCTCCTGCCCCTGTCAGGACCACCGCGCGGACGCCGGGGTCGTCCCGCAAGGCAGGGATGGCGTGGGCGAAGGCTTCGCGCAGCTCGAGGTCGAGCGCGTTGCGTGCCTGGGGACGGTTCATGGTCAGCACCGCCGTGCCGCCATGCCGTGCGATCTCTAGGACGGGCATGAAAGAATCCTTTCAGTAACGCAACTGCATCAGCCACCGTGCAACGAGTGCCGGCCGGGTGGTGTCCTGCGCCCGGACTTCCACATGCCAGTGGCAGCGCGCTTCGCTCTCGCTCAGTGTTTCGACCTGATCGAGGCGAAAGCTCGCGGACAACAGCGATCCGCTGGGCACGGGCGCAGTGAAGCGCACCTTGTCGAAACCGTAGTTCAGCGCCAGCTTTCGCCCTGGAAAAGCAAAGAGGCGGTGGTACCAGCCGGTCAACAGCGACAACGTCAGCAGGCCGTGGGCGATGGTGGTGCCGAAGGGTGATTCCGCCACGGCACGCACCGGGTCCACGTGGATCCACTGAGCGTCGTGCGTGATCTCGGCGAAGGTGTCGATCACGCTCTGGCTGACCTGGATCGGCTCGGTCGAATCGACGGTGGTGCCGACGAAGGCCTGCAGCGAAGCGATGGAATCGAAGGAGTGCGTTTGCGACATGGCCGGCCTCAATCCGCACGGACGCCGAGGGACTTCGCCAGGGGCATCCAGAGCTTGCGCTCGCCGTCAATGAAGGCTGCGAACTGCTGCTGCGTGCCTAGCATGGGCTGGGCGCCAATGGTGCGCAGTTTGTCCACAAGTTCGGGTTTCTTCAGCGCCTCATTCACCGCGCGGTTCATCCGTTCGACGGCGGCTGGGGGTGTGCCGCTGCGTGCCATCAGGCCGAACCAGGCCGCGGCTTCGAGGCCCGGGAAGCCCAACTCGGCGGCGGTGGGGACCTCAGGCAGCTGCGGGAAACGCTGCCCGTCCAGGATCAGCAGCGGCACGATCCGGCCTGCGCGGGCCTGCGGCATGCAGGAGGGCAGCGCATCGAACATGATGTCTACGTTGCCACCCATCATGCTGGTGATCGCCGGCGCGCTGCCCGCGAAGGGAACATGCGTGACCTTGAATCCCATCTTGCGCGCCGCGTATTCGCCGGCCAGGTGGGTGATGTTGCCGCTGCTGGCGGAACCCATGGTGAAACCATTCGGCATCTTCTCGCCCTTGGCGATGAGAGCTTTGAGATCGGAAGCGCCCAGGTCCTTGCGCGTCACCAGCAGCAGCGGCGCCTTGCCCATGCCTGCCACGGGCACGAAGTCGCGTGCCGGGTCGTAGGGCATCTTGTCGTAGATGGCCTGATTGATCACGATCGGCGCGTTGGCCCCGACGTAGAAGGTCTGGCCGTCCGGCTCGGCGCGCAGCACGCTTTCCGCGGCGATCATGCCGGCGGCACCTCCCTTGTTGTCGATGATGATCGGCACGCCAAGCGCGGCCGATGTGCCGTTGGCCACCAATCGGGTGATCTGATCTGCGGCGCCCCCGGCCGGATAAGGGACGACGAAGCGGATCGGCCTTCCGCTGGGCGCGTCCTGTGCCATGGCGAGCCCTGGCCCTGCAGTACCGAGCGCCAGCAGCAGCATGCTGATGAGCGCTGCACGGCGTTGGCGCGGGCGGCGAGTGGTGGATGTGTTCATGTCGATGTCTCCTTGGTCCGAGTTATCGGCTGGCGCCGACTGCCTCCGTTCCTGCAATTCCCCTCGGCCTTACCCAAGCGCATGGGGATGAGAGGCAGGCTTGCTTGCGATGGTGTCGTTCTCCGAGCTGTGTCTGGTGCCGTCTAGCTGCCCTGCACGCTGCGCACGAAATCGCCGATGCGCTCGCCGCTGTCGAGCAGAGCCTCGCCGACCACGCGGTGCCAGTGGGCCTCCGAGCCGTGAGCCATCCGCCAGGCATGCAGGCGTCGGGTATGGAGCTGAAGCTCGTATTCCTCGGTGACGCCGATGGCTCCGTGCACGGCATGCGCCATCGGCGCGATCAGGCCCGCGGCTTCGCTTGCGCGTGCTTTGGCGAATGCAGCGGCGAGCAGCATCGGCCGCCGCTCACCGCTTGCAAAGGCGGACGCCACAGCAATGCGCGTGGCCGCCACGTGCTCGGCCATCACCGCCAGCTGGTGCTGGATTGCCTGAAACTTGCCGATGGAGCGGCCGAACTGGATGCGGTCGTTGCAAAAGGCCAGTGCCAGATCGAAGCTGCGGCCCAGCGCGCCCGCGAGCAGCGCGGCATGCAGTGCGGCGCCCCAGGCTTCCAGATCCTGTGCAGTGGCGTCGGTCTCGAGGCACCGCGCATGTCGGACAGCGGCCGGCTCCCAACGGAGATGGCACAGGCTGTCGCGGTACAGACCGAGTGGCTCGCGCTTGGCCAGGCCGGCGTCGAGCAGCCACAGTTCTCCCTCTAGCGCGCCGACCACCTGATCAGCCAGAAGGCCGAAAGGCAGCTGCGGCGCCATCAAGGTGCCGTCGGCCTGTCGTCGCAGTGCCGGAGCCAGGGTGATGATGCCCTCCGGCGGCCGACTGCCGGGCTGCAACAGCGCGCGCAGTGCGATGGCCTGGCCGACAGGCAGCGGCATGGCGCAGGCGCCCAGTAGTTCGAGCAGGGGCCGGACCTCGGCCAGGCCGAGTCCGGCGCCGCCGTCTTTCTCGGTGGCCATGAGTTCAAGAAATCCGGCCCCGGCCACGGCCTGCCACAGGGCATTGGCCCGGTCGGGCGACGTCTCGATGGCACGGACATGTGCCGGCGTGCAGTGGTCCTGCAGGATGGCGTGGAGCGCTTCGGTGAACATCGTGGTGTCTCCTCTGCCGCTCAGCGCAGACCCAGTCCGCGGGCGATCATTCCGCGCAGGATCTCGCGGGTGCCGCCGCGCAGCGAATAGGTGGGGCTGATCTGGCTGACATAGGCGCAGGTGCGCAGCAGCTCCGCATCGATGGGCTCGCCGGGCGAGTCGCCCAGTACCGCTTCGATCACAGCCGGAATTTCCTGCTCGAAGGTGGTGCCCAGCTCCTTGACCAGTGCCGCTTCGATGACCGGGCTTTCGCCCGCCGCCAACCGGGCGGTGAGGGACAGCGAGAGGCCCCGCAGTGCGGCCAGGTGCGTGGCAAAGCGGCCCGCTGTGGCGGCATGGCGACGGCCGTCCTGACGACGCAGCCAGTCGATCCAGCGGTCCAGCAGTACCACGCTCGAATAGATGCGCTCCGGCCCGCTGCGCTCGAAGGCGAGTTCCGCATTGACCTGCGTCCAGCCGCTGCCTTCCTGGCCCACGAGCGCGTCGTCGTCCAGATGAACCTCGTCGAAGAAGACCTCGGAGAAATGCGCGTCGCCGGCCAGATCGACGATCGGCCGCACCGTCACACCGGGCAGAGAGAGATCGACGATGAACTGGGACAGGCCCTTGTGCCGATCCTCTGCCGTGCCCGAGGTGCGCACCAGGGCGATCATGTAGTGGCAGCGATGGCCGTTGGTGCTCCAGATCTTCCGACCCGACAGCGACCAGCCGCCGCCGGGCCGGGGCGTGGCGCGGGAGCCCACGCTGGCTAGGTCCGAACCGGCGTTCGGCTCGCTCATGCCGATGCAGAAGAAGGCCTCTGCGCGGCAGATGCGGGGGATATAGAAGGCGCGCTGCGAATCAGTGCCGAACTTCTGGATCAAAGGGCCGCTCTGGCGCTCGGCGATCCAGTGGGCGGATACGGGAGCGCCTGCCATCAGCAGTTCTTCCACCAGGACGAAACGCGAGAAGGCATCCATGTGTGCCCCTCCGAAGGCCTGGGGCAGCGTGACGCCGACCCATCCCCGGTTGGCCAGCTTGCGGCTGAAGTCGGCGTCGAAGCCCAGCCAGGAGCGCGCGCGGCGATCGGCAGGCAGCGCAGGCATCTCACGTTCGAGGAATGCGCGGACTTCCGCGCGCAGGGCTTGCGCGCGTTTCGGCAGGCTGGCGGGCTCGAAGGTGTCGAGAACGGTATTCATTGGCTGTGAATCAGGTTTGGCCGATGGCTGGTGTGGCGCGATCAGATCGCGCCGTGCGCTCGCAGTTGAGCCATGCGCTCAGCGGAAAGCCCTAGGTGTTGGGCCAGAACGGCCTCGGTGTGCTCGCCGAGCGCCGGGGCGGCATGCTCGTAGCACAGTGGTGTGTCTGAAAGCCGAATCGGACTGGCCACTGCCGGGGCATCTACACCTGCGGCATGCGGCAGAGACAGGCGCATGCCGCGATGCTGGATCTGCGGATCCTCGAACATCTGCTGAATGTTGTTGATGGGTCCGCACGGAACGTTCGCCGCCTCCATGCGCTCGACCCATTCGCCCATCGTGCGACCCAGCATGGCGGCCGCGATCTCTGGAATCAGCACCGCCCGGTTCCGGTTGCGCTGAGCGGGCGTGGCGAAGCGCGGGTCGGTCGCCAGGTCCTCGCGGCCGATCACGCCGCAGAAGCTGCGGTACTGCCCGTCGTTGCCCACGGCAACGATGACCTCGCCTTCCCTGCAGCGGAACACCTGGTAGGGAACCATGTTGGCATGGGCGTTGCCCATGCGCTGTGGCACCTTGCCCGACAGCAGGTAGTTGATGCTCTGGTAGGACGTGACTGCGACCACGCAGTCCAGCAGCGACATGTCGATGTGCTGGCCCTTGCCGCTGATGTGCCGGTGCTCCACTGCAGCCAGAATGGCGGTGGTCGCGTACATGCCGCACAGGAGATCGCTGATGGCCACGCCCGACTTCATCGGCTCGTCGCCTGGGGTGCCGGGCGGCTGTCCAGTGATGCTCATGAGACCACCCAGGCCCTGGAACACAAAGTCGTAGCCAGGCAGGGAGGCATAGGGTCCGGTCTGACCGAAGCCGGTGATCGAACAGTAGATCAGCCGTGGGTTCAGCTCCGACAGGCTTGCGTAGTCGAGCCCATAGCGGGCGAGCGTGCCTACCTTGTAGTTCTCCACCACCACATCGGCCTGTCGGGCGAGGTCGCGGATCAGCGCTTGGCCTTCCGGATGCGCGAGATCGACGGTGATGGACTTCTTGCCGCGGTTGGCAGACAGGAAGTAGGCCGAATCGGACGTCTCCTCGCCATTGGCATCGCGCAGAAAAGGTGGGCCCCAGGCACGGGTGTCGTCCCCGGGGCCCGGGCGCTCGACCTTGACGACCTCCGCGCCAAGGTCGGCCAGGTTCTGCGTTGCCCAAGGCCCGGCAAGGATGCGGGTGAGGTCCAGCACCTTCAGGTGCCCGAGCGCTGTCTTCGTCACTTGGCTTGTCTCCGCAGGATGAAATCGGTGGCGAGCATAGGAGTCGCCACGTCAGCCGGTCCAATATTGTTTTTTCTTATTTCAATACTGTTTGTGTATCGACGGAGGCGCTGCCTAAACTGCACCGGCAGACCTCTTCGATCCGTGAACATGGCGGCCGGCAAATGAAAGCAGCCCTGTTTGATTCGGCGCTGATGGCACCCTCACAAGGAGACACAAACCGTGGGCGATTTCCTTTCGTATGCCCGGTCGGGCCACATCGTGACCCTGACCATGAACCAGCCCGAGCGGCGCAATCCCCTCACCGGCAATACCGCGGTGGAGGAGTTCTTGGCCGCCATCGGCCGCATCGAGGCGGATGCGGGTGTCCGCGCGGTCATCCTCACTGGCGCAGATCCCGCCTTCTCGGCGGGGGGCGACATCAGGACCATGCAGCAGCAGGCGGACCCGTCCGTCGACCCGGCACGCATCCGCAACGACTATCGACGCGGCATCCAAAAATTGCCGCTGGCGCTCTTCAACCTGGAGGTGCCAGTCATCGCGGCCGTGAACGGACCTGCCATCGGTGCGGGCCTCGATCTGGCCTGCATGTGCGATCTGCGTATTGCCTCGCAGCAGGCGAAGTTCGCGGAGAGCTTCGTGCGGCTAGGCATCATCCCGGGCGATGGCGGGGCCTGGCTGCTGCCGCGTGTCATCGGTATGGCGCGCGCTGCGGAACTTGCATTCACGGCCGACGTGATCGACGCGGACAGGGCTCTGGAGTGGGGTCTCGTTTCGCGAGTCGTTGCGCACGCATCGCTGATGGACGAAGCCCAGGCGCTGGCCGAACGCATTGCAGTGCACCCGCCTCAGACCATGCGCATGACCAAGAAGCTGATGCGCGAGGCCCTCCACACGCGGCTGGACACATTGTTGGAGATGTCGGCGGCGTACCAGGCTCTTGCGCACAAGACGCCCGAGCATGCGGAGGCGGTGAGCGCCTTCCTCGAAAAGCGCGCGCCGAACTTCCGCAGTTGACGCAAGCTGCCAGCCGGACGATGAACCTGCCGCCTTCTCTTCCCGAGCGGGGAAGCCCATTACTGGATCTGCGCCGGGTCCGCCAGTTCGTCGTCCTGGCGGAAACGCTGAACTTCCGACGTGCTGCGGAGCGCCTGCACATGGCGCAGCCCCCGTTGTCGGTATCCATCCAGAAGCTGGAGTCTGAAGTCGGAACCCGGTTGTTCGAGCGGGGAGGCTCGGGCGGTGTGACGCTAACGCCCAGCGGCCATGCGGCGCTGGCGGAGGCCCGCCGTCTTCTCTTCCAGAGCGGCCGATTCTGCGAGGCAGCCACCGCTGCGGCGCAGGGAATGGGCGGTGCATTGCGTGTGGGCTTCGTGGGCTCGACGACCAGTGGCGTGCTTCAGAGGGTGGTGCGGCTCTTTCGTGCCGAGTATTCGGCCGTGGAACTGGTGCTCAAGGAAAGCACCTCCGTGGGCATCCTGGAGCAGGTGGAGTCGGGTGCTTTGGATGTAGGCCTGGTCCGCACGCCGCTCATGGTGACGGCCCGGGTGGCGCTGTCATCTTTGTTGTCCGAACCGTTCGTCGTGGCATTGCCTGCCGCCCATCCGCTGGCGCGGAGTTCTGAACTGCGTTTGGACGAGTTGGCCCAGGAGTCCTTTGTCTTCTATGGGCGCGGGGACGCTGCCGGCCTGCATGCCATGGCGATGCTCGCCTGTCAGTTGGCCGGCTTTCTGCCACGCGTGAGCCAGGAGGCCACACAGGTGCAGACGATCCTGTCGCTCGTGGAAAGCGATCTGGGCGTGGCCCTGGTGCCGTCGATCATGCGGGATGCCCCCAACCCACGCATTGCTTATCGGGACATCATCGATTACCCCGCAGCAGCAGGGCTGGGATTGGCGGTCGTCTTGAGCACCGACCGCCCCGTGCCTGCAGCTCAGCGCTTTCGAGACATTGCCGCGCAGGCGCAGGCACTGGCTCCACATTGGCGCTGAGAGGCCGCACAAGCTTCACCGTTGATGTCGACCACGCCGCGCAGAAGTGCGGCTGCTTTATCCAAACACACAGAGAAGGATTGCCAATGAAAATCCTGGTCCCCGTCAAGCGGGTCGTCGACTACAATGTGAAAGTGCGCGTCAAGAGCGACGGCAGCGGGGTGGACATCGCCAACGTCAAGATGAGCATGAACCCCTTCGACGAGATCGCCGTCGAAGAAGCGGTGCGGTTGAAGGAAAAGGGCGTGGCCACCGAAGTCATCGCCGTCAGCTGCGGCGAGGCCAAGTGCCAGGAAACGCTGCGCACCGCCATGGCCATCGGCGCCGACCGCGGCATCCTGGTCGAGACCACCGAAGAGCTGCAGCCCCTGGCCGTCGCCAAGCTGCTCAAGGCCCTGGTCGACAAGGAACAGCCCGGCCTCATCATCCTGGGCAAGCAGGCCATCGACGACGACGCCAACCAGACCGGCCAGATGCTCGCCGCCCTGGCCGACCTGCCGCAGGCCACCTTCGCCAGCAAGGTCGAAGTCGAAGGCGACAAGGTCAAGGTCAAGGTCACCCGCGAAGTCGACGGCGGCCTGGAAACCCTCAGCCTGAGCGTGCCGGCCGTGGTCACCACCGACCTGCGCCTCAATGAGCCGCGCTACGTCACGCTGCCCAACATCATGAAGGCCAAGAAGAAGCCGCTGGACACCGTCAAGCCCGAGGACCTGGGCGTGGATGCCAAGCCGCGCCTGAAGACCCTCAAGGTCAGCGAGCCGCCCAAGCGCGGCGCCG
>NZ_CAJYES010000039.1 GCF_913773995.1 uncultured Pseudacidovorax sp.
TTCAACGCGATGCGGCCCCCATCCCCACCTTCCCCCAGCGGGGGAAGGAGCAACAGCCATGAATCAAGCACTCCTCACGCTGGACGGCGTGCACACCCACATCGGCGCGTACCACATCCTCCACGGCGTGGACCTGGCGGTGCCCAAGGGCCAGCTCACCATGCTGCTGGGTCGCAACGGCGCCGGCAAGACCACCACGCTGCGCACGATCATGGGTCTGTGGAAGGTGGCGCAGGGCCGCGTGCAGTTCGCAGGCAAGAGCATCGCCAACCTGCCCACACCGCAGATCGCCGACCTCGGCATCGCCTACGTGCCCGAGACCATGGGCATCTTCGCGGACCTCACCGTGAAGGAGAACATGCTGCTGGCCGCCCGCGGCGCCCGCCGCGCGCAGGACATGGACGAGACGCGACTGAAGTGGATCTTCCGGCTCTTCCCCGCAGTGGAGAAATTCTGGAACCACCCGGCCGGCAAGCTCTCCGGCGGCCAGAAGCAGATGCTGGCCGTCTCGCGCGCCATCGTCGAGCCGCGCGAGCTGCTCATCATCGACGAGCCCAGCAAGGGCCTGGCGCCGGCCATCATCAACAACATGATCGACGCCTTCGCCGAGCTCAAGGCCAGCGGCGTGACCATCCTGCTGGTGGAGCAGAACATCCACTTCGCCCAACGCCTGGGCGACACCGTGGCCGTGATGGACAACGGCCGCGTGGTGCACGCCGGCGGCATGGCCGAGTTCTCGGCCGACACGCAACTGCAGCAGCGCCTGCTGGGACTGGCCCTATGACGACCCTCGCCAAAGACATCGACTGGAAGCCGCTGCTGCTGGTGCCCGCGCTCGCGCTGGTGGCCCTGCCGCTGGTGGGCTCGCCTTCCACCTGGCTCACGCTGACCATCGCCGGCCTGGCCATGGGCATGATCGTGTTCATCATCGCTTCGGGCCTGACGCTGGTCTTCGGGCTGATGGACGTGCTGAACTTCGGCCACGGCGTGTTCATCGCGCTGGGCGCCTTCGTCGCCACCAGCGTGCTGGGCGCCATGGGCGACTGGACGCAGTCCAGCTCCATCCTCACCAACCTGGTGGCGGTGCTGCCGGCCATGGTGGTCGCGATGCTGGTGGCCGGCGCCGTGGGCCTGGCCTTCGAGCGATTCATCGTGCGGCCCGTGTATGGCCAGCACCTGAAGCAGATCCTCATCACGATGGGCGGCATGATCATCGGCGAGGAGCTGATCAAGGTCATCTGGGGCCCGGCGCAGATTCCGCTGCCGCTGCCCGAGGGCCTGCGCGGCTCCTGGCTGTGGGGCGATGCGGCGGTGGAGAAGTACCGCGTGCTGGCCGTGATCGTCGGCGCCCTGGTCTTCGGCCTGCTGGCCTGGACGCTGGCCCGCACCAAGATCGGCCTGCTGATCCGCGCCGGCGTGCAGGACCGCGAGATGGTCGAGTCCCTTGGCTACCGCATCCGCGTGCTCTTCATCGGCATCTTCGTGGCGGGCAGCGCGCTGGCCGGCCTGGGTGGCGTGATGTGGGGCCTGTACCAGCAGAACGTGATCCCGCAGATGGGGGCGCAGGTCAACGTGCTGATCTTCATCGTCATCATCATCGGCGGCCTGGGCTCGACCACCGGGGCGCTGATCGGCGCACTGCTGGTGGGGCTGATGGCCAACTACACCGGCTTCGTCGCGCCGAAGGTCGCGCTGTTCTCCAACATCGCGCTGATGGTGGCGATCCTGCTGTGGCGGCCACAGGGCGTGTACCCCGTGGCGGGCAGCCGCTGAAAGGGAAGGGGACCGATCATGCTTCGACGCCTTCTCTCCAACGACCTGCCGCGCAGCAAGGTGCTGGCCGTGCTGCTGCTGGCCGTGCTGCTGGGCCTGGCCTTCGCGCCCTTTCTCTTCCCGGGCGTCAAGGCGCTCAATGTGGCGGCCAAGATCCTGGTGTTCATCGTGCTGGTGGCCAGCTTCGACCTGCTGCTGGGCTACACCGGCATCGTGAGCTTCGCCCACACCATGTTCTTCGGCATCGGCGCCTATGGCGTGGCCATCGCCGCCACGCGCATGGGCGCGGGTTGGGACGCGGTGCTCGTCGGGGTGCTGTGCGCGCTGGCCGTCTCGCTGGTGCTGGCGCTGGCGGTGGGCCTGTTCTCGCTGCGGGTGCGGGCCATCTTCTTCGCCATGATCACGCTGGCGGTGGCGTCGGCCTTCCAGACGCTGGCCTCGCAGCTGTCGGACTTCACCGGTGGCGAGGACGGGCTGACCTTCAAGCTGCCGGAACTGATCTCGCCCAGCTTCGAGTTCAGCGAGGAGCCCTTCCTCGGCATCTCGCTCGATGGCCGGCTGCTGTGCTACTACCTGCTCTTCGTGCTGGCCGTGGTGCTGGTGCTGGCGCTGCTGCGCATCGTCAATTCGCCCTTCGGCCGCGTGCTGCAGGCCATCCGCGAGAACGAGTTCCGCGCCGAGGCCATCGGCTACCGGGTGGTGGTGTTCCGCACGCTGTCGGCGGTGCTGTCGGCGCTGTTCGCGACGCTGGCCGGCGCCATGCTCGCGATCTGGCTGCGCTACAACGGGCCGGACACCTCGCTCAGCTTCGAGATCATGGTCGACGTGCTGCTGATCGTGGTGATCGGCGGCATGGGCACCATCTACGGCGCGGCCATCGGCGCGGTGCTGTTCGTGGTGGCGCAGAGTTATCTGCAGGACCTGCTGCGCCTGGGCAGCGAGGCGGCCAGCGGGCTGCCCTGGCTGTCGGCGGTGCTCTCGCCCGACCGCTGGCTGCTGTGGCTGGGCGTGCTCTTCGTGCTCTCGGTCTATTACTTTCCCACCGGCATCGTCGGCAAGCTGCGCAGCAGGAGCGCGAAATGAGCGTCACCCCCACTTCCCACTACGCGCAGCTGGTCGGCCGCGAGATCCACTGGATGGACTGGGGCGACCCGGCCGCGCCCGCGGTGATCGCCTGGCACGGCCTGGCCCGCACGGGCCGCGACATGGATGAACTGGCGGTGCACCTGGTGGCCGAAGGCTGGCGGGTGATCTGTCCCGACACCCTGGGCCGCGGCCTCAGCCAATGGAGCCCGGCGCCTGACGAGGAATACCAACTGGCTTTCTACGCGCGCCTGGCCGACGCGCTGTGCGAGCACCTGGGCCTGGCCCGCGTGCACTGGGTGGGCACTTCCATGGGCGGCGCCATCGGCACGGTGTGCGCGTCCGGCCTTGTGGTCCCGGCGATGAAGAAACGCATCGCCGCGCTGGTGCTCAACGACAACGCGCCCCAACTGGCCGCCGCGGCCATCGAGCGCATCAAGGCCTATGCGGGCAATCCGCCGGCCTTCGACACCGTGAGCGAACTGGAAGCCTTTCTGCGCACCGTCTACAAGCCTTACGGCTGGCTCAGCGATGCGCAATGGCGGCGGATGACCGAAACCTCGACCCGTCGCCTGCCCGACGGGCGCGTCACGCCGCATTACGACCCGGCCATGGTGCGCCAGTTCACCGTGCACGACGACGACTACCTCATCTGGCCGCACTACGACGCCATCGACGTGCCGGTGATGATCCTGCGCGGCGCCGAGTCGGACCTGGTGTTGCCAGACACGGTCGAGGCGATGCGCCACCGCGGGCCCGGTGCGGCGGGGCGGCTGACGGTGCTGGAGGTGCCGGGCTGTGGGCATGCGCCGGCGTTGAACGTGCCTGAGCAACTGGAGCCCGTTGCGGCCTTCCTGCGTTCGGCGCCCTAGTTCGGCTGGGGCCGGGCCGGGGCGAGGTCGCAAGCGTGTCCTCGCCCTCTTATGGGACAACGCCCAGGTTAGCCGGCGCCGGAGCGCGAAGCGCGTGGGGCACCAACAGTGGCCATGAAAATGGCGAAGCCATGGCCAGTGTTGGCGTCCGCGTTGAACCGACAGTTAGGTTTCGGCCTAAAAGCTCGCTGGCCCGAAGTGAAATTCATAGGCAACTCTGCTAAGAACTAGTTTGTTTATACAAGCAACCTTGAGTAAGCCAGACTCAATAGGTCGGTCAAAGACGGCAAGGTTTGGCACTGTGAAGGACTCTTCCTGCGCTTGAAGTTCGGGCGCCCTACGATGCGAGAGGCCGTATGTCGTGCGTAGCGGCATGAGGCCCAGACGTAGCAAGCTGAAGTAAGAAGGGTAGATGATTCCATCGAAGCCTGCTTGCTTTGCCGCACCAGCAATGGCTCGTGTGATTTCATAGGAATGCTTTCCAGCCATGAAGAGCTGGTGAATTGCCATGTCCAAGCTCTCAAACTCGGTGACCGATTCACTTTCGTCGGGGATCACTGACAAATCTAGAACCTTCAAAACCCGAGAAGGGACCAACGTTGCAAGATAAAGCTCGTCTTCGGCGGTAACGCGACATTCGTGGACGCATACCTCTAAGTCCGGGGATGCATACAGAATCGGCAATTCAAGGGAGTCGAGCCGGCCGCTGCCCAGATAAGGATTCGGTGGGCTATCGAATTCAGTGTGCAGGTCAGGATGTTTGGGATCTTTTCGAATTCGATAGAAATTTCTATTTGATTCGATGTGGCGAGATGGATAGGTCTTAAGGATCTTTGCGATGATCTTTGGGCGTTCCTTAAGGCTCTCAAGAGCTTTGAGCGGTTCAATCTCTCCGACCATCCAAAGGCGTGGACCGTAGTAGAAGAAGCCTATGCCTAATAGCGACTCGAACAGGGCAACATCTGCTTGCATCCAAGGTGGCGGCGTAATGGTAGTTTTTTGAAGTTCATTGAACTGAATCAACGGTGCGCCGCCGTATTCCGTTCGCCCGAATGACCCCCATACAAAGAATCGATATGCGAGTGAGGAGAGGAATGATTTGTCCAGCTTCTTCCCTTCTGTGCTGCCGCAATTTGGGCAGGACGCATCTCCAGCGATACCTATCTGCTCAGCGTCAAGCCGTAGGCCTTGATCAACGAAGCAGGAAGAGCAGGCGATTGTGTCCATTGTCAAAACAAGAGAAACCTAATGGCGAGGTAAGGGGCGCGCCGCCAACGAAAGCAAAACGAAGCCGCCGAACCTTGATAAAAAAACCAAAACTTCCAACAGGCGGCGCGTTCCTTTGACCGATTTGTTGGTCAATTATAGCTTGTTTTTTCTACCTTGCGCGACTGCATCGTAATCCTTATCAGGGATGCTTGGACTTTGCTTTACTAAGTCATCTAAAGTGGCACGAATTGATTCCAATTCTGCCGTACCCGGTTCTTCTACATGCCCTTTCGCGTCCGGGTACTTCATGGAAACGAAGTCAAGAGCTCGCTTAATGCTTTCGTAACCAGCTGCAGCTGACTTATGTTGGGCAGCAAGACCAGCGTCATCCAAAAATGTCTGTAGCGCTGTTAGTACTACAGCGGTTATAGACATCAAAGTGGCAGTAATTTGCAACCACGTTTCTGGTTTATCCTGCACGAGAGAGGAGACTACAGCAGTTCCCACGAGCGCGCTGAAGGATGTAGCCGCTATACCAAGATGCCTGTGATTCCGTTTATGTCGCTCAGCGACTCTGAAATGCGCATTGCATTTGTTCTTTGCCGATTCGTAATAACTGTCGACAATTTCGTGAAAAGTTCGCGCCACTATATATGTCCTCACGTTTCCCGCAATGCTTATTACAGTTTGTTAATCGGTGATTTCTAATCAGCCCAACGTGCGAGTTAACCGGAGCAGTGGGGCATGCCGGCGTTTGGGGCAGGATGAAATGGGCCCCAAACGGCGGC
>NZ_CAJYES010000040.1 GCF_913773995.1 uncultured Pseudacidovorax sp.
GTGCGCCTTCCTGATCCTGCGCGCCGATGCGCCGCAGGAGACTTCGGGAATCGAGGCAATGCTGGCGGCTGCGGGTGTCGCGCGGCAGAAGCTGCCCGAGCACTACTTCCTGGTCGGGGAATTTCCCACGACGGCCTCCGGCAAAGTCCGCAAGGATGTACTCCGTGCCCAGGCTCGGGAGGGCGCCCCGCCCTTCCACAGCCAGCCCCCCGCGCGGATGGCCGATGCGGGAGATGGCAGGGCGTAGCGCCGACGCTGGCCGCCCTACCCCACCCGGCTTGCGATCAAGACCGCGTTGGTCCCGCCGAAGGCAAAGGCGTTGGACATCACATGGCGGATGTCGCCGTTGGCGCGTGGCGCCAGGCCGTGCACGAGGTCCACGCCCAGGGTGGAGTCGGGCGCCGTGGCGCTGGCGGGCAACTGGCCCAGCGCCATGGCGCGCAGGGCGCACAGCAGTTCGATGGCCCCGCCGCCGCCCATGATGTGGCCGTGCAGCGCCTTCGTGGCACTCACCGGCACGCCGCGCGCGCCGAAGATCTCGGCGAGCGTGGCGGCCTCGGCGGCATCGCCGGCGACGGTGCCGGTGCCGTGCGCATTCACATGGCCGATGTCGCTGGCGGCCAGACCGGCGTCGGCCAGCGCGGCGCGCACGGCGCGCACCTGGCCTTCGCTGTTCGGGTTGCTGATGTGGCTCGCGTCGCAGCTGGTGCCGTAGCCGGCCAGCAGCGCCTGCACATCCACGCCGCGGCGTTCGGCCGAGGCGACCGATTCGATGATCACCGCGCCCGCGCCCTCACCGAGCGCGAAGCCGGCACGGTCGGCCGAGAAGGGCCGGCAGGTGTGGGCGGCATGCGCCTCCAGCGGGGCCAGCACGCGCATGGCCTGCCAGCTGGCGATGACGCCCGGTGTGAGCAGGGCTTCGTGGCCGCCGGCGATGGCCACGTCCAGCCAGCCGCCGCGCACGGCGCGCATGGCTTCGCCGATGGCCACCGCCGACGAGGCGCAGGCGCAGGCATAGCCCACGGCCGAGGCGCGTGCGCCGAAGGCCAGCGCCAGCTCGGCCACGGCCGCATTGGGCATGGTCGTCAGCACCGTGGTGGGCCGCAGGCGGCGCTTGCGGCCGTAGAGCTGCTCTGTGGACTGGTCGAAGCTGCTCGCGCCGCCCATGCCGGTGCCCCAGAACACACCCAGGCGCTCGGGCGCCGGCTGGCGGCTGCTCTCGAACAGGCGCGACTGCTCCGCCGCCTCGAAGGCGGCGCTCAGGGCCATCGCCGTGCCGCGATCGAGCGTCACGCCCGAAGGGGCGCGGCTCTTGCGGTCGTCGAACTCGCTGCAGGCCGCCACGCCGACGGTGAAGCGCTCCACCCCGTCGATGACGACCTCGCGCGGCGCGATGGCGCACTGGTTGGCGGCCAGCGCCCGGTCCAGCGCCTGGACGCTGGTGCCCAGCGAGCTGACCACGCCCACGCCGGTGATGGCGACGGGCGTGCTCACAGCGTCACCTCGGCCCGGCCGGCGGCAAGGGCATTCATGCGTGGGCCGGCGTGGCGCCGCCGGTCTGCTGCTGCTGTGCCATGTGTGCGTCGATGGCGTCGCACAGGTCGCCAAGGGTGATGCCGGCTTCGCGCGGGTCCAGGCGCTCTTCCGGCAGGCGCAGCTTGAGGGCGTCCTCGACCGAGAAGATGAACTCCATCAGTGCCAGGGAGTCGAGGCCCAGGTCGGCCAGCGGAACTTCGGGGCGCAGCAGGGCCGGGTCGCAGCGGTGCTCTTCCTGGGCGATGCGGGCGATGGTCTGGAAGGTGGTCGACGGCATGGATCAGCTTTCGATGGAGGTGGAAGGAGCGCGGCCCTCGGCCACGGCGCGGGCGAACTCGATCGTCTCCTCGGCCACTTGGCGGCGGTCGTTGTCGATCGAGATCATGTGATAGCTGTTCTCGAGCACCACCGTGTGCAGCGGCGCATGCTTGAGGCCCTGGGCGAGCAGGTCGATGTTGGACAGGCTGGCCACCTCGTCCTCGCGGGCATGCAGGGCCAGCACGGGGCAGCGCACGCGGTCGAGGCTGCGGCGCACGGCGCGACGAAGACGGTCGTATTCGCGCAGGTGGGCCACGCCGATGGCGGCGCAGCCGGCGCGGGAGATCTGCCGGTCCTTGAGCTCCTGCTCGATCCATTCACGCACGCGCTGGTTCTTGACGCCGTAGGGCGCCCGTTCGCGGTAGCGCCACAGGCGGCCCAGCGGCGTGTACAACGCCAGCGGCAGCAGCCAGCGGCTGCGGCCCACGCTCCAGCCGTCCATGCGCAGCGTGGTGGACATCAGCACCACGCCCGACACCGCCTGGCCCAGCCGCGCCACGGCGGCCAGCGCCAGCGCGGCCCCGGCCGAGATGCCGGCCAGCAGCACGGTGCCGTACTGCTGCCTGAGCTGCGCGAACTCGGCGCACACCCGGTCCACCCATTGGTCGAAGCCGGTGCTGCGCTGGCCGTCGGCATCGAAGGAGTAGCCCGCGATGTGCGGCGCGCTCACATGCCAGCCGCTTCGGCGCAGCGAGGACTGCAGATGCAGCAGTTCGTCGGACGTGCTGCACAGGCCCGGCAGCAGAAGCACGGCGCCGCGCACGGAAGGGGCAGCAGCGTCGGACAGGAAGGAAACGGTCATCGTCGGCTCCACGGACTCCTGCCTCGTGCGGGCGGACCATCCGTTCATTGGGAGCGCAGGTTACGCAGCGGTGCCTGAAGAAAGTCCCAAGAAATCCTGAAGAGTTCTTCAGGCGGAAAACAGGCCTGCAAAGGCATACTGCCTGCCCCATGTGCCCGCCATTGCCCACTCCCGATGCGCATCCTCCTGGTTGAAGACGACCGCAAGGCCGCCCGCGTGCTGGCGCGCGGCCTGCAGGAGGAGGGCTTCGTGGTCGACGTGGTCCATTCGGCCGAAGAGGCGGACGAGGAGGCCTTCGTCACCGCCTACGGTCTCATCGTGCTCGACCGCATGCTGCCCGGCCAGGACGGCCTGGGCTGGTGCCGCGCCCTGCGCGAGCGCGGCGTGACCACGCCCGTGCTCATGCTCACCGCGCGCGACGCCCTGGTCGACCGCGTGGAAGGGCTGAACTTCGGTGCCGACGACTACCTCACCAAGCCCTTCGCCTTCGACGAGTTGCTGGCCCGTGCCCGTGCGCTGCTGCGGCGCTCGGACCTGGCCCGGCCCTCCGTCCTGGTGGTGGGCGCCCTGCGGCTCGATCCGCTGAGCCATGCCGTGACCGGTCACGGCCAGCCCATCGATCTCACGCAGAAGGAGTTCGCGCTGCTGCACATCCTGATGCGCCATCCGGGCGAGGTGGTCAGCCGGGCCCGCATCGCCGAGCAGATCTGGAAGGACGACCTGCTCGCCATCGACAACCTCATCGACGTGCACATGGGCAACCTGCGGCGCAAGCTGGAGGGCATCGCCGACCCTTCCATCGTCACCGTGCGCGGGCGCGGCTTCCGGCTCGACGTGGGAGCGGCCGCATGAGCGCGCCGGGCCGCTCCCAAGCACGAATCCCCGAACGCCGTGCGCGGAGGGTCGTCCAGTGAGCATGCTGAGCTTCCGCCGACGCCTGGCGATCGTGCACTTCGCCGTCGTCTCGCTGGTGATGGCCGTGGTGGCGGCGGTGGGCATCTGGGCCTTCTCGACCGACCTGCGCGGCGACCTGGACGACGCCATACTGGCGCTGGCCGAACTGGAGTCCGGCATGCTCGCGGTGTCCGAGCCCGGCACGCCTGCCGTGGTGCACGAGGCGGCGCGCAACCGTGGCCCTTCGTATGCGCGCGTCGACCGCCTGGTGCAGGTGCTGGACAAGGACGGCCAGGTGGTGGCGCGCAGCGCCAATCTCGGCTCGGCCACGCTGCCCGTGCCGGCAGACCTGCGGGCACAGCTGGTGGGCGGTGGGCCGGTCTACGAAGACCTGGATCGCTTTGCCGGCGAGCAGACGCGTGTGGTGTCGGTCCCTGTGCCCAACCGGCCCGACCTGCTGGCGGTGCAGGTCGCGGCCTCGCTGGAGGACCTCAACCACGCGGTGGCGAGCGCCGGCGTCATGATGCTGCTGCTGACCGTCGTGCTGATCCTGGCGCTGGGCATCGCGGGCGAGCTGCTCACGCGCCGCGTCTTCAATGCCATCGACGACATCGTGGAGCAGGCCCGCCGCATCGGCCAGCGCAACCTGGCCAGCCGGCTGCCCCACCCCGGCGTGCCCGACGAGATCGGCCGCCTGGTGGACACGCTCAACGAGATGCTCGACCGCCTGGAGCGCGGCATCGAGGCCCAGCGCAACTTCACGGCCGATGCCTCGCACGAGTTGCGCTCGCCGCTGTCGCGCCTGCGTGCCGAGCTGGAGATCGCGCTGCGCCGTCCGCGCGATGCCGCGAGCTATGTGGAGACGCT
The DNA here is from genome assembly GCF_913773995.1 of uncultured Pseudacidovorax sp. Taxonomy (GTDB): domain Bacteria; phylum Pseudomonadota; class Gammaproteobacteria; order Burkholderiales; family Burkholderiaceae_C; genus Xenophilus. The sequence continues at coordinate 4,418 of NZ_CAJYES010000040.1, forward strand.
GCATTCCGCACTCGACGAGGTGGAATCGCTCACCCTGCTGGTGGAGGAGCTGCTGGTGCTGGCCCGGCTCGACGCCGGCCAGGAGCGCGGCGAGATGGAATCGCTGTCGCTGGCCGACCTGGTGCGCGAGACGATGCGCCGCATGGCCCCGGTCGCGCGCCAGCGCCAGGTGGCCCTGACGGTGAACGAAGGCGCCGATGTGCAGGCCGTCTCGGCGCGCGTGCCGGTGCAGCTCGCCCTGACCAACCTGATCGACAACGCGATCAAGTATTCGCCGCAGGGCGGCGCCGTCACCGTGAGCCTGCTGGCCGACGCCACCGCCCGCGAGGCCATCGTGCGCGTGACCGACGACGGCCCCGGCATCGAGCCGAGCGACCTGCCCCACCTCTTCGAGCGCTTCTACCGCGGCGCCCGCGCCCGTGAGGCCGCGGCCGGCCTGGGACTGGGCCTCTCGCTCGCACAGGCCGTGATGCATGCGCATGGCGCGCGGCTGGAGGCCGGCAACGCGCCTGGGGGCGGGGCGCGCTTCGACCTGCGGTTGCCGATGGTGGCGGCGGCCTGAGCCGCTCGTCCGGTACCGCCGTGACCGAGCGCGTGGCGCCCGCGCCCACCCTGCGGTCGCTGCGCGCGGCCGTGGCGGTGGCAGCGGCCGGCAGTACCACCGCCGCGGCAGGAGCCTTGCACCTGTCGCAGCCGACGGTGGCCCGCGCCATCGCGCAGCTGGAACAGGCCCTGGGCCTGCCCCTGTTCGAGCGCAGCCGCCAGGGCATGCGGCCGACCGGGCAGGGCACGCCGCTCTTCGGCCGCATGCGCGAGACGCTGGCCCACCTGGGCCGCGCGGATGCGGCCGAAGAGC
>NZ_CAJYES010000041.1 GCF_913773995.1 uncultured Pseudacidovorax sp.
GCTGATCCTGCCGGCAAACGAGTCACCGGCGGAAGCTGCTCCATTGCGCTGGAAGGAAGTTCCTCGTCACGGGCTGCTGGGCTTGCCGCCCACTAACCCCATCCAGCAGCAGGTGGAGGCCTCTCTGCGCGACAGCGGCGAACACGGCCAATTCGTGCAGAGCTTCAATCACCTGCACACGCTGCTGGCGATGGTCGAGGCCGGCCGCGGGGCGGCCGTGCTGCCCTCCTTCGTGGCTGGCGCCGCGGCGCGCTATCGCGTCACGCTGCATGCCCTGCGGCAGCCGGTGGTGCCCGTCGACTTCTTCGAGATCACCAAGGCAGGCCGGGAGGAAAGCGACCTGCTCACGGCATTCGCCGAATGCATCACGGCGGTGCTGTCACCCTGGACCTCCGCTGTCGGCGCACCACAGACGCGCGGCCGGTCCACCCGGCCGCGCGCCTGAGCTGAGCGGGGGCGACGCCGGTTTCAAAGCAGCGCACGCGCCGTCCGCATGGGTCAGCCTGGCGACGCCCAGATGCGCTGCCAGGTGCGTCCCAGCATGCCCCTTGCACTCCGGATGCCGCCCTGCAATGCCACGGGCACCGGCCGCCACGTCCCGTCGTCCCAACGCGCCACGCGGTAATTGAAGCTGTAGTCGGGTTCCGCGCCCATGCGCAGGTCCGACACGATCAGGTCATCTCCGTCCCGCGCGGCCTTCATGAAGCCATGGGTGAACCAGCGCAGCCGCGCCACGGCGCGCTCCTGCGACAAGGCCTCCAGCGCCTGCAAGTCGCTGGCATGGTGCGTGAAGCGCATGGGGCCGCTGTCGGCCACCAGCGAACGCTCGCCCTCCAGGAAGCCATCCGGCGTCATGACCACCACGCGCCACAACAGCGTGTTGAGCGGCGACGCCACGACCAGGCGTGGCGCGTCCTGCAGACCCTGCGCGGCCAGCGAGCGTGCCGCGATGCGGTCCACCCATTGCTGCGCGACAAGGCTCCAGCCCAGGTACAGGCTGCTGAGCACCAGCGCGCCAGACAGCCATCGCCGGCCGCGTGGACGCGGCCCCGCCACGGCGGCCACGATCACGGCAACGAGCAAGGGCAGCGTGTAGAGCGGGTCGATGATGAACACGCTGCCGCCCATGACAGGCGGCGTCGGCGAAGGCCACCAGAGCTGAGTGCCGTAGACAGTGAAGGCATCGAGCAGCGGATGCGTGATCAGGGCCAGCCAGATGGCGACGAGCCAGCCGCGCGGCGCCTCGCGCACACGGGCGCTCCAGCGCCGCGCCAGCAGCCAGATCAGCCAACCGGCGACGAGCAGCACCGGCAGCGAGTGCGAAGGGCCGCGATGCCAGGTGACGTTGGTCACGGCATCGACGCCCATCCCGGACAGGACCAGGCCATCGAGGTCGGGCAAGGTGCCCAGCACGGCACCGGCGACCAGCGCCACGCGCCGGCCACGGGCCGGCACGGCGACGGCGGCGACCGAGGCGCCGAGAACGATCTGAGTGAGGGAGTCCAAGCGGTGTCGCCCCTAGGCAAGGTCAAGAAAGGAGCGCGGATCGTCGCTCATGCGCCCGCTGCCATCTGCCGGACATGGTCGACCAGCGCCATTCGCCATTGGACGACCTGCGGCAGTGGTGCCAGCTCGGCACGCGTGATGAAGAACATGGGTCCCGAGGCCAAGGGCCGTTGCAGCGCCAGCGCCTTCACCACGCCGCGGGCCTCGTAGTGCTCGACGGCCGTCTGCGGCGCCACGACCAGCAGCCGGCCGGCGCCGGCCAGCGCCAGACTCGTGTGAAAGGACGTCGACTCCACCGTTGCCGCCGGAGGCTGCAGCCCGCTTTCCAGGAACCAGTGCTCGAAGTTGCGCCGGGTGTTGGTGGCCGACGGCGGCAGGATCCAGCGTTCGGCCTGCAGCGTCGCCAGCGTGTGCCGCCGGCGGCTGACCAGCGGATGGCCGGGCGCGGCCGCGACGGCCATGCGCTCTTCCCACAGCCGCTCGATCTGCAGGTCGCCCGTGGCATCCTCGCCGGCTTCGAGGCGGCCGATCACGCAGTCGACCTCGCCGTCGCGCAGCAGGCGCATGAGTTGGTCCACATTGGCCTCGCGAAGCAGCAGCCGGGGCAAATGCCCGGCTGCATCGATGGCGGCGGTGATGGCGGGCAGCACGGCCACGGCGACCAGCGGCAGGATGCCCATGCGCAGCACCGGCATCGCCAGGGCCGCGTCCGCGCCCGCGGCGGCATCGAGCGCGCCGAGCGCCACACGCAGCCGATCCAGCGCCACGCGGCCGGCGGGGCTCAGGCGGGCGCCGCGGGCGCTGCGCTCGATCAGGCCGACGCCCAGCGCAGCCTCGATCTCCTGGAGCATCTTGGTGGCGCCGGGCTGGCTCACCTGCAGGCGTTCGGCCGCTGCGCTCAGCGAGCCGGTCTCGGCCACCCAGTGCAGCAGGCGCAGGTGCCGCACGCGCAGGCGGTCCATGCGCCGGGCACGGCGCTCCTCCTCGCGGGCGGTGGAAGCGGGCTCGGATCCTGTCTGGGCCATATCGATCGGTAATGGCTTCTTTCAAAACCAATAATTGTGTGGCATGGCCCGCGATTCCAGAATCGGCGTATCGAACGACGGAGACAACGGCAATGAACGAGACGACCCTGCGTCGGCGCCGGCTGCTGCTCGGCGCTCTGGGCCTGGCCGCCGGTCGCGGTGCCCTGGCGGCCGCGCCCGAGGCCACGGCGCGCTACCCCGAACGGCCCGTGCGGCTGATCGTGCCCTACGCCGCGGGCGGTGGCCCCGACATCCAGGCCCGCCTGCTCGGCCCCGTCCTGGGCAAACAGCTGGGCCAGTCGATGGTGCTGGAGAACAAGGTGGGCGCTGGCGGCATCCTGGCGGCCGAATACGTGAACCAGCAACCGCCCGATGGCTACACCCTGCTGCTGGGCAGCTCCACCCACGTCACGCAGAAGCTGCTCCAGCCCTCGGTCAAGTTCGACCCGCAGGCCTTCAGCCACATCTGCCGTACCGGCACCAGCGGCTGCCTGCTGGTGGTGGGCGCCGATTCGCCGCTGCGCAGCGTGGACGACCTGCTGGAGGCTGCACGGCGCGATCCTGGCCGGCTGAACTACGCATCGGGCGGCATCGGCAGCGCGGCCCATCTGTTCGCGGCCGCCTTCCTCTCGGCGGCCGACGTGCAGGCCACCCATGTGCCCTATCGCGGCTCGGTGGAGATCGGGCTGGCGCTGATCCGTGGCGACGCGCAGTTCGCCTTTCCGGTCATCTCCACGGCCCTGCCCCAGGTGCGCGACGGCAAGCTGCGCGCACTGGCCGTCACGGCCGGCGAGCGCGATCCGGCCCTGCCGGAGGTGCCCACGCTCAACGAGGCCCTGCGGCGCCAGGACCTGAACCTGGTGTCGTGGTCGGGCATCTGGGGTCCGCCGGGCCTGCCCGATGCGCTGGTGCAGCGCCTGTTCGGCGCGGTGCGCACGGCCATGCAGGACCCGGGCCTGCGCGCCGCCTATGCACGCGACGGCACGGTGCCGAGCGTGTCCGAATCACCCGCCGAATTCAGCCGATTCATCGCGCAGGAGACCACGCGCTACCGCGCGCTCATCGCCCGCAACCGCATCAGCCTTCCATGAGCACCGCCGCCATGCCATCCCCCGCCTCGCTCGCGCCCGTGACCGACTTCGCCCCGCTTGCCGGCGTGCGCATCCTGGACTTCTCGCATGTCATCGCCGGCCCCTTTGCCACATTCCTTCTGGCGCAGTTGGGCGCAC
>NZ_CAJYES010000042.1 GCF_913773995.1 uncultured Pseudacidovorax sp.
AAGGTGGTGCGCACCGGCCGCGGCTCGGCGAAAGCGGCGGCATAGACGCCGTTGAAGGCGGCGAAGTCGGCCGCATCGACCAGGTAGGCCGTCACGCTCACAACGTCCGACAGGGCCAGCCCATGGCTGGCGAGCGTGGCCGCGATGCGCTCCAGGCACAGGCGCGTCTGCGCCTCGATGCCGGCCGGCACCGAGCCGTCGGCGGCGATGCCCAGTTCGCCGGAAAGGAAGACGAGCGGGCCGACGGAGCGGACCTTGGAGAAGGGCAGGGCGGAGGTCTGGGTCATGAACGATGCCGGCGCAGGGCGCCGGCCCTGAGGGTGGGGAGGCGGCGCGATCGAGCGCCGAAGGCGATTATTCCGCCGCCTGCGTTGCCGACCAATGTGAGCTTCGCAAGATCGGATTGCCGTTAGCGCAAGGCAGCGACTGCCATCGTGTCACTCCAACGTTTTGCGCAGGTGATCGATGAAGGCCCGCGCCGCATCCGGCAGATGGCGCCCGGCCATGGTCTGCACCTCGAAGTGGCGCTCGTTCATCTCACGGTCGCGCAGCGGGATGGCCACCACGGCACGGTTGTGCAGCTGCTGGCGCAGCGCCAGCTCGCCGCAGAAGGTGACGGCCTGGGTGTGGGTCACGTACTGGATCAGCGGATAGAGATGGTCGCTGGTGATCACCGGCTGCAGGACCAGACCTTGGCGGCTGCAGCTGATGTCCAGCAACTGGCGCAGCGTGGATGTGCCGGCCGGCAGCGCCAGCGGCCAGGCCGGCAACTGGGCGAGCGACAGCTGTCGGCGATCGGCCAGCGGATGCCCGGGTGCCACCACCGCCATCACGGGGGAGGGATGACGAAAGGCCACCTGCAGGCCGCTTTCGGAGCTGAGGCTCACCGTCACGCCGATGTCGACCAGGCCCTCGCGCACGCGGCGCGCCACCTCGCGCTGCACCGCCATGTCCAGCTGGAAGCGGATGCCCGGGCAGCGCGCCTGGAAGTCCGCCACCACCGCGGGCAGGAATTCGTAGGCGAAGCCTTCGGTCGCCACGATGCGCACCTCGCCCTGGCGCAGGCCGCGCAGGGCCAGGATGTCGTCGGTCACGCGCTCGATGTCCAGCCAGGCGCGGCGGGCATGGGCGGCCAGCAGCTCGCCGGCGGAATTGAGCGTCATGCCGCGAGCGCGGCGCTCGAAGAGCAGGGTGTCCAGCTCGCGCTCCAGCCGGCCGATCTGGCGGCTGACGGCCGAGGGCGCCACCTCCAGCCGGGCCGCGGCTTCGGTGACCGAGCCGGCGCGTGCCACCTCCAGGAAGTAGCGCAGGGCCACCTCCTGCAGCACGCGCTGGTTGGGATCGCGCCGTGCAGGCTTGGCGGCGGGGGTGGACGCGGGCGGGGGAGAAGCCATCGGATGCGGTGCCAGAACATTGCCGAATCGGCAATGAAGCTTTAAGAGCCTTGTGCTTGCTGCACGGGAGGCGCGTTTCTAGCATGCCGCCATCGTCTTCCGAAAGGCCTGCGCCATGACCTTCGCGTCCATCCCCGCTTTCCGTCCTGCCTCGGTGTCCCGCCGCGCCGCCGTATGCAGCCTGCTCGCGCTGGCCGCCAGCGCCGGCGCGCTTCCTGCCATGGCGCAGCCGGACTACCCCAGCCGGCCGATCACGCTGGTGATCCCCTTCCCGCCCGGCGGCAGCGCCGACGTCATCGGCCGGCTGATGGGCCAGCGGATCTCGACCGCCCTGGGCCAGCCGGTGGTGGTGGACAACCGCCCGGGCGCCGGCACGGCCATCGCCGCCGGCTACGTCGCCAAGGCGCCCGCGGACGGCTACACGCTGCTGCTGGGCTCGCCCTCGACCTTCACGGCCAATCCGGCCATCCGCAGCAACCTGCCCTACGACCCGGTCAAGAGCTACGACCCCATCGCCATCGTGGCGCGCATCCCGCTGGTGCTGCTGGCCAACAAGGACGTGCTCATCAACACGGTGAAGGAATTCGTGGCCGCCGCGAAGGCCTCGCCCGAGAAGTATTCGTACGCCTCCTTCGGCGCCGGCACCACCTCGCACTTCGCCGGCGAGATCATCCTGGGCGCCGTCGGCGCGAAGATGCTGCATGTGCCCTACAAGGGCAGCGCCCCGGCCATGACCGACCTGATCGGCGGCCAGGTGCCCTTCTCGGTGGACACCGTCACCGCCGCCATTCCGCAGCTCAAGGGCGGCAAGGTCAAGGCCATCGCCGTGACCACGGCCAAGCGCTCGTCGCAGCTGCCGAACGTGCCCACCTTCGCCGAGGCGGGCTATCCCGACATCAACGTCGACACCTGGATCATGCTGGTCGCGCCCAAGGGCACGCCCGCGCCGGTGCGTGAGCGGCTGGAGAAGGCCATCGCGCAGATCGTCGCCTCGCCCGACACCAAGGCCGCGCTCGCGGCCCAGGGTGCCGAGCCGGCCTTTGCCGGCCAGGCCGCGTCGGCGAAGCAGATCGAGAACGAACTGCCGCTGATGCGCGCCGTCGCCCAGCGCGCCAACATCCGGGCGGACTGATGGCCCAGATCGTCGAACTCTCCGCCGTCGAGCAGCGCCGCCTGATCGGCGCCCGCCAGCTCTCGCCCGTCGAACTGCTGGAGGCCTGCATCGCGCGCATCGAGCAGGTCAATCCTTTCGTCAACGCCGTCACCGCCACCTGCTTCGAGCGCGCACGCGGCGAGGCCCGCGCCGCCGAGCAGGCGGTGATGCGCGGCGAGCCGCTCGGCCTGCTGCACGGCCTGCCGCTCGGCGTGAAGGACCTGGAGCCCACGGCCGGCCTGCTCTCCACCTCGGGCACGCCCAGCCTGCGCAACCATGTGCCGGCGCAGGACATCGAGCTGGTGCGCCGCCTGCGCGCTGCAGGCGCCATCGTGGCCGGCAAGACCAACGTGCCCGAGATGGGCGCGGGCGCCAACAGCCGCAATCCGGTATGGGGCGCCACCGGCAACCCCTTCGACACCAACCTCAATGCCGGCGGCTCCTCGGGCGGCTCGGCGGCGGCGCTGGCGCTGGACATGCTGCCGGTGTGCACCGGCTCGGACACCGGCGGCTCGCTGCGCATCCCCGCTGCCAAGTGCGGCGTGGTCGGCCTGCGGCCCTCGCCCGGCGTGGTGCCCAGCGTGCGCAAGCCGATGGGCTGGTCGCCCATCTCGGTGGTCGGGCCCATGGGCCGAAGCGTGGCCGATGCCTGCCTGCAACTGGCGGCCACCGCCGGCCCGCATGCGGGCGATCCGCTCAGTCATCCGCTCGACGCCATGGCCTTCCTGGCGCCGCGCACGGCCGACCTGTCGCGCCTGCGCGTGGCCTGGACCGAGGACTTCGGCTGCTGCGACGTCGACCCCGTGGTGCGCCGCGCCTTCCGCGAGAAGATGGCCGCCATGCGCCACCTCTTCGCCGCCTGCGACCAGGTGCCGTTCGCGCTGGGCGAGGTGCACCGCTGTTTCGACGTGCTGCGCGCCGAGGCCTTCGTGGCCGGCATGCGCGAGACCTACGAGCGCAACCCCCAGAGCCTGGGCCCCAACCCGCGCGCCAACTACGAGATGGGCGTGCGCATGAGCCTGCTCGACAGCGCCTGGGCGCAGACCGAGCAGACGCGCATCATCGGCCGCTTCCAGAAGGTGTTCGAGGGCTACGACCTGGTCATGTCGCCCACCACGCCGGTCTCGCCCTTCCCGTGGACGCTGCCGTACGCCGCCGAGGTGGACGGCCGCCCGCAGGAGAACTACTACCGCTGGCTGGCGCTGACCTACGTGGTCACGCTCACCACGCACCCGTCCATCAGCCTGCCCTGCGGGACGGACGAGCGCGACATGCCATTCGGCCTGCAGGTGACCGGCGCCTTCCGTGGCGACCTGCCGCTGCTGTCGGCTTCGCTGGCCATGGAGCAGGCTTTCTCCTCGTCGCCGACGCTGGCGCGGCCGCGGCCGGACATCGCGAAGCTGCGGCCGGCCGATCCGCCGCTCACCAGCATCGTCACCGCCGCGCCGGACGATCCGCGGGCCAGCCGGCCCACCGAAGCCGGCGCCGCCTCGGTCGTGTGACCTGGGCGCGCGGTAGGGCCTTCAGTCGAAGGCCCCCGCCGGCGCATCCGCGGCCGCGGTCTCCATATGCCGCGCGATGCCGCCGGGCGTGGTGAACCACACGCGGCCCTCGTCGCGCGCGCGGGCCAGGTGGCCCAGCACCTCGCGCAGGTGCCGCAGCCGGTAGGGCTGGCCCACGATGTACGGATGCAGCGCCAGCCCCATCACCAGCGGCTGGGCCTGCGACTGCATCAGCATCTCCTCGAAGTTGTCCACCACCATGTCGCAGAAGGCGCGCGAGTCCATCTGGCGCGCCACGATCATGGGGATGTCGTTCAACTCCTGCGGATAGGGCACGGCCCACAGCCGCCCGCCGCCGCGGGTGCGCATGCGCATCGGTTGGTCGTCGTGGCACCAGTTGAGCGTGTACGTGTAGCCCGTCTCGGCCAGCAGGTCGGGCGTGAGGCGGCTCTCGGAGATCCAGGGCGACAGCCAGCCCGCCGGTGCCTGGCCGCTCTCGCGTTCGATGCGCGTGCGGCAGCGCTGCAGCAGGGCGCGTTCCTCGTCCTCCGACAGCTGGCCCTGGCGCTCGGCATTGCTGTGGCCGTGGCCGATCAGCTCATCGCCGCGGGCCGCGAAGGCCTGCACGAGTTCGGGGCAGTGGTCGTACAGGGCGGTGTTGATGAGCGTGCCGGTGGGCAGGCCCAGCTGGTCGAAGAGTTCCAGGCAGCGCCAGGCGCCCACGCGGTTGCCGTATTCGCGCCAGCCGTGGTTGAGCACATCCGGATGCGGCGACGCAGGGCCGATGCAGGCGCCCAGGCCATCGCCGAAGGCGAAGTGCTCGATGTTGAAGCCCAGGTACACCGCCAGCCGCGCGCCATTGGGCCAGGCGTAGTCGTGGCGGCGGGTAATGGGCCGGTAGTCGAAGCGGTCATGCCCCGGCAGGCGCTCGGGCCAGCGGGTGCGGGCGGGGTCGTGCGGCGCGGCGGTCATCGTGCGCGGCTCACAGCGTCGCCAGGCCGGCGCGCACCAGCAGCCATTCGGCGCTGTCGTTCCACACGTCCATCTGCACGATCAGGCCGCGGCGCACGACATAGCGGTCGACGTAGCGGTTGCCTTCGAAGGGCGTGCCGTCGGGCCAGGCGCCGTAGAGCGTGCCCAGGCTGTAGACCACGGTCTCGTCCTCCGTGCCGCCGGCCACCGTCTCGGTGCGCTCGATCTTCTTCTTGACCCAGGCGTAGCGTTTGGCGTTGAAGGCCGAGGTGTCGCCGGGCGCGGTCATCGGCCGGTTGCCGGTGAAGCGGATGCGGATGTCCGGCGCGGTGTACCGCGAGGCCGAGGCCGGGTCGGGAATCATCACGAGGCGCAGGAACTCGTCCACGATCTCGGCGGGGGTGGTGGGAGGGGCGGGGGTCGTCATGGGCGTGGTCCGGTCTTTGGCGAAAGGGCCGGGCGCTGCAAGCCACGTGCCCGGCCGGTGGAGGGCGCCAGTGTCGGTGCGCCTGCGATCCGGGGCCAGCCCTGCCTCCGACAGGCCCGCCCGGCACAATCGTCGGCTATGCGTTTTATCCGGGATGTCAACCTGCCCGCCTTCACCGCCGGCTTCGTCGCGGTGCTGGTGGGCTTCACCAGTTCGGTGGCCATCGTGTTCCAGGCCGCGCAGGCCTTCGGCGCCGATTCCGCCCAGATCGCCTCCTGGATGTGGGCGCTGGGCCTCGGCATGGGCCTGGCCACCGCCATCCCATCGCTGTGGCTGCGCAAGCCCGTGATGGTGGCCTGGAGCACGCCCGGCGCCGCCGTGCTGGCCACCGCAGGCGCGGGCTATTCGATGGGCGAGGCCGTGGGCGCCTTCATCGTCTGCGCGGCGCTCATCACGCTGGCCGGCGCCACCGGCTGGTTCGAGCGGGTGATGAACCGCATCCCCATGGCCATCGCCTCGGCCCTGCTGGCGGGCGTGCTGGCGCGCTTCGGCCTCTCGGCCTTCACGGCGGCGCAGACGGCGCTGCCGCTGGTACTGCTGATGCTGGCGACCTACCTGGCAGGCAAGCGCTGGCTGCCGCGCTACGCCGTGCCGCTGACGCTGGCCGTGGCCGTCGCCTATGCGGCCGTGCGCGGCCAGCTGGCCTGGAGCACAGTGCATTTCTCGCTGGCCATGCCGGTCTTCACGATGCCGCAGTTCACGTGGCAGGCGGCCGTCAGCCTGGCGCTGCCGCTCTTCGTCGTGACCATGGCCTCGCAGAACCTGCCGGGGGTGGCGGCCATTCGCGCCGCGGGCTACGACATGCCGATCAGCAAGCTCATCACGCTGACCGGCGTGGCCACGCTGCTGCTGGCCCCCTTCGGCGGCTATGCGCTCAACCTGAGCGCGATCACCGCCGCCATCTGCATGGGCCGCGAGGCGCACGAGGATCCGCACAAGCGCTACACCGCCGCCGTGTGCTGCGGGCTCATCTATGTGCTGATCGGCTGCTTCGGCGCCGCGGTGGCGGGGCTGCTGACGGCCTTCCCAAAGGAACTGGTGGCGGCCATCGCCGGACTGGCGCTGCTGTCGACCATCGGCGGCGGCCTGGCCACGGCCCTGCGCGACGAGACCCACCGCGAGGCGGCGCTCATCACCTTCCTGGTCACGCTCTCGGGCGTGACCCTCTTTGGCATCGGCTCGGCCTTCTGGGGCGTGGTGGCCGGTGCGGCCGCGCTGCTGGTGCAGCAGGCCGGCCGGTCAAAGACCCCCGCCGGCAAGGACATCGCTCCTGCCTGCAAGATCAGGCTGGACGCCCGCCAGGGCGGCCACGACAACAAGCACAAGCCATCATGAACTTCCTCTTCGTCGCCGATCCGCTCGACCTGTTCAAGACCTACAAGGACACCACCTTCTCGATGATGCGCGAGGCCCAGCGGCGCGGCCACCGGATCGCCGCCTGCCTGCCGCAGGACCTGGGCTGGCGCTCCGGCGGCGTGGTCGAGGCCGAGGTGCTGCGCATCACCCTGACCGGCGATGCCGACGACTGGTACACGGTGGACCTGCGCGAGCGCGTGGCCCTGAAGGACTTCGACGCCGTGCTCATGCGCAAGGACCCGCCCTTCGACGCCGAGTACATCTACGCCACCCACCTGCTGGAGCAGGCCGAGCGTGAGGGCGCGCATGTGGTCAACAAGCCGCGGGCGTTGCGCGACCACCCGGAAAAGTTGGCGATCATGGAGTTTCCGGAATTCACCGCGCCCACGCTGGTCACGCGCAGCGACGCGGCGGTGCGCGCCTTCCATGCCGAGCACGGCGACATCATCCTCAAGCCGCTGGACGGCATGGGCGGCATGGGCATCTTCCGCGTCAAGCAGGACGCGCTCAACCTCGGCTCCATCATCGAGACGCTCAACAAGGGCGGCGCCGAGACGATCATGGTCCAGCGCTTCGTGCCCGAGATCAGCCAGGGCGACAAGCGCGTGCTGGTGATCGCCGGCCAGCCGGTTCCCTACTGCCTGGCGCGCATCCCGCAGGGCACCGAGGTGCGTGGCAACCTGGCGGCCGGCGGCAAGGGCGTGGCCCAGCCGCTGTCGGCTGACGACCGCCGCATCGCCGAGGCCATCGGCCCGAAGCTCTTCGCGCGCGGACTGCTGCTGATCGGCCTGGACGTGATCGGCGGCTCGCTCACCGAGATCAACGTCACCAGCCCGACTTGCTTCCAGGAGATCCACGACCAGACCGGCTGCGACGTGCCGGCGCTGTTCGTCGATGCGCTGGAGGCGCAGGTGAAGGCCCCGATCTGAGGACCGGCGCGGCCCGGCCGCGCGCCACGCCATGATCGAGCAGACACAGTCCCACAACCACCCCGAGATCCGCGATGCCGTGCGCGCCCTGTGCGCGGAATTCCCCGACGCCTACTTCCGCGACATCGACGCGCAGCGCGCCTACCCCGAGGCCTTCGTCGATGCGCTCACCCGCGCCGGCTGGCTGGCGGCGCTGATCCCGCAGGAATACGGCGGCTCGGGCCTGGGCCTCACCGAGGCCAGCGTGGTGATGGAGGAAATCAACCGCTGCGGCGGCAATGCCGGCGCCTGCCACGGCCAGATGTACAACATGGGCACGCTGCTGCGCCACGGCTCCGAGGCCCAGAAGCAGCGCTTCCTGCCGCGCATCGCCAGCGGCGAATGGCGCCTGCAGTCGATGGGCGTGACCGAGCCCACCACCGGCACCGACACCACCAAGATCAAGACCACCGCCGTCAAGAAGGACGGCCGCTACGTGGTCAACGGCCAGAAGGTGTGGATCAGCCGCGTCCAGCATTCCGACTGGATGATCCTGCTCGCGCGCACCACGCCGCTGGCCGAGGTGACGAAGAAGTCCGAGGGCATGTCGATCTTCATGGTCGACCTGACAGAGGCGCAGCAGCGTGGCCTCACGGTGCGGCCCATCGCCAACATGGTCAACCACGAGACCAACGAGCTGTTCTTCGAGAACCTGGAGATCCCCGAGGAGAACCTCATCGGCCAGGAAGGCCTGGGCTTCAAGTACATCCTCGACGGGCTGAACGCCGAGCGCACGCTGATCGCGGCCGAATGCATCGGCGACGGCTACTGGTTCATCGACCGCGTGACGCACTATGTGCGCGAGCGCCAGGTCTTCGGCCGGCCCATCGGCCAGAACCAGGGCGTGCAGTTCCCCATCGCCGATGCCTTCATCGAGGTCGAAGCGGCCAACCTGATGCGCTGGAAGGCCTGCGAGCTGTTCGATGCGCACCAGCCCATGGGCGCGCAGGCCAACATGGCCAAGTACCTGGCGGCCAAGGCCAGTTGGGAGGCGGCCAATGCCTGCCTGCAGTTCCACGGCGGCTTCGGCTTCGCCTGCGAATACGACGTGGAGCGCAAGTTCCGCGAGACGCGGCTCTACCAGGTGGCGCCCATCTCCACCAATCTGATCTTCTCGTACGTGGCCGAGCACGTGCTCGGCCTGCCGCGCTCCTTCTGACGCCGGCCGGCGTTGCGCAGGGCGGCGTCACCGCCGCCGTGGATGTCTTGACGGTGCCCGGCCCGGCTGCCGGGCCGAGCTCACCGCTGCCTGGCCAGCAGGCGCCGTGCCTGCAGCACCACCGGCAGATCGGCCATGCGGCCGTCCACCTGCACCGCGGCGCCGCCGGCGGCCGCATCGGCGGCCAGCACGCGCCGCGCCCAGTCGGCCTGCTGTGGCGTCGGGGCCAGGGCCTCATGCACCACCGCCACCTGCGCGGGATGGATGCACAGCTTGGCGCCGAAGCCGAAGCGCAGCGACCGCTGCGTGTCGCTGCGCAGCCGGCCCTCGTCCTGGATGGTGACGGTGACACCATCGACGGCCGGCGCCAGCGCATTCAGCCGCGTGGCCATGGCCACCGCGAAGCGCAGTGGCGCGAGCTCGGCCTCGTCCTCGCCGCACAGTAGGCCGGTGTCGGCCATGAAGTCGATGTGGCCCACCACCAGGCGCAGCACGTCGGGCGCGGCGGCGATGCCGGGCAGGGCCTGCCAGCCGGCGGCGCTTTCGATCAGCGGCAGCACCGGCACCGCCGCGCCGAGCGCCGCCCGCACCTGCCGCACGTCCGCCGCCGATTCCGCCTTGGGCAACATCACGGCCCATGGAGCCCGTGACGCCGCGAGGGGAGCCAGTGCCGCCAGGTCGGCCAGGCCCAGCGGCTGCGCCACCGCATTGATGCGCACCACCAGCGGCGTGCCCAGGGCCGCCAGCACCGGCCAGGCCGACACGACCGCCTGACGGGCCGCATCCTTGTCGGCCGGTGGCACGGCATCTTCCAGGTCGAGCACGACCGCGTCGGCGCCGCTGCGCACGGCCTTCTCGAAGCGCTCCGGCCGGTTGCCCGGCACGAACAGAAAACTGCGCGCCTGCGCGAGGGCGCTGGAGGAAACAGACGGGGCAGGCAGGTTCATGACATGGCGCCCTTGTCAGATGGCACCGTCGGCCCGCAACGTGTTCACCATCGTCTCGCTGCAGCCCAGCTCGCGCAGCAGGGCCTCGGTGTGCGCGCCCAGCGCGGGCACGCCGTCCATGCGCGCGGCAAAGGCGCTGGATCGGCCCGGCGGCAACAGGGCGGGCACGGGACCGGCGGGCGTGTCCACCTGCGTCCAGCGCGCGCGGGCGTGCAGCTGGGGATGGGCCCACACGTCCTGCATCTCATTGACGCTGGCATTGGCGATCTGCGCCTCGTCCAGGCGCTGGCGCACCTGCGGCGCCGTGAGCGGCGCGAAGGCCGTCTCGATCAGCGTGCGCAGCGCGTCGCGCTGGGCCACACGCTTCGGATTGGCGTCGAAGCGCGGGTCGCTGGCCAGCTCCGGCTGCTGCAGCACCACGCGGCAGAACACCGCCCATTCGCGCTCGTTCTGCAGGCCCAGCATCACGGTGCGGCCATCGCCGGCCTTGAAGGGCCCGTAGGGAAAGATGGTGGCATGCGCCGCCCCGGCACGCGGCGGCGGCGTCGCGCCGTCGAAGGCGTAGTACATCGGAAAGCCCATCCACTCCACCATGCTCTCCAGCATCGAGACGTCGATGTGGCTGCCCTCGCCGGTGGCCTGGCGCTGCAGCAGCGCGGCCAGGATATGGGTGTACGCGTACATGCCCGCGGCGATGTCGGCGATGGAGCAGCCGGCCTTGGCGGGCGACTCGGGCGTGCCCGTCACCGAGACGAAGCCGGACTCGCTCTGGATCAGCAGGTCGTAGGCCTTGCGGTCGCGATAAGGCCCGTCCTCGCCATAGCCGGAGATGTCGCACACGATCAGCCGCGGGTGCCGCGCGTGCAGCGCCTCGTACGACAGTCCCAGCCGCGCCGCGGCGCCCGGCGCCAGGTTCTGCACCAGCACGTCGGCGCCTTCCAGCAGCCTGGCCAGCACGTCGGCGGCGGCGGGGTGCTTCACGTCCAGCGTCAGGCTTTCCTTGGAACGGTTGGTCCACACGAAGTGGGAGGACAGGCCGTTGACGCGCGTGTCGTAGGCGCGGGCGAAGTCGCCGCTGCCGGGGCGCTCGACCTTGATGACGCGCGCGCCCAGGTCGGCCAGCTGGCGGGTGCAGAAGGGAGCGGCGATCGCATGTTCCAGCGTGACGACAGTCACGCCATCGAGGGGACGGGCCAAGAGAGCCTCCAGCGTCGGGTTTTGGGGCAGCGCGGGCCGTGCCGCTCAGGCCAGCGTGGCCCGGGCGTCCATGGTCAGGTGGCCCAGGTGGTCGCGCGCCCACAGGTGCACCGTGCCGTCGCCCTCGGGCGCGCCGCAGACCTCGAAGGATTCGGTGTCGAAGGTGGGCTTCATCGCGCGGAAGCTGAACTGCCGCACCGTGGCCTCGGGGCGCTGGCGGCGCAGCAGGTCCAGCAGCAGCGTGGCGATCAGCGGGCCATGGACCACCAGGCCGGGATAGCCCTCCACCTCGGTGACGTAGCGCCGGTCGTAGTGGATGCGGTGGCCGTTGAAGGTCAGGGCCGAGTAGCGGAACAGCAGCACGTCGTCGGGCGCGATGCGGCGCACCCAGGCCGCATCGGTCGGGGCCGCCACCGGCGCCGGTGGCAGGTCGTCCGGCGCTGGCGTATCGCGGTAGACGATGTCGTGGCGCTCCTCGATGGCGAGTTCGCCATCGGCCTCGATGCGGTGGTCGACGTTGACGAACACCAGCGGCCCGGTGCGGCCCTCCTTGAGGCGCACGTCGGCGATGCGCGAGCTGCGCACCAGGCTCTGGCCCACGCGCAGTGGCCGGTGGAAAGACAGCTGGCTGCCGGCCCACATGCGCCGCGGCAGCGGCACCGGCGGCAGGAAGCCGCCGCGCTGCGGATGGCCGTCCGGCCCCAGCTCGGATTGCCGCGCCGCGGGGAGGAAGTACAGCCAGTGCCACAGCGGCGGGATCGGCGCGCCGGGCGCCTGCGGCGCGTCGTCGCGGTCCAGCGTGGCGGTGAGCGCGCGCAGCGGCGCGGCCGTGACATGGTCGTGCAGCTGCTCGGTGCGGCCGATCCATGGGCGCAGAAGGTCGATGTCGAGGGCCTGGGGCATGCGGGTCTCCGTGGGCGGCCGGCGTCCGGGGCGCTGGCGATGCGGCCGATTCTGGTCGCCCGAGCGCTAGCTGTGAAATACTGATTCGGGCTAGCGGCTAGACCGTCTGCAGATAGCGGGAAGTCGCGCAGTCGTTGCTGCGAGGCGGCGTGCGTCCAGGGGCTGCGCCGTGCGTCCGGCATGCAGCCGGCCCGCCCCATCGCCTTCCGCCCACCGACAGGAACCCCGACATGGAACTGCGGCAACTGCGTCATTTCATCGCCGTGAGCGAGGCGGGCAGCCTGCTCAAGGCCTCGGCGCGCGTGCACGTGGCGCAGCCGGCGCTGGGCCAGCAGATCGCCGCGCTGGAGGCGGAGCTGGGGGCGCCGCTGTTCGTGCGCTCCAGCCGCGGCATGACGCTCACACCTGCGGGCACGGTCTTCCTGGAGCACGCCAGGGTGGTGCTGGCCGATGCCGAGCGGGCACGCCTGGCCGTGCGCGAGTCGCTGGACGTGCCGCAGGGCGAGGTGGCCATCGGGCTGCCCACCACCGTTGCGCTGGTGGCCACGCTGCCCATCCTGCGCGCCTGCCGCGAGCGCCTGCCGCAGGTGCGGCTCAAGCTGGTCGAGGGCTACAGCGGCTTCGTGCGCGAATGGCTGCTGTCGGGCCGGCTGGACCTGGCCCTGCTGTACGGCGATGCCCAGGAACCCGGCCTGGCCAAGCGCCCCCTGCTGGATGACCGCTTGGTGCTGGTGACCGGCTTGGCGCAGGGCCGGGTGCCCCGGCGCATCGGCCTGGCCTCGCTGGCCCGCTGGCCGCTGGTGCTGCCGGGCCGCGAGCATGGCCTGCGCCGGCTGATCGACGAGGCCTGCGCGCCCGCGGGCGTGCAGCTGGACGTGGTGGCCGAGATCGAGTCGCTGGGCAGCGTGAAGCGGGCGGTGGAGGAGGGCATCGGCAGCACCATCCTGGCGGCCGGCGCCGTCGCCGAGGAGGTGGCGGCGGGCCGGCTGCGCACCGTCGCCATCGACGGGCCCGGCATGCGGCGGCGCGTGGTGCGCGTCCTGGGCACCGCGCGCCCGCAGACCGTGGCCTGCGCCGCGGTCGATGCGCTGGTGGTGGACGTGCTGCGGGACATGACCCGCTCCGGCGCCTGGCCCGCCACTTGGATCGGGCCCTGAACCCGCGCGCTGCTCAGAAGTCGACCGTGGCGCTCACGTTGAAGGTGCGCGGTGCGCCCTGCACCAGGTAGCCGTAGCCCGGATAGCCGCCCACCGAGGCCCAGTAGTTGCGGTCGGTGGCGTTGTCGATGCGGGCGCGGAAGGTGACGGGCTTGCCGGCGACTTCAGTGAGGTAGCGCGCGCCGACGTCCAGGCGCGTCCAGCCGGGCACGCGCAGGGTGTTGGCCGCGTCGGCATAGCTGCTGCCGTTGCGCACGACGCGGCCGGTGAGGGCCAGGCCCGGCACGCCGGGCACGTCCCACTCCAGGCCGAGGCTGCCCTGGGCACGCGCCACGCCGATGACGCGCTTGCCGTCGGTGGTGGCGCTGCCGGTGTTCTTCTGCTCGGCATCCAGCCAGGTCACGCCGCCGAGCACGCGCAGTCCGCGGGTGATCTCCCCGAAGGTGTTGAGCTCCACGCCCTGGTGCCGGTCCTCGCCACGGGCCGAGAAGATGCCGGTCGCCGTGTCCAGGTAGGCGCGTGGCTTCTCGGTGCTGAAGACGGCCACGGTCGCGCCGATGCGGCCGCCGTCGTACTTCAGGCCCACTTCCTTCTGCTTGGAGACATACGGGGCCAGCGCCTGGCCGCCGTTGACCACCACCACGCCGTTGGTGGCGGTCGGCGCCGTGTCGCCCTGCGCCAAGCCTTCGATGTAGTTGGCGTAGATCGACAGGTTGTCCTGCAGCCGGAAGACGACGCCCGCCACCGGGCTGGTGCGGCTCTGGTCGTAGCTGCTGATGCCGGTGCTGCCCGCCACGAAGCGGCCGGCATTGGCGACCACGTAGGGGATGCTGGTCGATTCGAGGGTCTGGTAGCGCGCGCCCAGCGTCACCCGCAGGCGGTCGCCCAGAAAGGACAGCGTGTCGCCCAGTGCCCAGCTCTTGAGCGTGGTGGTGCCGTTGAGCGCGGGGCTGGTGAGGTCGTTGCCCAGGTAGCTGAGGCCCGGCGCGAAGCGGGCCACCGGCGTGTAGATGCTGCTGGCGACCGAGGAGCCTGCCGCCAGACCCATGGCATAGGCGTTCTTCTTCTGCAGGTCGTACCAGGAATAGCCCAGCACCCATTCATGGCCCACACTGCCCGTGCGCAGCTTGCCGCGCAGGCCCAGCTCGGCCGTCTTCACGTCGTCCTCGCGGGTGTTGTCGAAGCGCGTGGCCGTGCTGGCGCCGGTGAAGGCGTTGTTGACCGTGGGATTGGCCAGCGCGTTGCTCTCCGCGCTGCGCCGTGCGCCTGCGGCGGCCCAGGCGGTGACGGCGGGTGTGATGTCGTACTCGCCACGCAGGGAGCCGAAGGTGTCGCGCTCCATGGAATAGGTCCAGGGCTGGGCGTAGTTGCTGCGGCCGTCGGGCGCGCGCGGCACGACGGTGACGGCGCTGCCCAGCGTCACGTTGGGCCGGGCCGCCTCGAGCATGTGCTCCTGGTGGCCGATGTCGGCCGACACGCGGGCATCGCGGCCGCGCCAGTCCAGGCCGACCGACAGTGCACTCAGCTTGACCGACTCGCCGTCGACGCCAGTGCCGCCGTCGCGGTGGGCGGCATTCACGCGCACACCCAGGCTCTGGTCCTGGCCGAAGCGCCGCGCGATGTCGGCGGCGGCATAGCCCTGCGAGCCGCTCGCGCCGCCCACCGTCACCTGCGTCAGCGGCTCGTTGCCCGCGCGCTTGGGCAGCAGGTTGATGTTGCCGCCGATGCCGCCGCCCGATGGCGTGGCGCCGTTGAGGAAGGCGCTCGCGCCGCGCAGCACCTCCACGCGCTCGAACAGTTCCGAGGCGATGTATTGCCGCGGCAACAGGCCGTACAGGCCGTTGTAGGCGATGTCGTCCGAGTTCACGATGAAGCCGCGCATGAAGTACGACTCCTGGAAGTTGCCGAAGCCGCGCGCCACCCGCACCGAGGGATCGTTCTGCAGCACGTCGGCCACGCTGCGGGCCTGCTGGTTCTGGATCAGTTCCTGCGTGTAGGCCGTGGTGGCGAAGGGCGTGGCCATCAGGTCGACGTTGCCCAGCAGGCCCACGCGTCCGCCGCGGGCGACCTGACCGCCGGCATAGGGCTTGGTCAATCCTTCGGCCGAGGCGTCGGCGCTGGCCTCGACGGTGACGGTGGACAGCGTGCCGGCTGTGGTGGGTGCGGTCGTCGCGGCGGGCGGGGTCTGGGCCGAGGCGGCCAACGCCTGCAGGGCCAGGCCGGCGGCCAGGGCCAGCGGCCCCGGCGTGAAGAGACGGGTCATGGAGATGGGTGTTGAAGAGAATGCGAATTGTTATTATTAGTTAACGCATCGTCAACGCAAGGCGGCGCAGGCGCAAGCCCGCCATTGCAGCGGGGCCATCTCTCAAAGGGAGCCGCGAAGGGGATCGGGGGTGTCAGCCCCTGCGTCTGCCGTTCTCGAAGACCCGCAGCTCCCCGGACGCGAACGGCACCCAGGTCTCGTTGGTCGTCAGCGGCGCCGTCACCACCACCGCCACGCGGTCGTCGGGCGTGGTGTGCTGGGCGAAGTCCATCGACAGGTCCTCGTCGGCCAGTTGCGCGAGGGTGAAGGGATGCTGCCGCTCGATGGACCAGAGGTTGGTGGACGCGTGCGCCCACAGTGCCTGCCCGTTGGAGAGCAGGAAGTTGAAGGTGCCGTGCTTCGCGATGCGCGGCGCCAGCTCACGCAGCGTGAGCGTCAGCTCGTCCACGCTCGGTACGTCGGCATGCGACTTGGCCAGCTCTTGCATCAGCCAGCAGAAGGCATGCTCGCTGTCGGTGCCGCCCACGGGATGGAAGTTGCCGTGCAGCCGTGGGCGGAAGTCCCTCAGGTCGCCGTTGTGGGCGAACACCCAGTAGCGGCCCCACAGCTCGCGCACGAAGGGATGGCAGTTCTGCAGGTTGACCGCGCCCTGCGTCGCCTTGCGGATGTGGGCGATGACGTTGCGGCTCTTGATGGGGTAGCGGCGGATCAGCTCCGCCACCGGCGAATCGCAGGCCGGCAGGTGGTCCACGAAGTGGCGCAACCCGCGGTCCTCGAAGAAGGCGATGCCCCAGCCGTCCGCATGGTGGTCGGTGCGGCCGCCGCGCTGGGCGAAGCCGGTGAAGCTGAACTGCACGTCGGTGGGCACGTTGCAGTTCATTCCGAGGAGCTGGCACATGGCGGCGGCGGGGCGGATGCAGGAAAAGAGAAAGGGACTCAGGCCTTGCGGCCCGGGCGGTACAGCGCGCAGAGCTTGTGGCCGTCGGGGTCGCGCACATAGGCGAGGTGCACGCCGCCATGGCCCTCGCCGCGCGGGCCGGGCGCGTCCTCGATGGAGGTGCCGCCGTGGGCCACCGCCACGTCGTGGAACTGGATCAGCTGCTCGGGCGACGTGCACTTGAAGCCGATGGTCGCGCCGTTGGAGACGGTGGGGGCCTCGCCATTGATCGGCTCGGTGATGCCGAAGGTGTTGCCGTCGTGGCGCCAGAACACGCGCTGGTGGCCGCCGGGGCCGGTGTTGCGCACGCCTTCCGGTGCACCCAGCACGCCGAGCACGGCGTCGTAGAAGCGCTTGGCGCGTTCGATGTCCTGGCTACCGACCATCACATGGTTGAGCATCTGCGGGATCTCCTTCGTTGTTGTCGGGCGAGCTCGCCCGGGTTGGGGAAAAAAGGCGGCCCCGATTAGACCCGAGCCGTCCGGTCGCGGCTGTCGCGCACACTGTCGTCAGAGCGCGCCGCGGTGGTGCCGCTCCCGTAGCTGCAGCGCCGCCAGCAGTGCCAGCCCGCACAGCGCCGCCAGGATCAGGAACACCTCGTCGAAGGCCGCCAGCCGTGCCGGGCTGCTCTGCAGTTGCGCCAGCGAATCCCCGTGCGCCGACAGCCGCCATTCCAGCACCACGGCGCACAGGCTCACGCCGGCCGAGCCGCCCAGCTGCCGCAGGAAGCTGATGGCACTGGCGCCCTGCGGGATCATGGTCTTGGGCAGCGGCCGCATCGAGCCGATGTTGAGCGAGGGCAGGATGAAGCCCAGCCCGATGCGCCCGATGACCGCATACAGCGTCAGCAGCCAAAGCGGCCCGGCCAGCGACAGCGTGGGCATCAGCGCGAAGCTGGCGGCCAGCAGCAGCAGGCCGGTGCTCACCAGCAGCCAGGTCGGATGTCGGTCGGCCAGCCGTCCCACGCCGGCGATCGTGAAGGCCAGCACGATGCCGGCCGGCAGCATGATCGTGCCCACGTGCGAGGCCGACAGGTGCAGCGCCACCTGCATGAACACCGGCAGCAGGTAGGTCGAGCCGAACAGCGCCGTGCCGTAGATGAAGGCCACCACCGTGCCCATGGCGAACTGCCGGTGGGTGAACAGGCGCATGTCCATCAGCGGCTCGCCGCCGCGCGCGGCCAGGCGCCGCTCCCACCACACGAAGGTGGCCAGGGCGGCGGCGGCCAGCACCAGCAGCAGCGCGGCCTGGCCGGGTGCATCGCCGCGCAGTTCCACCAGCCCGTTGAGCAGGCACAGCGTGCCCGCGGTGCCGATCAGCAGGCCGCGCCAGTCCAGCGCATGGCTGCGGCCGGCTTGGGCGCCGCCGGGCGCCGTGGGCGGCACGAACTTCCAGGCCAGCCAGAAGGCCGCCAGGCAGAAGGGCACCACCATGAAGAAGATGGAGCGCCAGCCCGCCAGGTCCACCAGCACGCCGCCAATGCTGGGGCCCACCGCGGGCGCCAGCACCACGCCCATGCCGAAGAAGCCGCTGGCGCGGCCCTGCTCGTGCGGCTCGAAGGCGCGCAGGATGATGATGGCCGGGATGGGCTGCACCACGCCCGCCGCCAGCCCCTCCATGACGCGCGCGGCCAGCACCAGCGGGAACAGGTCCGCCAGCCCGCCCAGCAGCCCGCCGGTCAGCAACAGCACCATGGTGCCGACATAGGTGCGCCGGTAGCCGAAGCGCGCCAGCAGCCACGGCGTGGTCAGCATGGAGGCGGTCATCGCCACCATGAAGCCGGAGCTGACCCATTGCGCCCGCTCCTGCCCCAGGCCGAAGTGCCGGCTCAGGTCGGGGATGGCCACGTTGACCACGGTGGAGGACATGATCGAGGCCATCGTGCCCACCATGACCGACAGCAGCAGCAGCCAGCGGTAGCGCGGCCCATAGCGCTGGCGCAGCGGCGAATGGGCGGGCGGGGCGGAGGCGGGAGAGGGCGTGGGGGCGGTCATGGAGCAGGGGCCGTCGGGAGCGGCGCCCCCGCGGGAACGGGTGGCCCGTCCGGTCCTACAAGCATACGGGGCTTCGCCCGCCGAGCGACGCGAGGGGGCGTCTGAACAATCCTGCGGTCCGGGGGCGGAGCAGGGCACAAGCGCATCGCTGGCGCATGTGTCGAACGCCGTGCGCTCCCTCGTCCCGATATCGATTCACAACAGGGGAGTGCCCATGCTCACATCCGACAGTTCTTCCGCCCAGGTGCACAGTGGCGGCGCGCTGGCCGACGAACTGGCCGCGCCGGCCGTCAGCCGCGCCTACGTCTGCCAGTGCGGCCGGCCGGTCTATCTGCGCAACAGCCAGTGCCTGGCCTGCGGCACGCCACTGGGCTACGTGACCTCGCGGGTCGGTGTGCTGCCGCTGGCGCCCACCGACGATCCCGAACTGTTCACCGTCTTCGGCGAGCCGGCCGGGCCGCGCTACCGGCGCTGCGCCAACTTCAGCACCGCCGCCGGCTGCAACTGGCTGGTCCCCGACGACGAGGAAGCCGACCCGGGCCTGGCGCACACCCACGGCCTCGCGCCGGGCCTGTGCCTGGCCTGCAGCGCCACACGCACCATCCCCGACCTGTCGGTGCCCGAGAATTCCGAGCTGTGGCTGAAGATGGAGACGGCCAAGCGCCGCCTGATGTCGCAGCTGCTGGCGCTGGGCCTGCCGATCAGCACCCGGCTGGCCGATCCGGCGCATGGCCTGGCGTTCGACTTCCTCTCCAACCTGCCAGGCGCACCGCGCGTGCTCACCGGGCATCAGGACGGCGTGATTACCCTCAACATCGAGGAAGGCGACGACGCCCAGCGCGAGAAGACGCGCGCCGAGATGCGCGAGCCCTACCGCACGCTGGTGGGCCACTTCCGCCACGAGATCGGCCACTACTACTGGGACGTCCTGGTCGCGCCCACGCCCTGGCTGCAGGACTTCCGCGCCCTGTTCGGCGACGAGACGCAAGACTACGGGCAGGCCCTGCAGCGCCACTACGAGAACGGCCCGCCGGCCGACTGGGCGCTGCGCTACGTCACCAGCTACGCCAGCACCCATCCCTGGGAGGACTGGGCCGAGACCTGGGCGCACTACCTGCACATGGCCGACACGGTGGACACCGCCCTGAGCTTCGGCGTCAACGCCGTGAACGTCGAACTCACCAGCGACCTCTTCACGCGCGAAGACCTCTGGAAGCCCGAGCACGAGGACGCCGACCGCTTCCTGGACTTCCTCAACGGCTGGGTGCGGCTGACGAACGTGCTCAACGAGCTGTCGCGCAGCATGGGCCAGCCGGACTTCTATCCCTTCGTGCTGCCGCATGCGGCGGTGGGCAAGCTGCAGTTCATCTACCAACTGGTGACCGCGCAGCGCGGCCAGCCGGCGCCGGTGCGCGCCGAGAGTGGCGAGCCGGCGCCGGTGCAGGAGCCGCCGCCGGCCGGCGATCCGGTGCCGGTGCAGGATCCGTCGCCCGAGCCCGCCGTGTCGCAGCAGGACCAGGCGCCCGTCCCGGTCGAGGGCGCCGCGGCGATGTCCGCGGAGGCACCTGCCGCGAACGCGGACGAGCCGTTGCCGCAGCAGCCGCTCGCCGCCTGATCGAAGCGGCGGTGCGCTCAGCGCGCCGTCGTGAACATCACGATCAGCAGGGCGATGCCCGCAAGGAAGGCGAGCAGCCGCGCCACCCACGGGAACACCAGCCAGGCGCCCAGCACCGCCGTCAGTCGGCCGAGCAGTCCTGGCATCACCAGACGTCGATCGGCAGGATGACCCGTGGCGGCGATCGGCGCGCCGCAGTTGGGGCAGCTCGGCGCGCGCGGCGACACGCGGCGTCCGCAGTCGGGGCAGTCGATCAGCGCCATGGCATCTCCTCGTTGTGCGCTCATCCGTTGGAGGCGCGCGGGCCGATCACGATCTCCACACGCCGGTTCTTCTGCCGGCCTTCGGGGTCGTCCCGGCCATCGGGCCGGGTGTTGGCGGCGATGGGCTCACGCCGGCCCAGGCCTTCGGTCTCCAGCTTTCTCGTGCCCGTCGCGGCGGCCAGCCGCTCGGCCACGCGCTGCGCGCGACGCAGAGACAGCGCCTCGTTGTAGGCATCGCTGCCGCGCGCATCCGTGTGGCCGCGCACCCGCACCGGGGCATCGGGATAGCCCTGCAGCAGTTCGGCCGCGCGGGCCAGTGCGGGCTCGGCGTCCGGCCGCAGATCGGCCTTGTCGAAGTCGAAGAGCACGTCCGCCGGCAGGTCGACGACGATGGCCTTCTGCGGCGTCGGCCGGGCGTTCAGCTCGGTGAGCAAGGTGCGGGTGCGGGCCAGGCGTGCGGGCGGCACCTCCGCCAGACGCAGCGTGGTGTCGGGCGTGCCGGCCTTGCCGAAGGTGGATTCGGACGCGGCGCGCTGCCAACTGCTGCCGGTGCCGGCCGGGCGCCATTCGCTGACGGGTGCGCCAGCCGCTGGTTGCCAGCGCGTGGGCGTTCCGGCCAGCGACTGGGCGCTGCGCCGCACCTGATAGCCGCCACCCCCTGCGGCCGACGCCGGGGTCGCCTGTGCCATCGCGGCGCAGGCGACGAGCAGCCCGGCCGCGCCGACCACGGCTGCCGCGCGGTTCATCCGCCGGCCTTGAGCGGCAGCACCATCTCCAGGCCGGGGCTGTTGGTGTCGTCGGGCGGACTGCCTTCGTTGATGACGAGCTTGACCTGCCGCGCATCGGCCGGCACCGCGCCCAGGAAGACCAACCGGCCTTCCATGGTGTCGCCGGTCTTGATCTTGAGGTAGCGGTTGTCCTCGGGCCGCTTGAGCATCAGCTTGTTGCCGGCCTCGTCCTGCAGGTAGGTGTCGCCGGACGCCATCTGCGTCCAGTTGGTGAGCGGGCTGGCGAAGGAGGCGCTGACGTCCAGCACGGTCGCATCCGGCCCCAGCTCCACGCCCTTCACGCGAACGGTGAGGCCGGCGCTGGCCACGCCCTGCACGGACAGGGGCAACTGGCGTGCGCTGGTGGGGGTGGCGGCGGCGGGCGCAGCAGAAGGCGCGGGCGCAGGCGCGGAAGCGCCGCTTGCTGCAGGCGCCGCCGCAGGGGGCACTGCGGGCGCCGGGCTGGTCATTGGCGCGGCGGCAGGTGACGGCGTGGGGGTGGACGCTGCCGGCGTGCTGTCCTGGTCGGAGCAGGCGGCCAGCAGGCCCGCGGCCAGTACGAGGGCGGCGAGTGGGAAGGCGTGCGTGGGCTTCATCGGATGTTGACGCTGTTGACGTTGGCTGCCGCCCCGGCCCCGCCCTGGGCACAGTCGACGCCCGCCTTCACGTCGCGCGTGTTGCGGCCGGTGACGACGACGGTGCGGCCCTGCAGGGCGCGGCTGTCGATGTCGACGCTGTTGACGTTGGCGCCGGCCGTGGTGGCGGTGCCGTCGGCGCAGCGCACCTGCACGTTGCTGGCGCTGTTGCCGGTGACTTCGATGCGGTTGGTGCCGGGGCCGGGACGTTCGATCATGGTGGTCGTGCTTCGCTCGGAAGAAAGGCCGGCGGCCCAGCCGGCGCCTGCCACCAGGCCGGCGGCGAGTGCTGCCCCGACACGGGGCGCCCGCAAGGGGCTGCGGGCGGGGGATGCGGGAGGGGTGGAAGGTCTCTTGATCATGGCGAAGGTCTCGTCACGGGGAATGCAGAGGGGCGGCCGGAACCTGGCGCTCAGCGCGATGGCGACGACGGCGCGGGCGTCGCTTGCAGCGCCTCCTGTCCAGGAAAGCCGCCGAGCGGCGAACGTGCAGGGGCGGGCGCTGGCGCGGGCGACGGCGTCTGCGCGCTGGCCTCGGCGGCCCGCAGGGCGCCCAGGCCGGGCGGGCCGGAGAGCTTGGGGCCGGCCGGCCCCAGCGCGGCCGCAGGCGGCGGCGCTGCAATGCCCGGCACTGCGGGCGCGCCGGATGCAGTCGCACCGGGCGCCTGCCGCATCTGCGCCTCCAGCTCGCTGGCGAAGCGGTCGGCCAGCGCCGTCTCCTCCGCCGCCATCTCCTGGCCCAGGCTGTTGATGGTCTCGGCGGCGCCCTGGGCGTTCTGGCTGCCGGGCAGCGCGAGGCGTTGCGCCAGGCGGGCGTAACCCAGGGCCTTGATGTTGTCCTTGGGCACGCCCTGGCCGTTGCGGTACAGGTCCGACAGGCGCTGCATGGCCCGTGGATCGCCGCGTACCGCGCCCAGCAGGTACCAGCGGTAGGCCTGACCGATGTCGGAGATGCCGCTGCGGTTGCTCTGGTAGGCGTCGCCCAGCAGGGTGAGAAGGGCGGGGTTCTGGGTGCGCAGCGCGTCTTCCTTGAGCCGCGAGATCTCGCTGCCGTAGAGCGGGCCCTGGCAGCCGGGGTTGACCATGCCGCGCTCGATGGCCTGCTGGCACGACTCGACGAAACGCGCGCCCGCCTCGGCGGCGGCAGAAGGCGTCGTGTTGGCGCCTGCGGGCGTGACCGGCGTGGCCGCCGCCGAGCCGCTGACGACCGCGCCTGCGGCACCGCTGCTCACGGCTGCGCCACTGCTCACGTTGGCGCCCGGATTGCCGATCACGGTCTGCGCATGTGCACTTGCGATGCACAGCATGGTGGCCATTGCCACGCTCGCCAGCATCCGTGCCGCAAGCGCGGTCGGATGCTGCGCTGGCGCCGAGGCAGTCGCGCCGCGCATGCAGGCGGAAGAGGCCTGTGGCAGCCTCATGCGCCCGTCCTCGCCGGCGCGGCCGCCGCGGGCGGCACCGTGCCGGCCGCCGGCGTGACGGTGGCCGGCGAAGGCGCGGCCAGCTGGCCGTCCCACGGCATTGGCACGCCGAAGAACAGCGGCTCGAAGCCCTGCCAGCTCAGCACGTCCACCGTGTCGCCCAGCTGCGGATAGCGGCTGGAATACACGCGGCGCAGCGCCTCCTGCGTGGGCGCGTCCAGCTGCTGGTTGATGGCCACGTTCTCGCCGTACTTGCGCAGCGTCACCTGGATCAGGCCGATCTTGACCTGCGGCGTGAGCGCCTCGAAAGACTTGCGCATGTTGTCCACCACCACCGGGTCGGGCGTGCCGCCGGGAATGCAGCGCCAGTACGGCGTGTTGGTGGCCTTGCCCATCAGCTCCAGCACGCTCAGGTCCACCAGCGTGCGGATGGCCGAGTGCCGACCCTGCAGGTACTTGCCCTCCAGCTTGAAGCCGAAGGCGTCGCCGTAGAAGCCCAGGCTGGCGTTGTCCTCCGAGCTGAAGTTCAGCACCTTGATCACGTTCGACGCCTGCACGCGCGGCACCATCTGCTGGGTGCTGAAGCTCACCAGGTTCAGGTCCAGCGCCAGGGCCGAGAGGATGGCGGTGCGCTTGAAGTCGGCGCCGATGTTGGTCTCGCCCTTGCCCTTGCCGAAGTCCACGCTGGCCGAGTTGGAGCGGCCCGCGCCCGACAGCGCGCGGTCGAATTCGGTCAAGGCGCCGGTGATCAGGAAGTCCGGCATGGTCACGCCGAAGCGCGCGCCCAGCTGGGCCTGCGAGATCAGGTAGTCGGGGTGGTAGGGCACGTAGACGATGCGCGCGCCGATGCGGTTGACGGCGGTGCGGACCATCTCGGTGATGTCGCCCGGGATCTCCGAACCCACCAGCGGGTTGGAGAGGTTGGTCGCATCGAGGATGTTTCGCGTCTGCATGTAGACGACCGGGTCGCCGTCCTTGTAGACGTCGAGCATGGTGCCGAAGCGCGTGAGCGCGGCGGCGTACTGGCTCAGGTTGGCGGTGGGCAGGGACCGGGCGGCCTCGCGCTCGGCGAGTAGCTGGTCGGCGTCCTTGAGGGCGTTCTCCGTGGTGGCGCAGCCTGCGACGAGCGCAGCGGCGGCGGCGAGGGTGGCGAGGCGGGCGCTGATCCGGGCGCCGCGGGCGAGTGCGAAGGTCATGGTCGGCAAAGGAGCGTTGTTGTTATCGGTGCGCGGTGGTGCGGCCCGCGCGGGCCGGTGGTGCTGCGTCAGCGGCCGTTGTTGAGCACGGTGATGTTCTCCACCCCCTTGCCGTCGACGAACAGCGTCACGTTGCCGCTCACGTTGCCCTGGATCGTCGGGCTCGCGATGCGCAGTTGGCCGTCGGCCCCCTGCTGGACGTTGCTGTAGTCGGTGCGGATCACCAGGTTGGTCTGGTTGGCCGGCAGCTTGAGCGTGCCGTCGGGCTGCACCAGCGCCTGCTGGTCCACCACCTTGTTCTGCTCCAGGGCCCGGGCCACCCGGGCGCGGGCCGTGACGCCGGGCGTGACGCCATCGATCAGCTTCACGCCCGCGTCCTTGTTGTCCTTGTAGTTGCCCAGTTGCTCGCTGTAGTTGACGAGCTGGGCCTGCGCCCCGCCGGCCAGCAGCAGGGCGGTGGCTGCGGCCAGAAGCGGAAGGGTTGTGCGTGCGCGCATGATGAAGAAGGTCTCCAGAGTGGGTTGAATCACATGTTGAGCACCGTCACCGCCGGGCCCACCGTCACGCTGCGGTTGACCACGCCGGTGGAGGGCAGGGTGATCGTCTTGCCGACGCTGGCCGCCCAGGGGGCGCCGCCGGTCACGCCGGCCGCGCCAGCCAGCGCGCCGTAGTTGCGCACGCTGGCGGTGGTGGTGCCCATGCCGGCGCGGGCGTTGTTGCCCACGATGGTCACGCTGCCGGTGATGCTGCCGCGGTTGATGACCGAGTTGGCCGTGCCGCCCATGCCGGCCGAGCCCTGGTTGCCGGCGATGGTCACCTTGCCGGCCATGGTGCCGGTGTTGACCAGCGAGTTGACCGTGCCGCCGTTGGAGGCCGTGCCGCGGTTGCCGACGATGGCCACCGCGCCGCTCAGGTTGCCGCGGTTGACCACGCTGTTGACCACGCCGCCGCCACTGGCCGTGCCCTGGTTTCCGAGGATGGTGATGTTGGCCGCCAGGTTGCCGGTGTTGCGCACGCTGTTGGCCAGGCTGCCGTTGCCGCGCGCGGTGCCCGTGTTGCCGGCGATGTGCACATTGCCCGTCGCACGGCCGCTGTTGACGAAGGAATTGACGGTGCCGCCGTCCTGCACGCTGCCCTGGTTGCCCAGGATGGTGATCTGTCCGCCGGCCAGCGTGCCGTTGTTGTCCACGCTGTTGGCCGTGCCCTTGCGCGCCACCTGGCCCTGGTTGCCGCTGAGCGTCACGCGGCTGCCGGCCATGCTGCCGCGGTTGCGCACCGTGTTGGCGATGGCGTCCCCGCCATCGGCCTGCACGGTGGCGCGGTTGCCGTCGATGCCGATCTGCGCACCACTGATGCGGCCTTCGTTGACCAGGCTGTTGGCCGCCGCCACATGGCCGCCCTGGGCCTGCACGCCCTGCGCCTGGTTGCCGCGCAGGCTGACGCTGCTGCCTTCCAGTGTCGAGCTCTCGTCCAGCAGCACGCTGTTGGCCGCCGCGAGGGCCTGGTCGCCACGCACCTGGCCGGCCATGTTGTCGGCCAGGGCCAGGCTGCTGCCGCGCAGCCGGCCCAGCACCTGCACCGCGTTGGCATAGGCCTGGCCCACGCCGCCGCTGACGGCCTTGCCGAAGAGCGTGCCTTGCTCGCCAGTGCTGCGCACGTCGCTGGCCTGGTTGCCGGTCAGTGTGACCGGGCTGGCCTGCACATCGCCCTGGCCGTTGACGGCCAGCGCGTTGGCATTCACCCGGCCGCCATCGGCCTGCAGCTGGCGCGCCGTGTTGCCGCGCACCGTGAGCGGCGACGAGGTCAGCCGCGCGCCGCCTTCGCCTTCCAGGTACAGGCCGTTGGCCACCAGGATGCCGTTCTTCGCCGAGCCGGCGCCCATCGCCTGGCGCGAGCCGCCGCCCGCCGTCACGTCGCTGGCCTGGTTGTCCGCCAGCGTCACCGGGCTGCCCGAGAGCTGGGAGTCCCGGTACACGCCCAGGGCGTTGACCAGCGCCGTGCCGCCCGGCGCCCTCACGTTGGACGCGCGGTTGCCCGTCACCTGCAGGGTGGAGCCGCCGTCGGCGCGCGCGTTCTGGTGCAGCACCACGGCATTGACGGCCGCGCGTGCGTTCTGGTCGGTCGAGGCCAGCCCGCCCGCAACGCCGCCCGAGGCGGCGCCGGTGGCGATCTGGCGGGCACTGTTGTCCTGCACCGTGGTGCGGGCCGACAGGCGCGATGCGCCGCCCTCGCCCTTTTCCACGCTCACGGCATTGGCCACCAGCTTGCCGCCGCGCGACGAGAGGCCCGAGGCCTGGTTGCCGAGGATATCGACCCGGCCCGCGTCCACTTCGGAGCCCAGCACGGCCAGGCTGTTGACCAGCGCCATGGCGTTCTGCTCGCCCGAGGCGATCAGCCCGCCGGCCGCGCTGCCCTGGAAGCCGGTGGTGGCCACGCTGTCGGCCTTGTTGTCCTGGATGACCACGCTGGTCGAGCGCGTCGTGGCCTTGCGCAGCCACACGCTGTTGGCCACGGCCGCGCCGCCGTTGGCGCGCACGCCGTCGGCCACGTTGCCGCTCACCGTGTGCCGGGTGCTGCCCTCGGCGCTGCCGCCCTGCACCGAGATGCTGTTGGCCAGCGCCACCGCGGCCATCTGCACATCGGCCAGCGCGCCCCCCAGCACCGAGCCACTGCCGCCGTCGGCATCGACGCGGCTCGCTCGGTTGTTGGCAATCTGCGCGCTGTACTGGCGCAGTGCCGCGCCCTGGTAGTCGGCCAGGTTCAGGCTGTTGGCCAGGGCGCTGCCGCCGGTGGCCGTGATCGATTCGGCCTGGTTGCCCTGCTGCAGCAGCCGCGCGCCTTCGAGGCGGCTGTTGGCCGCCGTGAGCGCATTGGCCGCGGCCACGCCGCTGAGCTGCGCCGAGGCGATCACGCCCCAGCCCACGCTGGCGCTGCCGCCACCGGCGCGCACGTCGCGGGCCCGGTTGTCCGTCTGGGTGATCTGCAGGTCGTCCACCGGCGTGCGAGCCAGCGTGCTGCCGTTGGCGATGGCCGCGCCGCCGAGCGAGGCCACGCCTTCGGCGCGGTTGCCCGTCATGTCTGCGCGCAGGCGGCGCAGGTCGCTTTCGTCGGCCAGCAGGCCGTTGGCGGTGGCGCGCCCGGGCAATTGCAGCGAGCCCGCACCGAGCGCCACCGACGCCTTGGCGCCGTGGGCCTCGATGCGGCTCGCCTGGTTGTTCTGGATCTGGATGCGGCTGTCGGCCAGCGGCCGACGCCCCTGGCCGCCGGACAGCAGGACGCTGTTGGCCGAGGCCGCGCCGCCGATGGCGCGCACGAAGCCGCTGACCTGGTTCTGCAGAACCGACACCTGCGTGTTGCGCGTCTCGAGCGCGGACAGGCCGATCATGTTGGCCTGCGAGGTGGCGATGAGCTCGGCCGAGCCGGCGATGCCGGCGCCCGCGGTGGCCTTGCCGCCGCCGGCCATCACCTCGCCGCTGGCGCGGTTTCCCGTGTTGCGGGCGCTGCTGCCGCCCTGCAGCGTGGAACCGGGGCGCTCGGTGATCCAGCCGAGGCCGTGCAGCACGCTCTCCTGCGCCTGCACGCCGGTCGTCGCCAGGCCGGCCAGGCCGCCGCACACGAGGGCGAGGGCATGGACGAGGGCGGTGTTCTTCTTTCTCGGGGCCTGGGGCACGGGCACGGTCTCCATCCGGTGTCCGGGACGGCGGGGTGGTCAGCCCTCCCGCCCGGCGGCCGTCCCGGCACACCAAGCGAGGGCGTCCACTCAGTTGATGTTGACGGAGTTGACGTTGGCGGTGCCGCCGATGGCCTTGATGGTGTCGGCCTCGTTGCCGCTGACGGTGATCTCGCTGTTGCGCACCTTGGAGCCGGTGATGTTCACGGAGTTGACGTTGGCCATGCCGGTCATGCTGACGTTGGCGCCGACCTTCATCACGCCGGCCTCGCCGCCGCCGGCCAGCACGTCGCGCGCCTTGTTGCCGCTGACGGTGATGCGGCTGTTGGTGATCTCGGAACCGGTCGATCCGCTGGCCTTGCCCACGCCCGGGATGGTGACGGCGCCGCTTTGCGCAAAGGCGGGGGCGCACAGACCGGCCATGAGGGCGACGGCACCGGCTGCAACGAATTTCTTCATGGAAAGGACTCCTGTTGGATGCGATGAGAGATGGGTTGAAGCGCGGTCCGCTCGGGACCACGGACCGCAATCTATCGGCGTCCCGGATGTCGCTTTGACATAGATGTAAGTCGCTGTGTTGCTCACATTTTTTTGCGTTTGCTTCCAAATCCCGCGCTGGAGTGTGAAGAATTTCGTGGTCGTGACCGGGTAGGCCAGGACGCAACGGACGCGTCGTCCTCAGCTCCCTCCCAGCCCAGTTGTGCACCAAAGTGGTCAGTTTTTGGGGTCGACGACGGGGCGGCGAGCCTTAACGGAAGCTGAAGGGTGTTGTCAAACCCGAAGGGGTGCCGCGGATACGAATTCGAGGTCAGGCGGCACACAGTTTGGAAACAGGCGTTCACAAACCCGGCGTGGCCGTAACCGCCCGTCGGCCTTCTCTGGCGCGCGCCCGGCGATCCGGCCCGCACACTGCGGCCGTGTTCCATTGACTTTCAGACCAATGCTTTTGAGAACAACGAGGCCCCGGCGCCTGCCGATGGCGCTGGCCGCCGTGTTGGCCGGCGCAGTGCTGCTCCAAGGATGCGAGCGCAATGCGGCCGGCGGCGACATCCGCTACCCCGGCGACGCCGCCATCGCCCAGGCCCTGCGCCAGAACTTCGGCGAGGACCCGGACAACGCCAAGGCCCGCGAACTGATCCAGACCCTGGGCGGGGCAGAGGGCCAGCTCGACTACCAGGTGCGCCGGGTGATCTGGCGCCAGGGCAGCTTCGAGGTGCATTACGACGCGAGCCTGCGCATGGCCCAGGGTGGCGAGCAGAGCCTGCAGCGTCTGTACGCCACCATGATCCCCAAGGAGGAAGCCGCCAAACTGCCCGACCAGAGCCTCAAGGCCCAGGAGGACTGGCTCAACGCCCAGGCCGACGCGCTGGCGCGCAGCGATGCCGCGCGGGGCCAGGCGCTCAAGGCCAGCCTGGAGAACCTGGGCCGCTGCTACCGCCAGGCCAAGGCGGGCGACACCGTGCCGCTGATGGAGGGCCTGCATGCGTTGCTGTCGCCCGCGCGCGAAGGCCTGTATGCGGAGCGCCTGCAGGCGCCCGGCGTGCAGCTCAAGTGCCTGCCGCTTTGACCGTCGACGCTGGCGCGAGGCAGGCCTGAGCCACGCAGTTCCTGCAGATGCAGGCCAGGCCCTGCGCCTCGGCCGGCACCTGGGCCCGCAGCGCAGCCGGAATGGCCACCGTCATGCACCAGCAGTCGGTGCACGGCTCGCCGTGGCAACGGGCCGCCTCGGCACCGCAGGCATTGGGCTGGCCGCACACGGGGCAGCGGCTGGGATCGATGGCGGCACTTTTGTGAGCGGGCGAAGGCTCAGGCATACAGCGGCTCCTCGGCCATGGCCTCGCACTGGTCCTGCAGCATCTGGATCTGGCCCTTCCAGTAGTCGCTGCTGCCGAACCAGGGGAAGTTGATCGGAAAGATCGGATCCTGCCAACGGCGCGCCAGCCAGGCGCTGTAGTGCAGCAGGCGCAGCGTGCGCAGCGGCTCGATCAGCGCCAGTTCGCGGCGGTCGAACTCGCGCATCTGCTCGTAGCCGTCGAGCAGCCCGGACAGCTGCGCGGTGCGCTGCGCGCGGTCGCCGGAGAGCAGCATCCATAGGTCCTGCACGGCCAGGCCGGTGCGGGCGTCGTCCAGGTCCACGAAATGCGGGCCGCCGCCGGGGCGGTCGGTGGGGGTCCAGAGGATGTTGCCGGGATGGCAGTCGCCGTGCACGCGCAGCCAGCGCAGTTCGCCGGCGGGCTTGGCCGTGTCGAGGGCCGTGGCGCCGATCATCGCCAGCGCCTCGTTGCAGGCGGCTTCCCATTCCTTCTGCACGTCCAGTGGCACCATGTCGTGCGCCAGCAGCCAGTCGCGCGAGGCGGTGCCGAAGCTGGCCAAGTCCAGCGCGGGCCGCTCGGCAAAGGGCTTTTTGCGGCCCACGGCGTGGATGCGCGCCAGGAAGCGGCCCACCCATTCCAGCACCTCGAAGTCGTCCAGCTCGGGCGCGCGTCCGCCGCGCGAGGGGCTGACGGCGAAGGCGAAGCCGCCATGGTGGTGCAGCGTGCGGCCTTCCAGCGCCAGCGGCGCGACGACGGGGATGTCGTCGGCCGCGAGTTCGGTGGCGAA
The DNA here is from genome assembly GCF_913773995.1 of uncultured Pseudacidovorax sp. Classification (GTDB taxonomy): domain Bacteria; phylum Pseudomonadota; class Gammaproteobacteria; order Burkholderiales; family Burkholderiaceae_C; genus Xenophilus. The sequence continues at coordinate 30,557 of NZ_CAJYES010000042.1, forward strand.
GTCGTGCTCCTCCTGGATCTGTGCATCGCTCCAGCGGCCGGGCCGGTAGAACTTGACGACCACGTTCGAGCGGTCTTCCAGGCCCACCTGGTAGACCCGGTTCTCGTAGGAGTTGAGCGTCAGCAGCCGGCCGTCGCCATACAGGCCGACGCTGGCCAGCGCATCGAGCACTGCGTCCGGCGTGAGGGATTCGTAGGGATGGGCCGCGGCCGAGGTGTCAGACATCGGGGCATTGTCGGCGCCGTGGAAGCGGCTGCATCAGCCTTGTGCCGGCCGAGCCGCGAAGCAGGCAGCGTCGACGCGCCGCCAAGGCCCTTGCGGCGCGAACTCCGAGTATTGCCGGCTGTGGCCCGCGGCCTTCGGTGATGCTCAGGGCGCGAGCGACACCACATGTGCCGCGCGCGGATCGCCGCGGCCGTGCATCACCGTGGGCCACAGCGCTTGCAACGCCGCGCCGCCGCGGTGCTGCTCGACCTGCAGCCAGGGCGCATCGGCCTGCGTGGCGCGGGCGGTGAAGGCCCGCCAGCCCTGCGCCAGCTTCTGGCCGAAGGCCTCGGCGCCCCACTTGCAGGTGCGCTTCCTGATCTGCGTCGGCGCGAAGAAGAAGGTGGCGCGGGGCCCGGGCAGCGTCTTGGCACTGCCCTCGGGCGCGCGCTGGTCCACATGCGTGTTGCCGATCACCATGCTGTAGCGCAGCTGCCCGAAACGTTCGTGGATGGCGCGGCGCAACTCGCCGTTGCCGGCAAAGTCCACGTAGACGCAGGGCGCGTCGGCGGCGACGCGGTCCAGCTCGCCATAAGCCAGCACCTCGTCATAGCAACCCAGGCCCTCGCAGAAGGCGCGGTTGCCGTCGGAGGTGAGGCCGACCACGCGCACGTCGGGCCGCTGCGCCAGCTGGAAGGCGGTGCCGTAGGCGGTCTTGCTCGACGCGCTGGAGAGCAGCACCGTGGCCTGCCCGCCCTCGGCCGCGCCGAAGAAGGCGTTGTCGCCCAGGAAGTCGTCGATCAGCCACGAGGTGATGAACAGCGGCCGCAGCAGGGCCTGGATGTCCTCCGTGTCGGCGGTGTAGAGCGGATCGCTGGTGCAGCGGAAGTACTGGTTGTAGACCGCCGGCAGCTCGGTCCGGTGCGCCGCCATGTCGGTGAAGCGCTCCGGCGACAGCCGTCCGGGCGTCAGCACCACCTTGGACGAGGTGGGAAAGAAGCCGTATACCCGCTCGCCCACCGCCACGCCGGGATGCGTGGACTGCAGCACCCGCGCGAAGCCCCAGACCGGCACGAAGCGCCAGGCCTCGTCGCCGGTCGGAAAGAAGCGCCAGTAGCCCATCCCGTCGCCGAAGGCGGCATAGGTGACGTTGTTGGCCGTCAGCGCGAAGCGGTCGATGCCCAGGCGCACCTGGCCAGGTTCGAGCGGAGCGTCCTCGCGCTCGCGCAAGTGCGTCTGGCCGAGGTCGGTGGGATGGACGAGGAAGTCGGTGGTGGGCATGGGGCAGGTCTGCGGCGGGGGACTGCGCACCTTAGCGGCTGCGCGGCCGGCCCGCGACGGGACAAGCCTGGACGCCGTCGCCTGGGTGACGCAGCGGAGGGCGCGCGCCGCCCGTGTCCGCGCGAAGGAGTCAGTCCCGCGGTGCGAAGCGGTCGCCCGGTGTCAGCGGCACATGCCGGTAGCTCGCCGGGGTGCGGTCCAGCTTGATGGGCGAGCCCAGCCCGCGCCAGCCGCCTTCCATCTCCACCACCATGCCGCGGTGCGCCGTGTGCGGATGCCGAAGCGCGGCTTCCACATCCAGCACCGGGGCGGCGGGCACGCCGGCGGCCATCAGGTCCTCGACCAACGCACGGCCGTCCAGCGCGGCCATCTGCGCCTCCAGCGCCGCCTTGAGCGCATCGCGGTTCGCCGAGCGGGCGCCAGCGGTGACGTAGTCGGCATGGGCGGCAAGGTCGGGCACGCCGATCACGCGACAGCAGGCTGCGAACTGCCGGTCGTTGCCCACGGCCACGAACACCGGGTCGGTGCCCGTGCGCAGCGCGTCGTAGGGGTAGATGTTGGGATGCGCATTGCCGGTGCGCTTCGGCGCGCGCCCGTCCATGAACCAGTTGGCCGCATGCGGGTGCAGCAGTGCCAGGCCGCTGTCGTACAGCGCCGCCTCCACCAGCTGGCCGCGGCCGCTGCGCTGGCGCTCCTGCAAGGCCATCAGCACGCCCAGCGCGGCATTCATGCCGGTCACCATGTCCACCACCGGCAGGCCCACGCGCAGCGGGCCGCCGTCGGCCTCGCCGTTGATGCTCATGATGCCGGTCATGGCCTGGACCGCGGCGTCGTAGCCGGGCAACGCGCCCAGGGGGCCGTCGCTGCCGAAGCCGGTGACGCGGCACCACACCAGGCGCGGAAAGCGCCGCGACAGGTCGGCCTGGCCGATGCCCCAGCGCTCCATGGTGCCGGTCTTGAAGTTCTCGATCAGCACGTCGGCCTCTGCGACCAGGGCCAGCAGCCGCTCGCGGTCCTCGGCCGTGGTCAGGTCCAGGTGCTGGATGCGCTTGTTGCGGTTGAGGCCGTGGTAGTACGAGGCCACGCCGTCGCGAAACGGCGGGCCCCAGGTGCGGGTGTCGTCGCCGCCGGGCGGCTCGACCTTGAGCACGTCGGCGCCATGGTCGCCCAGGATCTGGCCGCAGTAGGGTCCGCCCAGAATGCGCGACAGGTCGAGCACGCGGATGCCGGCCAGCGCGCCGGCTTGGGAAGGCAGATGCATAGGAGCGCGCGATGCCTCAGTCGAGTTGCGCGCCGGACTGCGCGACCACGCCCTTCCACTTGGCCGTCTCCGCGGCGATGAAGCGGGCCAGTTGCTGCGGCGAGGTGTCGGGCGCGGGCTCCAGGCCCTGCGCGTCGAAGGACTGCTTGACCTTGGGCGAGGCCAGCACCTCCGCGAGCTGCCGGTTGAGCAGTGCGATGCGATCGGCAGGCGTGCCGGCTGGCGCCACGATGCCGAAGAACACGCTGACGTCGTAGCCCTTGTAGCCCTGCTCGGCGATGGTCGGCACCTCGGGCAGCGCCCGCGAGCGGCTGGCGGTGGCCACACCCAGTGCGCGCAGCTTGCCGGCCTTGATGTAGGGCAGGGCCGTGAGGATGTCGGTGAAGGTCATGCTCACCTGCCCACCCAGCAGGTCGTTGAGGGCCGGACCGGTGCCCTTGTAGGGCACATGCAGGATCTCGGTGCCTGCCATGCTGTTGAACAGCACGCCCGCCAGGTGCGAGGAGGCGCCGTTGCCCGACGAGGCATAGCTCAGCTTGTTGGGGTTGGCCTTGGCATAGGCGACCAGCTCCTTCACATCCTTGGCGGGCAGTGCGGGGTTGACCACCAGGATGTTGGGCAGGTGTCCCACCTGGATGACGGGCGCGAAGCTCCTGGTGGGGTCGTAGCCGATCTTCCGGTACAGGCTCACGTTGATGGCCAGCGGGCCCGAGGTGCCGAACATCAGCGTGTGACCGTCGGCCTCGGCCCGCGCCACGTATTCGGCGCCGATGTTGCCGCCGGCGCCGGCGCGGTTCTCGACCACCATGGGCTGGCCCAGGCGGGTGCTCATCTCGGCAGCCAGCGTGCGGGCCATGGCGTCGGTCGGGCCGCCGGGCGGGAACGGCACCACCAACATCACGGGCTTGGACGGGAAGGGCGCTTGTGCGAAGGCCGCGGGCATGAGCGCGGCGGCGCTGGCGGCCAGGGCAAACTGGCGGCGGCGAAGAAGGGCTTGATGGGGCATGCGTGTCTCCGTTTTGTTGTCGGTCATCAGGATCGGGAAAGAGGTTCGGTGCAGCCCGCGTCAGGCGGGCGTCTGCAAGGCGGGCACAGGCGCCGCGGCCGGCATCGCCTGCCAGCCCGCGGGCAGCGCATCGGGTGCCAGCGGGTCGCGCGGCAGCACGCGGTGCAGCAGCGCCAGCTGCGCCCAGCGCAGCCGGTCTGCCGAGCCGGTGCGCACCGCTTCCCAGGCCATGGCGGTGGCGCTGGTGCAGTGGTAGAGGGCCGAGGCCGCCTGCCGTGCCAGCACGTCGCCGCCGTCCTGGGTGGCGGTCTCGGCGAGCGCGCAGGCGCGGTCCATGGACTCGCGCAGAGACTGCGCGAAGGCCGGCGCGAGCGAGGCGCCGGCCTCGGACAGCAATGCCTCGACATGTGCGCGCAGCACCGGCAGCGAGCCTTCGCGGCGGATGGCGCGCAGCACGTCCAGCGCCACGATGTTGCTGGTGCCTTCCCAGATCGAGCCCAGGTGCGCGTCACGCACAAGCCGCGGATCGCTCCATTCCTCGATGTAGCCGCAGCCGCCGCGCACCTCCATGGCGTCGCCGGTCACCTTGCGGGCGTCGCGGCAGGCGCGGAACTTGATGAGCGGCGTGAGGATGCGCAGCAACCCGTAGGCCTGCGCATCGCCGCCGTCCGAGCGCTCGAGCGTGCGCGCGGTCTGGAACACCATCGTGCGGGCCTGCTCGGCCGGCACACGCAGCTTGTCGAGCTGGCGCTGCATCAGCGGCATCTGCGCCAGCGTGCGGCCGAAGGCGCGGCGCTCGCGGGCGATGAACTCGGCCTCGGCCACCGCGCGGTGCATCAGGCCGGCGGCGCGCACGCCGTTGGACAGGCGCGAGTTGTTGACCATGTCGGCCATCTGCACGAAGCCGCGGCCGGCCTCGCCCACCAGGTGCGCGATGGCGCCGTCGAGCCGGATCTCGCCGCTGGCCATGGACCGCGTGCCCAGCTTGTTCTTGAGCCGCACGATGCGGTAATGGTTGAGCGTCCCGTCGGGCAGCCGGCGCGGCAGCAGGAAGAGCGAGACGCCCTTCATGCCGGCCGGCGCGCCGCCCGCGCGGGCCAGCACCATGGCGAAGTCGGCGTCGGGGTTGGAGCAGAACCACTTGTCGCCCGACAAGCGCCATTGGCCGGCCTCGTCCTGCCAGGCGCGCGTTTCGGTGGCGGCGATGTCGGAACCGGCGGCCTGTTCGGTCATGAACATGGCGCCCTGGGCCAGTTCGTCGAAGTCCAGCGAGGTGAGCCGCGGCAGGAAGCGCGCCACCAACTCGGGGCTGCCGAACTTGCGCAGCGTGCGGGTGAGCGAGTCGGTCATCGAGACCGGGCAGCACAGCCCGAACTCCGCCTGAACGAAGAGAAAGGTCAGCGCGTACTTGACCGCGGGCGGCATCCTGCCGCGCCAGCCCAGCGTCTCCTCGCGGTGCGACATGGCGCCCAGGCCGAACTCGGCCAGGGCCAGGCGCTCCATTTCCACATAGGCCGGGTGCTTGACGATGCGCTGTTCGTCCTGGCCGGTGCGGGTGCGCAGGCTCAGCGTCGGTGGGTTCTGGTCGGCCGTGGCGGCCAGCGTGTCCAGCGGGCCGCCGGCCAGGGCGCCCAACCGGTGCAGGTGCGGCTGCAGATGCGCGAGCAAGGGTGCTGGCAGGTACAGCGCCAGCAGGCGCTGCAGCTCGTCATCGGTGGTGTAGAGGTTCTGGCCGTGGCGGTCGGGAATGGCGGCGGCGGCCGCGGGCGGGCGGGTGTCGGGCATGGCGCGTGTCTCCTGGTTCGGTGGCCGACGCCACACGGACGGTGGGCGGGCCTTGCGCGCATTGTTGGAAGCCGATCCATGCAGGTCTAATATCGTTTGACACATGTTCCATTCGAAGGAGCTATCGATGGACCTGCGGCAGTTGCGCTACTTCGCCGTGCTGGCCGAGGAACTGCACTTCGGCCGCGCTGCGCAGCGGCTGGCCATCTCGCAGCCCCCGCTGTCGGTGGCCATCCGCCAGCTGGAGGCCCGCCTCGGCGCGCGCCTCTTCGAGCGCACCAGCAAGGCCGTGCGTCTCACGCCGGCCGGCTTGGCGCTGCAGGCCTCGGCCGCCCGGCTGCTGGCCCAGGCCGCCGAGGCGGCGCAGGAAGTGCGCGACGTGGCCGAGGGCTCGGCGGGCCGGCTGCGGGTGGGCTTCGTCGGCGCCATGCTCTACCGCGGCCTGCCGCAGGCGCTGCGGCGCTTCCAGGCGGCACATCCGCGGGTGCGGCTCAGCCTGACCGAACTCAACTCGGCCGAGCAGACGGCGCGCCTGCAGCACGACCAGCTGGACCTGGGCTTCATCCACACCAGCCGCATCCCGGACGAGCTGGCGCAGCGGCTCCTGGTGCGCGAGCCTTTCGTCTGCTGTCTGCCCAGCGGCCATGCGCTGGCGAGCCGGCGCGAGGTGGCGCTGTCGGCCCTGCGCGACCAGACGCTGGTGCTCTTCTCGCGCGAGGCGTCACCCGACTACCACAGCCGCATCCTCGACCTGTGCGTGGCGGCCGGCTTCGTCCCCCAAGTGCGGCACGAGGTGCGCCACTGGCTGGCCGTGCTGGCGCTGGTGGCCGAAGGCCTGGGCGTGGGGCTGGTGCCGGCCGCCATGCAGCGCGCCGGGCTGCGTGGCGTGGTCTTCCGCCCGCTGGCCGATGCCTCGGGCCAGTCCGAGGCCCACGCCATCTGGCGCCGCGGCCCGCCGCATGTGCATGCGCAGCGGCTGCTGGCGCTGATGGAGGAGGACGAGGTGCCGGGCTGAAGCGCTGCCGGACCGCCGAGCCGATCAGCGCGGCGCGGGTGTGGCCAGCTTCTGGCGGAAGAAGGCCACGACCGCTGCGTTGAAGCGCTGGTGGAAGGCAGTGCGGTCGAAGCCGGGGCCGTCCTTGCAGATCTCGGGCGCCATGCGCGTGAACGCGGCCGAGCACGGCGCCAGGAAGGCGAAGTGCGCCGCGCCCTCGGCCACCTGCCACTCGGGCGGCGTCGGCAGGCCATCGCGCACGGCGGCCACGCTCTCTGGCGTGACGCCGTCGCCGCCGAACTCCGAGGCCCACAGCTGCACCGGCACGCGCACGTTCTTCAGCCCGGGCGCGGCGAACATGCTCAGCGGATCGACCACCACTGCGGCACGGATGCGGACGTCCGGCACGGGCGGCGGCGGCACCTCGCCGCGGGCCGCCTCCTGGCACAGTGGCACGGTCGATCCGGCGGGACACAGGTCGCGCCGCAACGTCCAGTCCGGCTGGGCGCCGACCAGCGCAAGGGCGGTGTAGCCGCCACGCGAGAAGCCGAAGATGCCGATGCGCTGCGGGTCCAGCGCCGCATGGCCGGGCCAGCGCCCGAGCATGTGGTCGACGAGCCGCCGCATGTCCACGGGCCGCGTGGCAAAGGTGGACAGCCGTGCCTGCCGGCTCAGGTCACGGAAGTTGTCGCCCGGGTGAGCGATGGCGGCCACGACGAAGCCCGCATCGGCCAGCGCGGCCGCCGTGTCGTGGTGGCCCATGGCCGAGCCGCCCGTGCCGTGCGACATCACGACCATCGGCAGCCGATTGCCGGCCACCGGGCAGTCGCGCACGCCTTTCACCACGAGCGGCTCGAGCACGATGTCCGTCGCGGGCGTGGCGCATGGCGTCCAGACGGCGCCTTGCAACGCAGGGCCGTCGGCGGCGGCAGGTATGGCGATGAACGCCAGGCCTGCGGCGTGCGCGCCGGGGCCGAGCAGGGCGGCGAGCAGTGCAAGCAGGGCAGCGGCGCGGAAGGGCTTCATCGGTCGTGGTCGGGAAGATGGGAACGAGCCGGCTCCTGCATCGGTCGGCGCAGGGCAGCGGGCGGGCGAGTGGCAGCCGTCGGGGCACATCGCCAGCGCTTGCGGCGGCCCCGCTCGGATGCAAGTGTGCTGCCGGTTCCGTGCCGCTGTTTAGCCGGGTTTGCGCGAATGCCGACGTCGCCGACGCAGGGGCAAAAAGCAAAAAAAAACGCCACCCGAAGGTGGCGTCTTTCATCGCGAGGCGAGTGCGTCGATCAGGCGATCGACAGCTCGACCTCGACGTTGCCACGGGTGGCGTTGGAGTAGGGGCACACCTCGTGGGCGGCATCGACCAGCTTCTTCTTCTGCTCAGCGTCCAGGCCCGGCAGGGTGATGGCCAGCTTGGCGGCGATGCCGTAGGCGGCGCCGCCCTTGATCGGGCCCAGGGAGACGCTGGCGTCGATGCTCACGTCATCGGGCACCTTCACGCCGACCTTGGGGCCGACGGCCTTCATGGCGCCGATGAAGCAGGCGGAGTAGCCGGCGGCGAACAGCTGCTCGGGGTTGGTGCCGGGCTTGCCGGAGCCGGGGGAGCTCAGCGTCACGTCCAGGGCGCCGTCGCTGGTCTTGCTGGCGCCGTCGCGGCCGCCCGTGGTGTGGGCTTGGGCGGTGTAGAGCACTTTTTCGAGCTTGTGGGTCATGGTCTTTCTCCTGGGTTGGTTGGGAAAACGAAAGGGAGGCAAGGAACGATCAGGCAGCGGACACGCGGTCGCGCAGCGCCTGCAATTGCCGGGTGAGCTGCGACAGCTCCTCCAGCGAACACTGGCTGGCGGCCAGCAGGCACTGCGGCACCTGCACGGCCCGGGCCCGCAGCGCCCGGCCCTCGGCCGTCAGGCGGACCAGCACGCGCCGCTCGTCGGCCACGTCGCGCATGCGGGTGAGATACCCGGTCGCTTCGAGGCGCTTGAGCAGAGGGGTGAGCGTGCCGGAGTCCAGTGACAGCCGGGTGCCGAGGTCCGACACGGTGACCCCATCACCCTCCCACAATGCCAGCATCACCAGGTACTGCGGGTAGGTCAACGCCAACTCGTCGAGCAGCGGCTTGTAGAGCCGGGTCATCGACAGCGACGCCGAATACAGCGCGAAGCACAGCTGGTTGTCCAGGCTGAGCAGTTCGGCGGTGGTGGGCGTCTTGGGCATGGACCAGATTGTGCGCGCAATTTAATTGCGTGCAAAACAATTGCATGCAAGACCATGCCGCTGACAGGGCCGTCTCCCTGTCCGTGGCGCGCCCTCAGCGTCCCGTGAATCGCGCCGGCCGGCGCTCGACGAAGGCGCGCACACCCTCGGCCGCGTCCTCGGTGGTCTGCAGCCGTTGCTGCACCGGGCCGAAGTCGGCCACCGCCGCGGCCTGGCCCATTTCGATGGCCTTGAGCACGTTCAAGCGCGTGGCGACCACCGCCTGCGGCGCCTGCGCGGCGATGCGGCGGGCGATGCCGACGGCGGCGTCCAGCACCTCGGCCGCCGGCACCACCTTCTGCACGAAGTTGCAGCGGTAGGCCTCGGCGGCATCGAACTCGTCGGCGGTGAGCAGATGCAGCAGCGCATTGCCCACGCCAGCGCGCTCGGGCATGCGCAGCGTGGCGCCGCCGGTGGGCAGGATGCAGCGCTGCACTTCCATCTGCGAGAAGCGGCAGTCGTCGGCCGCCACCGTGATGTCGGCGCCCAGCATCAGCTCGATGCCCACCGTGTAGCAGATGCCCTTGACGGCCGCGACCATGGGCTTGGTGCGGCGGCGGTAGCCGGGCAGGCCGAAGTCGTGCGGCTCGACCAGGCCCATGGGCGCGAGCTTCTCGCCCCGGCGCAGATGCTCCACCACCTGCGGCAGGTCGAGCCCGGCGGTGAAGTGGTCGCCGAAGGCATGCAGCACGCCCACGCGCAGTTCGGGCTCGTCGTCGAGCCGGGTGTAGGCCTCGGCCAGTTCGCGGAACATGCGCGGCGTCCAGCCGTTGCGCTTGGCCGGACGGTTGATGCCGATGAGCAGGATGTGCGTGTCGACGACTTCGCAGCTGATGCAGCCTTCGGGCGGTGGGGCGGGGGTCTGGATGTCCATGGTGGGCGCGTTTCGAGGGGTGGGTCTGTCTCCAGCCGCGAAACATAGGGCATCTGCGCGCGCATCGGGGTCGCGTAGACGACGGTCCTCGCACCGACGCGGACCGCTCCGATCCGCGGATGCCCAGAGCCCGCGCGTTCCGCCATGCGCATCCCCTAGACTGCCCGTCTGCCATGCCTTTCACCATCGACCCCCGCGACATCGAGTTCACGGCCGTCCGCGCGCAGGGGCCGGGCGGGCAGAACGTCAACAAGGTGTCCAGTGCGGTCCATCTGCGTTTCGACATCCACCGCGCTTCCCTGCCCGAGGCGGTCAAGGAGCGGCTGCTCCAACGTCAGGACCAGCGCATCACCAAGGACGGGGTGATCGTCATCAAGGCGCAGTCCTCCCGCAGCCGGGACCAGAACAAGGCCGAGGCCCTGAGCCGGCTGGAGGAGATCGTCGCCGCTGCTGCCGTCGAGCGCCGGTCGCGAAGGGCGACCGCGCCGACCTTCGGTTCGAAGCAGCGCCGGCTCGCGTCCAAGGCCTTGCGGTCGGCCCTCAAGTCGGGCCGCGGCAAGGTGTCGCTTCAGGGTTGATCCCGGCAGCGGCGCAGCGCTCGGGATCAGCGCCTGCGGCGCTAGAGTGGGCGGGCTGCATCACGGGAGCCCATCATGGCCCATCGCTTCAACGTGTTCGGACGACTCATCGCCGTCGAGCGCAACGGCACGCGCTGGATGTGCTTCGTCCTGGGCGACGACGGCAAGCGGCGGCCGGCGGAGCTGGCCATTCCGGCCGAGGTACCGCGGGAGGAACTGGCCCAGTACCTTCACGATGTGTTCCATGAGTCGGCCACACCGACCAACGGAGGCGTGTTCGAGATCGCGGCAGCGCCGCAGCGGCATGGGCCGCCGTGAACGGGCAGGTTGGGCCAGCGCCGTCCTTTCAGTGCGCGCGGCCCGTTCTTTCGTCGTCCGCGGCCTTCTGGCCTGCGCATGCCTCGCGCAGCGCCGTCAGGCCCGGTGGCTAGCCACCCCATTTCATCCAGGCCGGATCGGTGCCGCCGGCGCGCAGGGTGAACTGGTTCCAGTGGCCGCCCAAGATGGCGTACATCACCACCCCACAGAGCAGCCCCGTACCGAACAGTGCGGCACAGGCAAGCACGGTCATGACCGGCGTCCCGGGCCAGAGGGATCGGCCGGCCGCCACCGCGAGCGCCGACAACGCGAGGGCAGCGAGGAAGGACTTGAGGATCAGCTTGACCACGGTGCGTCTCCATACGGCGGATGGCCCGCCGCGCGGCGACGCCTGCCGGGGCATCCGTGGCCGGCCAGCGGTTCCGCCGCCGGCTTCGCAGCCAGCACTGAGGCGGCGGCGCAGGCCATGGACCGGGCCAGGATGGTCGGGCGGATCGGTAGGGCGGGCATCGGAGGTTCCTTAGGAAAAGGGGGATGTCGCGCAGCAGTGGGCCGCCGGGCCGCCGCCGCGCTTGCAGGCCGGCCGGCGGCGCTGTGCGCGTCAGTAGCTATACACCCCGCGCCCCGTCTTGCGCCCCAACTGGCCGGCCGCCACCATCTCCCTCAGCAGCGGGCAGGGCCGGTACTTGGAATCGCCGAACTCCTCCAGGTAGACCTCCATCACCGCCAGGCACACGTCCAGGCCGATCATGTCGGCCAGGGCCAGGGGGCCGATGGGGTGGTTGCAGCCGAGCTTCATGCCGGCGTCGATGTCCTCGGGCGTGGCCAGGCCCTCGGCCAGCACGAAGAAGGCCTCGTTGATCATCGGCACCAGGATGCGGTTGACCACGAAGCCGGGCGCGTTCTTCACGGTGATGGGCTGCTTGCCCAGCTTGAGGGCCAGCGCCTTGACGGCGTCGTGGGTGGCGTCGCTGGTCAGGTAGCCGCGGATCAGTTCCACCAGGGCCATCATCGGCACCGGGTTGAAGAAGTGCATGCCGATGAAGCGGTCGGCGCGCGAGGTGTCGGCCGCCAGTTGCGTGATCGAGATGGACGAGGTGTTGGACGCGATGATCACCTCGGGCGCCAGCAGCGCATCGACCTGCTTGAGGATCTTGCGCTTGAGCTCGTGGTTCTCGGTGGCGGCCTCGATCACCAGCTGCGCGGCCTTGAGGTCGTCGTAATTGGTCGAGCCCTGGATCAGCGCGAGCGCGTCGGCCTTCTGCGCCTCGGTCAGCTTCTCCTTCTTGATCAGCCGATCCAGGCTGCCGGCGACGGTGGCCAGGCCCTTGTCCACGGCCGCCTGGTTGATGTCCACCATCACCACCTTGACGCCCGACACGGCGCAGGCCTGCGCGATGCCGTTGCCCATGGTGCCGGCACCGATGATGCCCACGGTCTGGATGTCCATTGATTCGCTCCTCGAGAGTAGATAAGACGAAAGGAAGAAAGGGGAAAGCCTCAGCGGTCGATGCTAACGGCCCGTGCGCCGCCAGCCTGTCGCGCAGCCGTGCATGCGGGCAGGCCCCAAGCCGGGCTGCATAGGCCGAACGACAGGAAGGCGCGTCGCCCGCGTTTCGGAAGAATCCAGCCAACCCGTCCGCGGAGCCGACCATGCGCACCCTTTGCTTCTTCGCCCCCCTGTTCCGGTCGATCCTGCCGACCGTGGCCGGATTCTTATTGCTCGGTGCATCCGCGGCGGCGCAGGACCTGCCCGGCGCCAAGGACAACCCGCTGCTCAAGCGCTTCGCCGGCTCGACCATCGTGGGCTATGACTTCAAGCGCTTCGACGAATACGTGGTGCCGACAGGCACCTTCAAGGGCTATGACACGACCTCGCGCAAGCGCAGCTGGGCGAGCAGTGTTTCGGTGGAGGGCGCGGTGACGCGGCTCTGGTACGAGTCCGCGGGAGACACCTCGACGGCCGAGTTGATCCGCAACTACCAGAACGAGGTGCAGGCCGCCGGCGGCAGCACGCTGTACGACTCGGGCCGCGATGCCGATTTCAAGAGCCGCAGTTGCTTCCTCTGCACTTACAGCTGGAACGAGATCAAGACCAGTCGGAGCACCTACACCTTCTCGACTGCCGACGTTGCCACGGCGCGGCTGGCCAGCTTCAGGATTCCGCGGCCGCAAGGCGACCTCTACGTGGTGGTCGAGGCGGTGCAGTGGGCGGCCCCCAGCAAGGACTACAAGGCCGTCAAGGGTGCCTATGCCGCCGTGGATGTGATCGAGGTCGGTGCCATGAAGCAGAACATGGTCACCGTTAGTGCAGGCGACATGTCCAAGGCCATTGCCGCCACGGGCCGGGTGGCGCTCTACGGCATCCTGTTCGACACCGCCAAGGCCGACATCAAGCCCGAGTCCAAGGCGGCGCTGGACGAGATCGCCAAGCTGCTCAAGGCCGAGCCGGCGCTCAAGCTGCGGGTGGTGGGCCACACGGACAACCAGGGCACGCTGGAAAGCAACATCGCGCTGTCCAAGCGACGCGCGGAGGCGGTCAATGCGGCGCTGGTCGGGCAGTACGCGATCGCCGCCAATCGGTTGGCCGCCTACGGCGTTGCCGATCTGGCGCCGGTAGCCAGCAACGCGGCCGAAGACGGCCGGGCCAAGAACCGGCGCGTGGAGCTGGTACCGCAGTAGAAGCGGCCATCCGTCGCTCCCCAGCGGCGGGGCGTCGATGCGATGGGCTCCGGGTCAGTCCCGATGCCCGGCGGCCGGCGGGCAGCCAGTTGCCGCAAGCGCGGCACGCGGGCTGCTGCCTACCCTCGTGGAAACCGACCGGGCCTTCAGAGCCCTGGCCCCCGACCCGCCGGAGACACCGTTCATGCGCCCTAGGGTAAGTCCCTCGACCCGTCCGCTTCCAAGTGCCCAGGTGCGCCACTACGATGGCGCGCGCTTTCCGTCGAGCCGGCTGCCGGATGCAGCCAGGCTGGGCACCGTTCCCGACCATGGCTGCGGCCTCTCGGGGCCATACCTTCTGCAAGGAGGAGACACGAGGATGCACACGAGCAGGGCGAGCCGCGCCGCAAGCGAGCGCGTGATGTGGCTGACGGCGCAGCGCGTCTTTTACGCGGGGCTGCTGGGCGCGACGCGCTCGCGCAGCCTGGGTGGCCATGCGGTGTACGTGTCCCCGCGCGGCCTGCCCAATCGCGTGAGCATCGATGGCGGCGCCTGGCAATCGGGCGAGCTGCTCGTGGTGCCGCCGCATGTGCCCCATCGCGTCGAAAGCCCCGAGCCGCAGGTCTTCAACGTCGTGGTCGAGGCCGAGTCGGTCGATGCCGATGCCCTGCCCCCGCTGCTGCAGCGCAGTGGGGCGGTGCACGACGAGGCCATGGTCCGCCGCGTGCGGGTGGTCCATGCGCAGCTGCTGGCCGCCTGCCACGGCCAAGCCGCGGCGCCCGTCGACTTCGACCAGCTCTTCTTCGGCGAGGCGCTGGTGCCGCGGCGGCTGGACGCGCGCATCGCCCAGGTGATCGCGCGCATCTGCGCCAATCCGGCCGAATCGCTGGCCGCGGAGGCCTGCGCGGAGTCGGTGGGGCTGTCCTTCTCGCGCTTCCTGCACCTGTTCCGCGATCAGGTGGGCGTGCCCTTCCGGGTGTTCCGCGCCTGGAAGCGGGCGCGCAGCCTGCTGCGCTATGTGCACCAGGGCAGCAGCCTCACCGACATCGCGCTGGAGGCCGGCTATCCCGATTCCACCCACTTCAGCCATTCGATCCGGCAGGTCTACGGCCTCACGCCCAGCGACATCGTCGCGGGCTCGCGCCGCCTGGCCGTGATGGACGCGCACGGGCCCGCGGCGGCCTGAGCGCGCCCTGCATCCGCCTCATCGCGACGTACGCCGCGCGCACACGCACATGCAGGTGCTGCAACTCCTGCTCTCGGGCATCGCCCAGGGCTGCATCTACGGGCTGATCGCCCTGGGCTTCGTGCTCATCTACAAGGCCACCGAGACCGTCAGCTTCGCCCAGGGCGACCTGATGATGCTGGGCGCCTTCGCGGCATTTGCGGCCATGACGCTGCTGGGCCTGCCCTTCTGGCTGGCGGCGGTGCTGGCGGTGGCGGCGCTGGTGGCCTTCGGCGCGCTGCTGGAGCTGGTGGTGATCCGGCCCATCCTGGGCCAGCCGCAGTTCTCCATCGTCATGCTGACCATCGGCATCGGCTACGTGGCGCGCGGGCTGATCACCATGGTGCCCGGCATCGGCACCGAGACCCACACGCTGCCCGTGCCCTACAAGGACCAGGTCTGGAACCTGGGCGGCCTGGTGATCAACGTGGAGCAGGCGGTGGTGATCGCGGCCACGGCCGTGCTCTGTGGGCTGCTGTTTGCCATGTTCCGCTACAGCAAGCTGGGCATCGCGATGCAGGCCAGTTCGCAGAACCAGCTGGCGGCCTACTACATGGGCATTCCGGTCAAGCGGCTCAACGGGCTGGTGTGGGGTCTGGCAGCGGCGGTGGCCACGGTGGCGGGCATCCTGCTCGCGCCCATCACCTTCGTGCATGCCAACATGGGCTTCATCGGGCTCAAGGCCTTTCCTGCCGCGGTGGTGGGCGGCTTCGGCAGCCTGCCAGGGGCCATCGTCGGCGGGCTGGTGATCGGCGTGGTGGAGTCGCTGGCCGGCTTCTACCTGCCCGACGGCTTCAAGGACACGGCACCGTACATCGTGGTGCTGGCCATGCTGATGGTGAAGCCCAACGGTCTGTTCGGCGAGAAGCTGCGGAAAAAGGTCTGAGCCATGCGCTTCATCTTCAAGACCTCCTATGCGCAGGACATCGACCTGGCCAAGCACGGCGGACATCGTTTCTGGTATTCGCTGCTGGGCGTGCTGCTGCTGGCGGCGCCCTGGTTGCTGGACGAGTACTGGCTGGCGCAACTCAACTTCGTACTCATCTACGCGGTGGTGGGCTTGGGGCTGATGCTGCTGGCGGGCTTCACCGGGCAGTTCTCCATCGGCCACGCGGCCTTCCTGGGGACGGGCGCCTACACGCAGGGCGTGCTGGTCAACCTGGGGGTGCCCTTTCCGCTGGCCATGGTCGCGGCGGCGCTGCTGTCCGCAGCGGTGGGCGTGGTGGTGGCCATGCCGGCGCTGCGGGTCAAGGGCATCTACCTGGGCATTGCCACGCTGGCCTTCGGCTTCATCGTCGAAGAGGTGTTCGCGCGCTGGGAAAGCCTGACCGGCGGCAATGCAGGCCTGCACGTCAAGTCGCCCAGGCTCTTCGGCCTCGACTTCAGCAGCGCGGAGGCCTTCTACTTCGTCTGCCTGCTGACCACCGTGCTGTGCACGCTGGGCGTGCTCAACCTGTTGCGCGCGCCCACCGGCCGGGCCTTCGTGGCCATCCGCGATTCGGAGATCTCGGCGCAGAGCATGGGCATCCACCTGGCGCGCTACAAGACGCTGGCCTTCGCCCTGTCGGCGGCGCTCGCGGGGCTGGGCGGGGCACTCTATGCGCACAAGATCAGCTTCCTCTCGCCCGACCAGTTCAGCATCCTGCAGTCCATCGACCTGTTGCTGCTGGTGGTGATCGGCGGGCTGGGCTCGGTGCACGGCGTGTTCCTGGGCGCCATCTTCCTGATCTCGATGCCGCAGCTGATCGCGCTGAGCAAGGACTGGCTGCCCGAGGCCATCGGCCAGGCGCCGGGCCTGCAGGGTCTGGTGTACGGCCTGGTGCTGATCGCCTTCGTGCTCTTCGAGCCGATGGGCCTGTATGGCCGCTGGCTCAAGGTGCGCGCCTGGCTGCAGCTCTTTCCCTTCTACCGCCGCGGCATGTTCAAGCGGCAGAAGTCCTTCACCAAGTCCGACAGGTTGAAATGAGCGACGTGCTGCTTTCCGCCCAGGACCTCAGCGTGCGTTTCGGTGGCGTGCTGGCGGTCAACCAGGTGAGCTTCGACGTGCGACGCGGCGAGGTGTTCACGCTGATCGGCCCCAACGGCGCGGGCAAGACGACGGTGTTCAACCTCATCAGCCGCATCTACCAGCCCACGACCGGCCGCATCACCTGGAACGGCGGGCCGGCACCGCTGACGCTGACCGACCAGCCGCCGCACGCCATCGCGGCGCTGGGCATCGCGCGCACCTTCCAGAACATCGAGCTCTTCGAGCATGCGACGGTGCTGCACAACCTGCTGATCGGCCGGCATGTGCATCGGCGCACCGGCTTCTGGTCGGAGCTGTTCTTCACGCCGGCCACGCGCGACGCCGAGGTGGCCGCGCGTGAGAAGGCCGAGCAGGTGATCGACCTGCTGGACCTGCAGCACCACCGCGATTCGCTCGTGGCCGGCCTGCCCTACGGTGTGCGCAAGGTGGTCGAGCTGGCGCGCGCCCTGTGCACCGAGCCCCAGTTGCTGCTGCTGGACGAACCCTCGTCCGGCCTGAACGTGGAGGAGACCGCGGACATGGCCTTCTGGATCCAGGACATCCAGCACGAGCTGGGCATCTCCGTGCTGATGGTGGAGCACGACATGACGCTGGTCTCCAAGGTGTCGGACCGCGTGCTGGCCATGGCCCAGGGCGAGGTGCTGTCGCTAGGCAGCGCGCGCGAGGTGCAGGCCGATGCGCGGGTCATCGAGGCCTACCTCGGCACCGCCGAAGACGTGAGCAGCCTGCGGCGGCCGAAGGTGGTGGCATGACGCGCGCCGCCGCATCGCGTGGATGTTCCGCCGAGGATCACGAAGGAGCGCGCTTATGAGTACCGGCACCGCCATCGCGTCGACCACGCTGCCGGTGCATGCCGGCCTTGCAATGAGCGCCGGCGCCGAGCCCGCGCAGGACGTGCTGCAGCTGCTCAACGTCGAGAGCGCCTACGGCCCCATCAAGGCCATCCGCGGCGTCAGCCTCAAGGTGCGGCGCGGCGAAATCGCCACCGTGCTCGGCAGCAATGGCGCGGGCAAGACGACCATCCTCAAGACCATCTCCGGCATCATCGATCCGCGCAAGGGCTCGGTGCACTTCAAGGGCCGGGACATCACCGCGCGCGACCCGGCCTTCATCGTGCATCAGGGCCTGTCGCATGTGCCGGAAGGACGTGAGGTGTTCCCGCTGCTGTCGGTGCGCGACAACCTGCTGATGGGCGCCTACACCCGCCGCGACCGCGACGGTGTGGCGCGCGACCTGGAGACGGTGTTCGGTTACTTCCCCATCCTGCGCGAGCGCGCAACGCAGGATGCCGGGCTGCTCTCCGGCGGCCAGCAGCAGATGCTGGCCATCTCGCGCGCGCTCATGGCCGCGCCCGAGCTGATCCTCCTGGACGAGCCCTCGCTGGGCCTGTCGCCCAAGCTCACCAAGGAGATCTTCGAGATCGTGGTGCGCATCAACCGCGAACGCGGCACCACGCTGCTGGTGGTGGAGCAGAACGCCAACATGGCGCTCAACGCGGCCGACTATGGCTATGTGCTCGAGAACGGCCGCATCGTCATGGAGGACAGCTGCGAGCGCCTGCGCGAGAAAGAGGACATCAAGGAGTTCTACCTCGGCATGCAGGAGACCGGCGCCCGCGGCGAGCGGCGCTGGAAGAAAAAGAAGACCTGGCGTTGAACGACGAAAGGCCCGCACCATGCGCACTCCGACCTTCACACTCGCCCGTGCTGCAGCGGGCTTCCTGCGCGCCGGGCTGGATGCCTCGGCACCGGCTGCCGCTTCTGCCGTGCCCGCCAACGGCCCTGCCCGTGTGCCCACGGGCCTCTGGGACACGGCCCACATGGCGCCGCGCGCCGACATCGTGGTGCCCGGCGAGACGTTGCCCGCCGTGTTCTGGAACGCCACGCGCCTGCGCGGAGACAGCGTGTGGATGCGGCAGAAGGAGCTTGGCATCTGGCGCGCCTGGACCTGGCAGCAGACGGCCGAGGCGGTGGCCGAGATCGCGCATGGCCTGATGGCGCTGGACTTCGCACCCGGCGACTGTGCGTCGATTCTGTCCAACACGGTGATCGAGTGGGTGCTGGCCGACCTGGCGGTGCTGAGCTGCGCGGGCGTCTCCAACGGCATCTATCCAACCGACTCGGCCAGCCAGGTGCACTACCTGTGCGAGGACTCGTCGACCACGGTGCTCTTCGTCGAGGACGACGAGCAGCTCGACAAGGCGCTGGCCGTGCGGGCGCAACTGCCGCGGCTGCGCAAGGTGGTGGTCTTCGACATGAAGGGGCTGCGCGACTTCCACGACCCCGACGTGCTGTCGCTGCACGACCTGCGCGCCCTGGGCCGCGAGCATCTGCGGCTCCATCCGCAGGCCATCGACGAGCGCGTGGGGCAGTTGAGGCCGGCCGACCTGGCCATCCTGATCTACACCTCGGGCACCACCGGCAAGCCCAAGGGCGCGATGCACAGCCACGGCGGCCTGGTGTATGCCATGCGCGGCTACAACACGCTGATCGCGCAGGACGAGCGCGACGAGCGCATGTGCTTCCTGCCGCTGTGCCATGTGGCCGAACGCATGGGCGGCGAGTACTTCGCCATGTACACCGGCTCGGTGCTCAACTTCGTCGAGAACCCCGAGACGGTGCCGGAGAACGTGCGCGAGATCGCGCCCACCGTCTTCCTCGCGGTGCCGCGCGTGTGGGAGAAGTTCTATTCCGGCGTGATGATCGCCCTCAAGGAGGCGACGCCGCTGCAGCGCGCCGCCTATGCCTGGGCCATCGGCGTGGGCGAGCGCATCGCCGACCGCGTGCTGGCCGGCCAGCCCGTCGATGGCGCGCTCAGGCTGCAGTTCCGCCTGGCGCGGGTGCTGGCGCTGGACAACGTGCGCAAGCTCATAGGCATCCACCGCGCACGCTTCCTGGTGACGGGCGCAGCGCCCATCTCGCCGGATCTCGTCCGCTGGTACCTGGCGCTGGGCGTGCCCATGCTGGAGGTCTGGGGCATGACCGAGACCGGTGGCGCCTCCACCGGCATGCCGGCCGACCGCATCAAGCCCGGCTCCATCGGCCCGGCCACCGCCTACAACGAAGTGCGCATCGACGAAGGCACGGGTGAGATCCGCGTGCGCGGCCCCAACGTCTTCATGGGCTACCTCAACCAGCCCGAGAAGACGGCAGAGACCATCGATGCCGACGGCTGGCTGCACACGGGTGATGTGGGCACGGTGGACGCGGACGGGTTTTTCCGCATCACCGACCGCATGAAGGACATCATCATCACCGCGGGCGGCAAGAACATCACGCCCAGCGAGCTGGAGAACGAGCTCAAGTTCAGCCCGTACATCACCGATGCGGTGGTGATCGGCGATGCCAGGCCCTACCTCACGGTGATCATCATGATCGACCAGGAGAACGTCGAGAAATTCGCGCAGGACCACGACGTGCCCTTCAGCAACTACGCCAGCCTGACGCGCGCCCGCGAGGTGCAGGACCTGATCCAGGGCGAGATCGACCGCGTCAACGCCAAGTTCGCGCGCGTCGAGCAGATCAAGAAGTTCTTCCTGCTCGACACCCAGCTCAGTGCCGAGGACGAGGAGCTGACACCCACCATGAAGCTCAAGCGCAAGCTGGTGCAGGCCAAGTACGCCGCGCAGATCGAGGCGATGTATGCGGCGTAGGAGTACAGGGGCCGTGCGGCCCATCCGCCCATGTGCCGCCATCCGGTCGGGCTGAGCCTGTCGAAGCCCCGTCCCGCAGTCTGCAAACCCGCGATACCCCGACCACCCAAGGAGACAGCCCATGAAGACCTTTCGCCCCGCCGCGACCTCGGTCGCCCTTCTCGCGCTCGGCCTCCCGCTGCTGGCCCATGCCCAGCAGCAGGGCGTGAGCAAGGACGAGATCCGCATCGGCACCATCCAGGACCTGTCCGGCCCGCTGGCCGGCTTCGGCAAGCAGGCCCGCAACGGCATGCAACTGCGCGTGGAGGAGATCAACGAGCAGGGCGGCATCAACGGCCGCAAGCTCAAGCTCTATGTGGAGGACTCGGGCTACGACCCCAAGAAGGCCGTGCTGGCGGCGCAGAAGCTGGTCAACCAGGACAAGATCTTCATCATGGCCGGCCACATCGGCACCGCCCAGAACATGGCGGCCATGCCCGTGCAGTTCGACAAGAACATCATCAACTTCTTCCCGATCACGGCGGCGCGCGAGATGTACGAGCCGCTCAACCGGCTCAAGTACTCCTTTGCCGCCACCTACTACGACCAGATCCGCATGGCGCTGCCGAAGATGGTGAAGGAGAAGAACGCCAAGAAGGTCTGCACCATCTACCAGGACGACGAGTTCGGCCTGGAGGTGAACCGCGGCGCCGAGGCGGGCCTGAAGGCCGCGGGCATGGAGCTGGCCGAGAAGACCAGCTTCAAACGCGGCGCGACCGACTTCAGCAGCCAGGTGGCCAAGATGAAGGCGGCCGGCTGCGAGGTGGTGGTGCTGGGCACCATCATCCGCGAAACCATAGGCACCATCGGCGAGTCGCGCAAGACCGGCTTCAACCCGGTGTTCCTGGGTTCCAGCGCGGCCTACACCGACCTGATCCACAAGCTGGGCGGCAAGGCGATGGACGGCATGTACGCCACCATGACGGTGCAGAACCCGTACACCGACGAGCAGAACGACAAGATCCGCTTCTGGGCCAACAAGTACAAGACCAAGTTCAACGAGGACCCGACGGTGTTCTCGGTCTACGGCTATTCCATCGTGGACGACTTCGCGCAGGTGGCGCAGAAGGCCGGGGCCAATCTGACGACCGATTCCTTCATCAAGATCATGGACGCGAGCACCTTCGAGCCGGACATGTTCGGCTCGCCCAAGATGACCTTCACAGCGACCAAGCGGCTTGGCAACAACGCGTCGCGGCTGTCGCAGATCGTGGATGGCAAGTGGAAGGTCGTGTCGGATTACGTGGCGGAGTGAGGGGGGCGGATCAGACCCGAGGGTTGGGGGCGGGTGCTGGTCTGGCTTGAGCTGCAGTGAGCTGGGCAGGTGCTTGCCTGGCTTGGCCTGAGTTGAGCTGAGCTGAGTGTGGATGCTGGCGTTGGCGCTCAGCTGGGCGGGCGAGGTCCGGGGTGGGCGCCGGCGCCAGGCTCAGGGCGCGTGGGCTCATACGGGGTCGGTCGGCCCTGCGGGCCGACTCCGCTGCGGTGCTCGAATGGACGGGCCGCGGCAGAACTCGCTACGCGCTTCGCGCTGCGCTCAAACAACTGCCGCGAGTCAGTTCACGAAGCA
>NZ_CAJYES010000043.1 GCF_913773995.1 uncultured Pseudacidovorax sp.
GAGCAGCAGCAGCTGCCGCGTCTTGAGGCGGGCACGCAGGAACCAGTGCGGGTTGGACGTCGAGGGGCTGGTCATCGAGGAAGGAATGGCGGTGTCGCCGACGGGCGGCGAGGGTTTGTGCGAATGCTCCGATTGATATCCATTCTCTTCAAAAAACCATTGGATGGATATTTTTTTGCTTCATACACTGCCCTCACGTTCGATGCGGTGCGGGTGCGCCGCACGGCGCCCACAACACATCGATTCCTTCATCAGGAGACAACCCATGCGCCCCTCCCGTCGTCAGCTCGTCGCCCTGGCCGCCGGCCTGCCCCTCGCCATGGCGCTGCCCAGCGCCGCCTGGGCTCAGAAGAAGATCGTGCTCGGCTTCAGCCAGGTCGGCGCAGAAAGCGAATGGCGCACCGCCAATACGGAATCGATCAAGTCGGCCGCCAAGGACGCAGGCATCGAGCTCAAGTTCTCCGACGCGCAGCAGAAACAGGAAAACCAGATCAAGGCCATCCGCGCCTTCATCGCGCAGAAGGTCGACGTGATCGCCTTCTCGCCGGTGGTCGAGACCGGCTGGGACAACGTGTTGCGCGAGGCCAAGGCCGCCAAGATCCCCGTGGTGCTGACGGACCGCGCCGTCAACACCAAGGACACCTCGCTCTACGTCACCTTCATGGGCTCCGACTTCGTCGAGGAAGGCCGCAAGGCCGGCCGCTGGCTGGTGGACAAGATGAAGGACCAGAAGGGCGAGGTGCGCATCGTCGAGCTGCAAGGCACCGTGGGCTCGGCCCCCGCCATCGACCGCAAGAAGGGCTTCGAGGAAATCATCAAGGCCGATCCCAAGTTCAAGATCGTGCGCTCGCAGACCGGCGACTTCACCCGCGCCAAGGGCAAGGAGGTGATGGAAGCCTTCCTGAAAGCCGAGGGCAAGAACGGCATCAACGTGCTCTACGCGCACAACGATGACATGGCCATCGGCGCCATCCAGGCCATCGAGGAAGCGGGCCTGAAGCCGGCCAAGGACATCACCATCATCTCGGTCGACGCGGTCAAGGGCGCCTTTGAGGCCATGATGGCCGGCAAGCTCAATGTGTCCGTCGAGTGCTCGCCGCTGCTGGGCCCGCAGCTGATGACGGCCGTCAAGGACATCGTGGCCGGCAAGCCGGTGGCCAAGCGCATCGTGACGGAAGAGGGCATCTTCCCCATGGAAACCGCGGCCGCCGAGTTCCCGAAACGCAAGTACTGATCGCCGAGGGAGCACAACAACATGAAGCGCACCTTCCTCAAGTCGATCGTGGCCGGCGCAGCGCTGGCCACCACCTTGCTGACACCCTTCGCCCAGGCCCAGGACAAGGGCCTGGTCGGCATCGCCATGCCCACCAAGTCCTCGGCGCGCTGGATCGCCGACGGCGACAACATGGTCAAGGTGCTGAAGGACCGGGGCTACAAGACCGACCTGCAGTACGCCGAGGACGACATCCCCAACCAGCTGGCGCAGATCGAGAACATGATCACCCGCGGCGCCAAGGTGCTGGTGATCGCCTCCATCGACGGCACCACGCTCGGCAAGGCGCTGCAGAACGCGGCTGACCGCGGCATCAAGGTCATCGCCTATGACCGGCTGATCCGCAACAGCAAGAACGTCGACTACTACGCCACCTTCGACAACTTCCAGGTCGGCGTGCTGCAGGCCAACTCCATCGTCGACAAGCTGGGGCTCAAGCAGGGCAAGGGCCCCTTCAACATCGAGCTGTTCGGCGGCTCGCCCGACGACAACAACGCCTTCTTCTTCTACGACGGGGCGATGAGCGTGCTCAAGCCCTACATCGACAGCGGCAAGCTGGTGGTGCGCAGCAAGCAGATGGGCATGGACAAAGTGGGCACGCTGCGCTGGGACGGCGCGGTGGCGCAGGCCCGCATGGACAACCTGCTGTCGGCCTTCTACGGCAACGCGCGCGTCGATGCGGTGCTCTCGCCGTACGACGGGCTGTCCATCGGCATCCTCTCCTCGCTCAAGGGCGTGGGCTACTGCACCGCGCAGCAGCCCTGCCCCGTGGTGAGCGGGCAGGACGCCGAGGTACCTTCGGTCAAGTCGATCCTGCGCGGCGAGCAATCCTCCACCGTGTTCAAGGACACACGCGAGCTGGCCAAGGTCACGGCCGACATGGTCGATGCGGTGGTCTCGGGCAAGCAGCCCCAGGTCAACGACACCAAGACCTACAACAACGGCGTCAAGGTGGTGCCGTCGTACCTGCTCAAGCCCGTGAGCGTGGACAAGAGCAACTGGGAACAGGTGCTCGTGGGCAGCGGCTACTACAAGGCCGCGCAGTTCAAGTAAAGCCAGGCCGGCGCGCCGCTGCCAAGGAGCGCGCCGGCAACACCGCCATGAACCTGCTGCTGGAGATGCGCCACATCCGCAAGACCTTTCCCGGGGTCGTGGCCCTGGACCGGGTGGAGCTGGGTGTGCAAGCCGGGCAGATCCATGCTCTGGTGGGCGAGAACGGCGCCGGCAAGTCCACGCTGATGAAGGTGCTCAGCGGTGTCTACACCCACGGCGAATACGAGGGCGACATCGTCTACGACGGTCAGGTGCAGCGCTTCAGCGGCATCCACGACAGCGAGCGCGCCGGCATCATCATCATCCACCAGGAGCTGGCGCTGGTGCCCATGCTCTCCATCGCGGAGAACCTGTTCCTGGGCAACGAGGTGGCCCGCAACGGCGTCATCGATTGGACCGAGGCGCACCGGCGAACCCGCGAGCTGCTGGCCAAGGTGGGCCTGAGGATGTCCCCTGAGACGCCGGTGGGCGAGCTGGGCATCGGCCAGCAGCAACTGGTGGAGATCGCCAAGGCCCTGGCCAAACAGGTGCGCCTGCTGATCCTGGACGAACCCACCGCCAGCCTCAACGAGAACGACAGCCAGGCCCTGCTGGACCTGCTGATGGAGCTGCGCGCGCAGGGCATCACCTGCATCCTGATCTCGCACAAGCTCAACGAGATCGCCCGCGTGGCCGACGCGGTGACCGTGCTGCGCGACGGCAGCAGCGTGCAGACCCTCGACTGCAGCGCCGCACCGGTGGACGAGAACGAGGTAATCCGCGCCATGGTCGGCCGCGCCATGGCCGACCGCTACCCGCCGCGCACACCGAACATCGGCGACGTGGGCTTCGAGGTGCGGGACTGGCATGCACACCATCCGCAGCGGCCAGAGCGCCCGTTCCTGCAGGACCTGAATCTTCATGTGCGCCGCGGCGAGGTGGTGGGCATCGCCGGTCTGATGGGCGCCGGTCGCACCGAGTTCGCCATGAGCGTATTCGGCCGCAGCTGGGGCCAGCGCGTCGCAGGCACCGTGCGCATCGAAGGCCGCGAGGTGGACGTCAGCACGGTGGGCAGAGCCATCGCCCAGGGTCTGGCCTATGTGACCGAGGACCGCAAGGGCGCCGGCCTGGTGCTGGACGAGAGCATCCGGTTCAACACGTCTCTCGCCCACCTGAAGGGCGTCTCCCGCGCCGGCGTGATCGACCCGCTGCAGGACACGGCCGTGGCCGAGCGCTTTCGCCGCGCCATGCGCATCCGCACGCCCGACGTGCTGCAGAAGACGCTCAACCTGTCGGGCGGCAACCAGCAGAAGGTGGTGCTGGGCAAGTGGCTGTTCACCGAGCCCAGGGTGCTGATCCTCGACGAGCCCACGCGCGGCATCGACGTCGGCGCCAAGTACGAGATCTACACGCTCATCGCCGAGTTGGCCGCCCAGGGCCGCTGCGTGATCGTGATTTCCTCCGAGATGCCCGAGCTGCTGGGCATCACCGACCGCATCTATGTGATGAACGAAGGCCGCTTCGTCGCCGAGATGCCCACGGCCGAGGCCACGCAGGAGCGGATCATGGGCGCCATCGTGCGCGGCCATGCCGCCGCACGTGGGCTGGCGGCCAAGACGGAAGCCCTTGCATGACCGACAACGCCGCATCCCTGCCCCGCGCCGCCGCACCGGCGGCCGCGCCGGCACCTTCCACCGCCGCCTTCCTGCGCCACAACTTCCGCGAGTACGGCATGCTGGTGTGCCTGGTCGCGATCATGGTGCTGTTCCAGGTGCTGACCGACGGCACGCTGATGCAGCCGCTCAACCTCACCAACCTGGTGCTGCAGAACAGCTACATCGTCATCATGGCGCTGGGCATGCTGCTGGTGATCGTGGCGGGCCACATCGACCTGTCGGTGGGCTCGGTCAGCGGCTTCATCGGCGCGCTGGCGGCGGTGCTGATGGTCAACCACGACTGGCCGGTGATCCCGGCCGCGCTGGCCTGCCTGGTGGGCGGCGCGCTCATCGGCGCTGCGCAGGGTTGGTTCGTGGCCTATGCGCGCATTCCCTCCTTCATCGTCACGCTGGCCGGCATGCTGGTGTTCAAGGGCCTGGCGCTGGCGCTGCTGCAGGGCCAGTCGGTGGGGCCCTTTCCCGACAGCTTCCAGCGGCTGAGTTCGGGCTTCATCCCCGACGCCTTCGGCAACCAGGGCCTGCGGCTGACCTCGCTGCTGATCGGCGTGGCCACGGCCGTCGTCTTCGCGGCCGCCGGGTGGCGATCGCGGCAGCGCCAGCAGGCGCATGGCATCGTGGACGAGCCGGTCGGCTTCTTCGCCGCCAAGACACTGGTCTTCGCGGGCCTGCTGATCGGCTTCGCCTGGATGATGGCCTCGTACCGCGGCCTGCCCAATGTGCTGGTGGTGATGGCGGTGCTGATCGTGCTGTTCGACTTCGTCACCCGCCGCACGGTGCTGGGCCGACGCGTCTATGCGCTTGGCGGCAACGAGAAGGCGGCCCGCCTGTCGGGCATCGACACGCGGCGCCTGAGCTTCTATGCCTTCGTCAACATGGGCGTGCTGGCGGCGCTGGCCGGGCTGGTGTTCGCGGCAAGGCTCAACACGGCCACGCCTAAGGCGGGGTTGGGCTTCGAGCTGGACGTGATCGCGGCCTGCTTCATCGGCGGCGCCTCCGCCTCGGGCGGCGTGGGCAAGGTCACGGGCGCGGTGATCGGCGCCTTCGTCATGGGTGTGATGAACAACGGCATGTCGATCATGGGCATCGGCATCGACTACCAGCAGGTGATCAAGGGGCTGGTGCTGCTGGCCGCGGTGTTCATCGACGTCTGGCACAAGAACCGCTGAAGCCATGGCTGCTGTCACCCCTTCCTCCACCGCACCAGTGCTAGAACTCACCGGCATCGGCAAGCGCTTCGGCAGCGTGCCGGTGCTGCAGGACGTGCAGCTGCGCCTGTACCCCGGCGAGATCCATGCGCTGATGGGCCAGAACGGCGCGGGCAAGTCGACGCTGATCAAGGTGCTCACGGGCGTCTTCCCGGCCAACGACGGGCGCATGGTGCTGGCGGGTGCGCCCATCGTGCCGGCCTCGCCCGCGCATGCGCAGGCACTGGGCATCAGCACCGTCTACCAGGAAGTCAACCTCTGCCCTAACCTGTCGGTGGCCGAGAACGTGTTCGCCGGCCGCTATCCGCGCCGCGGCCTGCTGCAGGGCCGTCGCATCGACTGGGCGGCGGTCAACGAAGGCGCCCGCAGCCTGCTGGCGCGCGTGGGCCTGGACATCGACGTGACGCGGCTGCTGGCCAGCTACCCGGTGGCGGTGCAGCAGCTGGTTTCCATCGCCCGCGCGCTGGGCGTGGATGCGCGGGTGTTGATCCTGGACGAGCCCACCTCCAGCCTGGACGACGACGAGGTGCGCAAGCTCTTCGAGGTGATGCGCCGGCTGCGGGATGAGGGCTTGGCCATCGTCTTCGTCACCCATTTCATGAACCAGGTGTATGCCGTGTCGGACCGCATCACCGTGCTGCGAAACGGTCGCTTCGTGGGCGAATGGCCGACGGCCGAACTGCCCGCGCCGGCACTGATCTCGGCCATGGTGGGCCGCGAGCTGGCCGCCGCGCAGGGCCAGTCGGCGGCGCTACCGCCGGCCGCGGCCGGTGAGACGCCGCTGCTCAAGGCCGAGAGTCTGGGCCAGAAGACCCAGCTGCATCCCATCGACCTGCAGGTGCGCGCGGGCGAGGTGGTCGGCCTGGCGGGCCTGCTGGGCGCGGGCCGCACCGAGCTGGCACGCCTGCTCTTCGGCCTGGAGCCGGCGGACAGCGGCACGCTGTGGATGGATGGCCAGGCCCGCCGCTTCGGCAGCCCCACCGACGCCATCGCCGCCGGACTGGCGCTGTGCCCCGAGGAGCGCAAGACCGACGGCATCGTCGCCGAGCTGTCGGTGCGCGAAAACATCGCCCTGGCCCTGCAGGCCCGGCGCGGCGCGCTGCACTTCATTCCCCATGCCGAGCAGGTGCGCATGGCCGAGCACTACGTGGCGGCGCTGGGCATCAAGACCGCGAGCATCGACACGCCCATCGGCCTGCTCTCCGGCGGCAACCAGCAGAAGGCCGTCATCGCCCGCTGGCTGGCGACAGCGCCGCGCCTCCTGATCCTCGACGAGCCCACGCGCGGCATCGATGTGGCCGCCAAGCAGGAAATCATGGAGCAGATCCTCCAGCTCGCGAAGGCGGGCATGGCGGTGCTGTTCATCTCTTCCGAGATCAGCGAAGTGGTGCGCGTGGCCCACCGCATCGTCGTGCTGCGCGACCGCACCAAGGTGGGCGAACTGCCCGCCGGCAGCAGCGAGGACGACGTGTACGAGCTGATCGCTGCAGAACAGACGCACTGACATGCCCACTTCCCTCCTATCGCGACTGATGCAGCACAGGCTCGCCTGGCCGCTGCTCAC
>NZ_CAJYES010000044.1 GCF_913773995.1 uncultured Pseudacidovorax sp.
CCGATCAGCGCATGGCGCGCGCCCTTTGCCAGCCGCATCGACACATGGTCGGTGGCGGTGATGCCGCCGAAGCGCATCACCAGCGACTCGGCCTCGAGCACGATTTCGGGAGTGAGGGCCGTCATGCCGCACCGCCCTTCCGGAACCAGCGCTGCGGACGCAGCAGCCGCTCGCGCCCCACCAGCATCAGCAGCACCAGCAGCAGGCCGATCCAGAACATCCAGTACTGCGGCGTGACGCTGGACAGCAGATCCTGCAGCAGCTTGAAGACGATGGCGCCCGCCACGCCGCCATACAGCCAGCCCACGCCACCGATGACCAGCATCAGCAGCACGTCGGCCGAGCGGTCGAAGGCCAGCACATCCAGCGACGCGAAGCCCGTGGTCTGCGCCAGCAGCGCACCGGCGGCCCCGGCCACCGCCGCCGCCACGGTGTAGATCACCGACATGCGCGAGGTGACGGGAATGCCGATGGCCATGGCCCGCAGCCGGTTGTCGCGGATGGCCATCAGCGTGGCGCCGAAGGGCGAATGCACCAGCCGGCGCATGAGCAGGAAGAGCACCAGCGCCACCGCCAGTGAATACCAGGCCGCCACGCGGCCGTAGAGGTCGAAGTCGAACAGCCCGAGCACCGGGCCCATGACCACGCCCTGCAGGCCGTCGGCGCCGCCGGTCAGCCAGTCGAGCTTGTTCGCGAGCTCGAGCAGCAGCAGCGCCGTGCCGAGCGTCACCATCAAGCGCGTGAGGTCGCTGCCGCGCAGGATGGTCACGCTGGCCGCCAGGCCCAGCAGCGCGGCCAGCACGGTGGCGACGACCAGGCCCACGGTCGGATCGGGCATCACCAGCTTGGCGAACAGCGCTGCGGCATAGGCGCCGAAGCCGAAGAAGGCCGCATGACCCAGCGAGACGATGCCGGTGTAGCCCAGCACCAGGTCCAGCGACATGGCGAACAGCGCCACGATGGCGATCTCGTTGACCATCAGCGCATGCTGCGGCAGCGCGAGCGGCGCGGCGAAGGCCAGTGCCCAGAGCAGGAATTCCCACCAGCGCCAGCGGGCCTGGCCGAGCAGCGGGGCGCGCCAGTCGTTGTTGCTTCCTTTGGTGATCATGCTGCGACTCCTTTCGAGAGGCCGCGGAGCAGGCCATGCCAGTGCACCCATCGAACCGGCTTGGCCGGGCGACCGGGTGCGCCCCCTGCGAGGGGGGATTCGGCTACACGCAGTGAGCAAGAAACGGGGGTGGGCATCATTTCCCTCCCTTGCGGGTGAACAGGCCTTGCGGGCGCCACATCAGGATCAGGATCATCAGCAGGTACACCGTGAAGGCGCCCATCTTGGGAATGAAGTACTTGCCCGCCACGTCGGCGATGCCCAGCAACAGCGCGGCCGCCAGCGGGCCGGTGATGGACGAGGTGCCGCCCACCGCCACCACGATGAGGAAATAGATCATGTACTTGAGGGGGAAGGTCGGGTCCATGCCGAGCACCTCCGCGCCCAGCGCGCCGCCCAGGCCCGCCAGCCCGGAACCGACCGCGAAGGTGGCCAGGAAGACCTGATTCACGTTGATGCCCAGGCCGGCCGCCACGGTGGGGTCGTCCACCGCTGCACGCAGGCGGCTGCCGAAGCGCGTGCGCGTGAGCACCAGCTGCAGCACCACCGCCAGCACCGCACACACCGCAATGATGAACAGGCGGTAGTGGCCCATGCCCAGCAGCAGCGCGCCATCGCCGATCTCGGTGCGGCCGCGCAGCCACTCGGGCAGTTGCAGGTTTTGCTGCGAGGAGCCGACGAAGTAGTCCAGCCCCGCCACTGCCATGAAGGCCAGGCCGATGGAGAACAGCACCTGGTCCAAATGCGGCTTGCCGTACATGGGCCGGTAGAGCGTGCGCTCCAGCAGGGCGCCGATCAGCGCCGTCAACACGAACGCGAGCGGCAGGCACAGCAGGAAGGGCAGCCCCAGCTTCTGCATCGCATAGACCGTGATGTAGCCGCCCGCCATGGCGAAGGCGCCGTGCGCCAGGTTGATGAAATTCATCAGCCCCAGCGTCACCGCCAGCCCCACGGCGAGCACGAATAGCAGCATGCCGTAGGCAATGCCGTCGAACAGGATAGTCAGCATGAGCGCCGCATCGAGAGAGGAATGAGAGGGCGAGGCTGGGTGTGCGGGAGGCGCCAAGCCGGCCAAGCCACAAGGAACAACATGGCCGAACACACGCGCTCGGCCTGCGGGAAAGCGGTCAATAGAAAGCGCAATCGCCGCACATCCCAAAGTTCAGAAAAGCACGGTACCCCGCAAGACACCGTGGAACCGGCTTTGCCGGGCCACTGGTGTCGCCCCCGGCAGGGGGGTGGCGAAGCGGCCCTCAGGGCCGCGCAGCCTGGGGGCGAGCCCAATTACTTAGCCTTGCCAGGGTCTTTCACAGCCTTGATGACGTCGAACTCCACGTTGTAGAGCGCCCCATCCTTCTTCTCGACCTTGCGCAGGTACACGTCCTGCACGATGTCGCGGGTCTGCGCGTCGATCAGCACCTGGCCGCGTGGGCTCTCGAAGATCTGGCCCTTCATCTTGTCGAGCAGCGCCGGGCCGTCGCCCTTGCCGCCGGTGGCCTTCAGGGCTTCATAGATGACCCGCATGCCGTCGTAGCCGCCCACGGCCATGAAGTTGGGGCGCATGCCCTTGTTGGCCTTTTCGAAGGCCTCGACGAACTTCTTGTTCAGTGCCGAAGGATGCGCTGCCGAGTAGTGGTGCGAGGTGACCACGCCCAGGGCGCCATCGCCCATGTCGGCCAGTTGATCGTCGTCCGTCACGTCGCCGGTGGCGATCAGCTTGATGCCGGCCTTGTCCATGCCGCGCTCGAGGAACTGCTTCATCACCGCCGCGCCCGCGCCGGAGGGCACGAAGACGAACAGTGCATCGGGCTTGGCGTCCCGCACCTTCTGCAGGAAGGGCGCGAAGTCGGGGTTGCGCAGCGGCACGCGCAGCTTCTCGATGACCTTGCCGCCGTTGAGCTGGAAGCGATCGGTGAAGAACTTCTCGGCGTCGTTGCCCGGGCCGTAGTCGCTGACCAGCGAGACCACGCTCTTGATGCCGTTCTTGGGCGCCCAGTCGCCCATGGCCACCGACACCTGCGGCAGCGTGAAGCTGGAGCGCACGATGAAGGGCGAGGCCTCGGTGATGCTCGACGTGGCGGCGGCCATGACGACCTGCGGCGTCTTGCTCTGCGTGGCGATCGGCGCCACGGCCAGGGCCAGCGGCGTGAGGCCGAAGCCGGCCAGGACATTGACCTTCTCGTTGACGACCAACTCCTGCGCCAGGCGCTTGCTCACGTCCGGCAGGCCGGTGTCGTCCTTGACGATCAGCTCGATCTTGCGGCCGGCCACGGTGTCGCCGTTCTGCGCCATGTACAGCCGGGCGGCCGCCTCGACCTGGCGGCCGGTGGACGCCTGCTGGCCGGTCATCGGCAGGATCAGGCCGATCTTGAAGGGCGTGCCCTGCGCCCAGGCGGGGGCGCTGGCCAGGGCCGCGGCCGCGAGCGTGGCCTGGACGAACAATCGCTTTTGCATGAAGAAGTCTCCGTGGGTCAGAAAGAAGTAGAAGAAGAGAGATCGGCGGCCACAGGCCCCCGTCCATGGGAATGGGTTGGAGTGGGCAAGGCGCCGAACGCGCCGGCGATTGTGGACCGTGCCGTGCAGGACCGCATGGGAACAGACACCGAGACGGTACCTTTCAAGGCCGACGTCCTCCGCGGCCTCTCAGGCCGCGCGCGGCGCATCGGGGCGGATCAGGCCCACGCCCGGCAGGCGCTGGCCCTCGCGGTCGCGCATCGCGGCGCGCAGGTTGCGCTGCGCGATGCGCGCGTGCTCGCGCACCAGTGCCTCGGCCCGGGCGCCTTCGCGGTGGCGGATGGCTTCGAGGATGGCGCGGTGGTGGTCCTGCGCCACGATGAACATGTCGCGCGCCTGCGGCGAATTGGCCTGCACCACCACGAAGCCCGAGGGCGAGGCGAAAGGCATCTGCACCGCGCGGTCCAGTTCACGCTGCAGCACGCTGCTGTCGGCCATCTGGCCCAGCAGGCGGTGGAAGCGCTGGTTGGCCTCCACGTAGCGCAGGAAGTCGGCATCGTCCAGCCGCGGGCGGGCCAGCACGGCGTCGATGTCGGCCAGGCTCTCGTCGGCCTGGGCCAGCAACGCCGACGCCGCGCCGCGTTCGGCCGCCAGGCGGGCGATCAGGCCTTCGAGCGTGCCGCGCAGCTCGATGGCGTCGGAAACCTCGCGCTCGGAGAAGGAACGCACCGCGAAGCCGCCGTGCGGCAGCGCCTGCAGCAGCCCCTCCTGCTCCAGCCGGACCAGTGCGGTGCGGATGGGCGTGCGGGAGATGCCGAGCTTTTCGACGATGGCCACCTCGCCCACTCGCTCACCGGGCGGCAGTTCGCCGGCCAGGATCATTTCCCGCAGCCGCAACTGGGCCCGCATCGCCTGGGAGGCGCCGGCGTCAGCGACGTTGGAGAGTGCGGCTTCTGGCATGAGGCGGGAGTCTATCTGTATACATTGCGACAAAGATCAAGGCACTTATTCGTGGTTTTCCCTAGGTTTCACGCCATTCGAGTGGCACCTCTGTATACATAGCCAACATCGCTTTCCATAATCGCGCCATTCCCAAGCCGATTCCCGAGGACCCCCGATGTATCCCAAGAACGCCTGGTACGTGGCCTGTACCCCCGATGAGATCGCCCACAAGCCGCTCGGCCGCACCATCTGCGGCGAGCGCATCGTCTTCTACCGCGGCGAAGGTGGCCGCGTCGTCGCGCTCGAAGACTTCTGTCCCCACCGCGGCGCCCCGCTGTCGCTGGGCCAGGTGTGCGAAGGCAAGCTGGTCTGCGGCTACCACGGCCTGGTGATGGGCGAGGAAGGCAAGACCGTCTCCATGCCCGGCCAGCGCGTCGGTGGCTTCCCGTGCATCAAGCGCTTCGCGGTCGAGGAACGCTACGGCTTCATCTGGGTGTGGCCCGGCGACCAGGCCCAGGCCGACACCGCCAAGATCCACCACCTGGAATGGGCGCAGAACCCCGACTGGGCCTATGGCGGCGGCCTGTACCACATTCAGGCCGACTACCGGCTCATGATCGACAACCTGATGGACCTGACGCACGAGACCTACGTGCACAGCACCAGCATCGGCCAGAAGGAGATCGACGAGACGCCGGTCACCACCAAGACCGAGGGCGAGCAGGTGGTCACCAGCCGCTTCATGGACAACGTGATGGCCCCGCCCTTCTGGCAGGCCAACCTGCGCGGCAACGGCCTGCCCGACGACCAGCCGGTGGACCGCTGGCAGGTCTGCCGCTTCACCCCGCCGAGCCACGTCATGATCGAAGTGGGCGTGGCCCTGGCCGGCCATGGTGGCTACCACGCGCCGGCCGACAAGAAGGTCTACAGCATCGTGGTGGACTTCATCACGCCCGAGACCGAGACCTCGCACTGGTACTTCTGGGGCATGGCGCGCAACTTCAACGTCAAGGACGAGGCCCTCACCGCCCAGATACGCGAGAACCAGGGCATGGTCTTCGCCGAAGACACCGAGATGCTCGAAGCGCAGCAGCGCTCGCTGCTGGCCCACCCCGCCCGCCGGTTGCTGATGCTCAACATCGATGCGGGCGGCGTGCAGTCGCGCCGCATCATCGACCGCCTGCTGGCGGCCGAGCGCGTTCCTGCGGGCGAGGCGGTGGCCGCATGACGTCGTTGCAGGTGCGCGTGCAGCGCAAGTCGCAGGAGGCCGAGGGCATCGTCGCGCTCGAACTGGTCAGCGCCGACGGGCGTCCGCTGCCGGGTTTTGGCGCTGGTTCCCACATCGACGTGCACCTGCCCAATGGGCTGGTGCGCCAGTACTCGCTGTGCAACAGCGCGGCCGAGCGCCACCGCTACCGCATCGCCGTGCTGCGCGAGCCCACCTCGCGCGGCGGCTCGGCGGCCGTGCACGACCTGATCAAGGAAGGCGATGTGCTGACCATCAGCGCACCGCGCAACCACTTCGCGCTGCACGACGCACCGCGCAGCCTGCTCTTGGCCGGCGGCATCGGCGTCACGCCCATCCTGTGCATGGCGCAGCGCCTGGCCACCTGGGGCGCCGATTTCGAGATGCACTACTGCACGCGGTCGGCCACCCGGACCGCCTTCCGTGACGAGATCGCCGCCAGCGCCTTCGCCGACAAGGTGCACCTGCACCATGACGACGGCGCCGAGGCGCAGAAGCTGCGCGTGGCCGAGCTGCTGGCCACGCCCGAGCCCGGCACCCAGATCTACGTCTGCGGCCCCGGCGGTTTCATCGACCACGTGGTGAACACCGCCAAGGCCAACGGCTGGCCGGCGCAGCAGATCCACCTGGAGTACTTCGCCGCCGCCGCGCAGGACACCAGCGGCGATCAGCCCTTCGAAGTCAAGCTCACCAGCAGCGGCCAGACCTACCGCATCCCCAAGGACCAGACCATCGTGCAGGCCCTGCGCGCCGAGGGCGTGGAGATCATGGTCTCGTGCGAGCAGGGTGTCTGCGGCACCTGCATCACGCGCGTGCTCGAGGGCGTGCCCGACCACCGCGACTGCTACCTCACCGACGACGAGCGGGCGGCCAACGACCAGTTCACGCCCTGCTGCTCGCGGTCCAAGACACCCCTGCTCGTTCTGGACCTGTGAAGTAGCGCGCCAGCGGCTACGATCCCCCGGCCGCCGCCTCACAGGGCGGCGTTCCTTTTTCACCTCTCAGGAGACACCATGCAACTGCCCGCCCGCTACGACCATGTCGGCAGCTTCCTGCGCCCGCAATACCTGCTCGAGGCCCGCGACAAGAAGGCCAAAGGCGAGATCGGCGCCGAGGCGCTGCGCGAGGTCGAGGACAAGGCCATCGCCGAGATCGTCAAGTTCCAGCAGGACGTCGGCCTCAAGAGCATCACCGACGGCGAGTTCCGCCGCACGTACTTCCACATCGACTTCCTGGAACAGCTGGGCGGTGTGAAGACCGACATCCCGGTCACGGTCAAGAAGGCCGACGGCACCGAGGAGCTGGCCCCACCGGTGATCCGCGTGGTGGACAAGGTGCGCCATGCCAAGGACATCCAGCGCGCCGACTTCGAATACCTCAAGGGCCAGGTGGCCGCCGGCTGCACGCCCAAGGTGACCATTCCCTCGCCCACCATGCTGCACTTCCGCGGCGGCCGTGCCGGCATCAGCAAGACGGCCTACCCCGAGCTGGACCCGGCCTTCTACGACGACGTGGCCAAGGCCTATGGCGACGAGTTGCGCAGCCTGTACGACGCCGGCTGCCGCTACGTGCAGATGGACGACACCAACCTCGCCTACCTGTGCGACGAGAAGATGCGCGAGGCCGCCCGTCAGCGCGGCGATGACCCCAACGAGCTGCCGCACCGCTATGCCGGCTTCATCAACAAGGTGGTGGCCCACAAGCCCGAAGGCATGCTGCTGGCCATGCACCTGTGCCGCGGCAACTTCAAGAGCACCCATGCCGCCGCCGGCAACTACGAGCCCGTGGCCGAGGCCCTGCTGGCCGAGATGAACCTCGACGCCTTCTTCCTGGAATACGACGATGACCGCTCCGGCGACTTCCGTCCGCTGCGCTTCCTGCCCAAGGGCAAGACCGTGGTGCTGGGCCTGGTGACCACCAAGTTCGGCGAGATGGAGAGCAAGGACGACCTCAAGCGCCGCATCGACGAGGCCGCCAAGCACGCGCCGCTGGAACAGCTGGCCCTGTCGCCGCAGTGCGGCTTCTCGTCCACCGTGCACGGCAACAACATCGCCGTCGAAGCGCAGCGGCAGAAGCTGCGCCTCGTGATCGAGACCGCCCAGGAGGTCTGGGGAAGCTGATTCCGAGGCGGGCCGGGTATGCGAAGCTCGGCCCATGCTCCACTCCTTCGCGCCCTGGCTGCCCAGCATCTCCGAGCACTTCCTGGCCGTCGCGCTGGCCTTGCTCGTCTATGTGCTGACCACCCGGGGCCGACGGGAGCAACGGGCGCCTACGGCCGCCATCGCCTGGGTGCTGGGCATGCTGCTCATGCCCTACCTGGCACTGCCGGCCTACCTGATGTTCGGCCAGCGCAAGCTGCGGCCCACCGTGCCGCCGCGGCCGGCGCGGGCCGCCCTGCCCGGTCACTGGGCCGCCGAACTGCTCGACAGCTTCGGCCTGGCGCCACCCAGCCGCTGCGCCCTGCGCTTCCACGGTGACGGGGAGGCCGCGCGGGAGGCGCTGTGGACCGTGATCGATGCCGCCGAGCGGCGGCTGGACGTGTGCACCTTCATCATCGGCAGCGACCCCCTGGGGCAGGCGGTGGTCGAGCGGCTCACCGCCCGCGCCCGGGCCGGCGTGCAGGTGCGTGTGCTGCTGGACGGCTTCGGCGCACTGCAGCTGCCGCGCCGCTACTTCGACGCGCTTCGTGCCGCGGGCGGTGAAGTCCGCGTGTTCCGCCCGCTGCTGCGCCTCAGGGCGGGCGGGCCGCGCAACCTGCGCAACCACCGCAAGCTCACCATCGCCGACGACCGCTGGCTGTGGAGCGGCGGACGCAACCTGGCGGGCGAGTACTTCACCGGCAAGGGCGATGGCGAGCGGCCCTGGGTCGACCTCTCCTTCGACGTGCAGGGCGATGCGGCGGCGGCCGCCGCGCGGCAGTTCGCCCAGGACTGGGCCTCGGTCGACGACGAAGTCCCGCGCACCGTGCCGCCCATCGAGGACGTGACCGAGGGCCGACTGGTGCAGTTCCTGCCCAGCGGGCCCGACCAGGCCGAGGACACGGCCCAGTCGCTGCTGATCGGCGCCTGTTTCCGTGCGGAGCACCGCATCCTGGCGGTGTCACCGTACTTCGTGCCGGGCGACGGACTGCGCGATGCGCTGCGGCTGGCGGCGCGCCGCGGCGTGCAGGTGACGCTGGCCATCCCGCAGCAGTCCAACCACCGCATGGCCGACTTCGTGCGCAGCCGCGCCATGCGCGACCTGGCCCGCGCCGGCGTCCAGTTCCGCATGCTGCCCTTCATGGCCCATGCCAAGGCGGTGGTGGTGGACGACGACCTGGCCTTGTGCGGCTCCATCAACCTAGACCTTCGCAGCCTGCTGCTCAACCACGAGGCGGCGACGGTGCTCTACGACCCGCAGGATGTGGCGTGGCTGTCGGACTGGGTGGAGGCCCTGGCCGCGGCGGGTCAGCCTTACCGGCCGCGGCGGCCGGGGCTGATGCGGGATGTGGCGGAGGGGCTGCTGCTGACCATTGCCTTTCAGCTTTGAGGAAGCTGCGGGACTCGGACGTGCGAGGTGCTGTGCGGCACTTCGACAAGCTCAGTGCGAACGGGCGGGGTTGCACAAGGGAGACCGAAGCCTCGCCCCAACCGTTCGGGCCGACCCCGTCGAAACCCTTCACAACCGTTCGGCCGAGCCCGTCGAAACACTTCACAACCGTTCGGGCTGAGCCTGTCGAAGCCCTGTCCCTGACACCATCAGCGCTTCTTCGCCCCCGGCCTCACCACCCGCGCATTCACATAGCTCGCATTGCCCAGCCCGGTGCCGATGGTCAGCACGGCCCAGCGCTTGACGTCGCGCATGAAAGGCAGCTCCGACAGGCCCTGCACCACCGCGTCGTTGTGCATCAGCACCTGGGTGGGCTGGTGGCGGATCAGCGGCAGCCGCTCGCGCAGCTTGGTCGGCAGGTGGAAGGTGTCGGCCGCCCAATCGCCCGGCAGGTTCTGCGCGCCGCGCGCGATCGTGCCGTCCTCGCGGATCAGGCCGGGGCAGGCGATGCCGATGAAAGGCGCCAGCCTGATCTTCTTTTGGTGCGCAAACGCGATGGCCTCTTCCAGCATCAGGGCCAGTTGCTCGACCAGTGCGGCGCGGCTGGGCTTGTCGTCCGCATGCCGCCATTTCTCGCGCCACACCACGTCGGCACGCGACAGGTCCTCGGCCTTGTCGCGGCGAAAGCGTACGACCCCGCAGCGGACGTTGGTGCCGCCGATGTCGAGCGCCAGCAGCGCATCGTCATGCTCGACGAAATGCGCGGGCGCCAGATGCACCCAGCCGATCAGGCCGCCGTCGTCCACTTCGTGGCGCAGGCGGGCCAGTTGCACCGGCAGCTCCTGCACATGGCACAACGCCGCGGCCTCCAGGATCGCGCGCTCGCCGGCGTCGCTTTCGGGAAATCCGCCACCCACCACGATGCGCTGCACGCCCTTCCACGACTTCTGCCGCATGAAGCGCTGGATCACCTGCGTGAGGCCGATGGCGAATTCCTCGACCGCGCCATTGACCAAGTCCGCGCCCACGTTGGGCGAATCGGCCAGGGCCTTGTCGATGCGCTTCTTGCTCAGTTTGCGCGAGGGCAGCTTGCCGAAGGGATCCGCCTCGCCGCGCTCGCGGCAGCGGCGGCGCCAGTCGTCGAGCAGGTCGCGGAAGGCGCCCTGACTGGCGCGGTCGCCGATGAAGCCCTCGTCGTCCTTGACCTCCAGGTTGTAGCCCGCGATGCGCACCGAGGCCAGGTCCAGCATGCCGTGGTGGGCGCCGACCACGCTGGGGGGGTGATGCGGGCGGCTGCGGGTGGACGAGGGAGCGTCGCGGTCGGCGGTCTTTTTGGGCATCGGTGTGCGGGCAGTGGATGGTGTGATGCTGACGGCCGACAGCCGCTGCGGAAGCGGGCTGCCGTCGGCATCGGGCATCGGCGGGGGACGGCAGCGAACGTAGGAAGGCGGCCTGCTCTCGGCTACAGCGCGCTCGCGGCGCGCTCCAGCTGCGCCAGCCGCCGCGCCATGCGCTCGGCGAAGTCGCGGCACACACCCGGTACGCTGCGCTGCGAGGGCAGCAGCACGCCCACCTGCAGGGCATTCACCGTCCGCAGCGCGAAGGGCCGCCACACCAGCTCGCCCCGTGCCAGCTCCTGCACGAAGGCGATCTTCGAAAAGCAGGAGACACCGCGCCCAGAGCGGATCAGCCGCTTGAGCAGCGGGGTCGAGTTGCAGGTGGCCGCGGGCGTCATCGCCTCCCAGAAGGCGGCGAACTCCGGCGACAGCGCCGCGTCGATGACCGGCTGCGTGCCCGAGCGCAGGAAGGGATAGCGGGCGCATTCGGCCAGCGGCACCTCGGCCAGGGCGGCCATGGGATGGCCGGGCGGCATCACCACGCCCAGCGGGAGCCGGGCCCGGGCGACCACGTCGACGCCCGCCGGCAGCCGGTGCAGGAAGCACAGGCCCAGGTCAGCCTCGCCCGCCAGCACCATGGGCGGCACCGCCATGGGCTGGACCGCGGCCAGGCTATACCGGGCGGCCGGAAAGATCTGGAGAAACTCC
>NZ_CAJYES010000045.1 GCF_913773995.1 uncultured Pseudacidovorax sp.
GGCAGGTATTCCTCATGGACGATCTTGGCCCTCTTCACCGCGTCCTTGAAAGCCTTCACGCCGTCGCGACCGAAGGCGTAGTCCTGGGCCAGCGTGGCGATGGTGGTGCCGGGCTTGTCCAGCGCCACGGCGTTGCTGATCGCGTCCTGGCTCGAATTGCGGCCGGTGCGGAAGATGTACTTGTTCCACTTGTCGCCGGTGATCGAGTCGGCCACCGCGGGCTCGACGATCAGCAGCTTCTTGTATTCCTCGGCCACCGGCAGCATGGCCAGTGCCACGCCCGACGACGTGGGACCGACGGCCAGCGCCGCCTTGTCGTCGGAATAGGCGGCGGCCAGCAGCGACTTGCCCAGGTCGGGCTTGCCCTGGTCGTCCTTTTCGATCACGACGATCTTCTTGCCATTGACGGTCATGGTGCCGCCGGTGGCGTAGTCCAGGCCCATCATCAGGCCGGTCTGGGTCTGCTTGCCGTAGGCCTCCAGCGGGCCGGTCTTGCTGTAGACGTGGGCGATGCGGATTTCGTTGGACTGGGCCCAGGCCGAAGCGGGGACCGCGACAGAGGCGGCGAGCGCGGCCAGGGCGACGAGGTGGCGACGGTTCATTCGTTGTCTCCTGAAAAAGGTGACTGAACGTTGCACAGTTCGTGCCACTTGCCAAGCCATTGAAATCAATAGCTTCTTTATTCGACCGAGCGTCGGACTGCCTGATTTACGAACATCTGGCCTGCCTGAATTTCAGTCGAATGTTCAGCTTTCAGGCAGGGCTTTCCCTGAGGTCTTGCGCTCGGCGATCCACTGCTCGAACTGACGCTCGGCCCGCTGGCGGAACTGGTTGCGTGCATGGTTGCAGGCCGCATGCGCAAGCCGCCGGTGCTTCGAGGAGCGGACACCGCCGAAGGTCGAGTCGACCAGATGCTCGATGGTGGCCGACTCCGGCCGACCCGTGGGCTCGTCGAAATCCATCGGCAGGCCGCACCAATGGCAGTTGGGCCCGAAGGTGGCGCGCAGTGCCTTGACGCTCACGGGTTCGCCATCCGTTCGTACAGCGTCGCACGAGAGATGCCCAGCAGCCGCGCCGTCGCCAGCTTGTTGCCACCCGTGGAAGCCAGTGCCGCGGCGATCGCCTTGCGCTCGAGCTCGGCCACCTGCTGCGACAAGGGGCGCAACAGCGCCGCCTGCTCGCCGGCGTCCTGGCTGGTCTGCAGGGTGGCCGGTAGCTCGACCTGCTCCAGTCCGGCTTCGCGGAGGATGCGTTCGAGCTGCGCCGCGTCGATGCGCTGCGAGTCGCTTCGCATCGTGACCTGCTCCAGCACGTTGCGCAGTTCGCGAATGTTGCCGCGCCAGTGCTGGCCCGCCAGCAGGGCCAGCGCATCGGGCAACAGCTCGGGCGGCGCATCGCCGGTGCGCTGGGCCACCTCGTCGCCCAGGGCCTCCACCAGCGCCGGGATGTCGCTGCGACGCGCACGCAGCGGCGGCACGCGGATGGGCAGCACGTTGAGGCGGTAGTACAGGTCCTCGCGAAAGCGCCCCTGCGCCACCAGCGCCGGCAGGTCGCGCGAGGTGGCGGCGATCACCCGCGCATCGAAGGCCACCAGCTTGTTGGAGCCCAGGGGCTCAATCTCCCCTTCCTGCAGCGCGCGCAGCAGCTTGGCCTGCAGCGTGAGCGGCATGTCGCCGATCTCGTCCAGGAACAGCGTGCCGCCGTCGGCGAACTTGAACTTGCCCTCGCGCCCGCGCCGGTCCGCACCGGTGAAGGCGCCGGGCGCGAAGCCGAAGAACTCGGCCTCCAGCAGCGTGTCGGGCACGGCCGCGATGTTGACGCTGACGAAGGGCCCGGCCGCCCGTGCCGAGGCGCCATGGATCGCATGGGCCAACAGTTCCTTGCCCGTGCCCGTCTCGCCCAGCAGCAGCACCGGGCTGGTGGACTGGGCCGCGCGCCGCGCATGGCGCTTGACCTCCACCGCCGCCGGGCTGCTGCCGATGAAACTGGCGAAGCTGTACTTGGCCTGGCGCGGCAGCCCGCCTTCCAGGCCGTTGCGCGCCGCCCGGCTGGCCTGGCTGGCCAGCTCGCGCCGGGCCTCGTCCAGGTCGCGCTGCAGAAGGGCGAACTTGGCCACCAGCGGCTGCAGCGTGGTCTGCGGATGGTCGAAGAGCACGATGCCGATGGCGCCGATCACCGGCCCCGTGCCGTCGTCGTGCTCCTCGCGCAGCGGCAGTCGGCTCACGACGAAGGTGCCGGCCTTGTTGGTCAGCAGGTCCACCAGCACCGGCTCGCCGGTCTCCAGCACGCGGCGCATCTGGGTGTTGGGGATCACCTCCTCCACCATGTGGCCCACGAACTGGTCCACGCCATCGAAGCCCAGCGCCGGCAGGAAGCGGCGGTAGCCCTCGTTGACCCACACGATGCGGCCACTGCGGTCGATCAGGAACATGCCCTGGCTGATGCTGGAGAACAGCTGGAACATCGAGCGCGCCGCCAGCGCGAGGATGCCCTGGGCATCCTGCGGCAGCGTGGGGTCGGAGGGAGCGGCAGACATGGCGCGCGATCGTAGCGGCGGGGCCAATGCCATCAAGCCTCGTCGCTGCCCGCGTCCTTCAGCTCGGCGAACTTGGCGGTCATGGTCGGGTTGCCGCGCGTGAGCTTCTTGATCGTCAGGTCCTCGGCCTTGTCGTTGGCCAGGCGCAGGTTGTTGGCCGACTTGTAGAGCGCGTCCTTGGTCTTCTCCAGGTCCTTGATCGCCTCGTCGATGCGCTTGACGGCCTCCTCGAAGCCGTCGGAGGCCAGCCGCCAGTTGCGGCCGAAAGCGGTCTTGAAGTCGTCCAGCTGGGTCTCGAAGCGGGTGATATCCAGGTTCTGCGCCTTGACCAGGGCCAGCTCCGACTTGTAGGCCAGCGCCTTGGTGGCCGCATTGCGCAGCAGCGTCACCATGGGAAGGAAGAACTGCGGCCGCACCACGTACATCTTCGGGTATCGATGGAACACGTCCACGATGCCGGTGTTGTAGAGCTCGCTCTCGGGCTCCAGCAGCGACACCAGCACCGCGTATTCGCAGCCCTTCTCGGTGCGGTCCTTGTCCAGCTCGCGGAAGAAGTCCTCGTTCTTCTTGCGGGTGGCGGTGGCGTCGCTTTCGTTCTTCATCTCGAACATGATGGAGACGATCTCGGTGCCGTCATCGTCATGGTCGCGGAAGATGTAGTCGCCCTTGCTGCCGCTGCGCGCGTCGTTGTCCTTCTCGAAATAGGCGCGCGGAAAGGCCGTGGCGCGGATGCGGTTGAACTCGGTCTCGCAGTGCTGCTCCAGCGTCTCGCCGACCATCTTGGTCGACAGGCGCGCCTTCATGTCGCGCAGGCGCTCGATGGCATCGTCGCGGTCGCGGATCTGCGTCTCGTACTTGTCCTTGAGCATCTGCTCGGCCACCTGCTTCTCGAGCGCCACACGCTCCAGGTTGTTGCGCAGGGCATCGCGCTCCTTCTCGACCGCGCCGACGGCCTGCGTGACGGCCAGCTGCTGGGCCATGCCGCCGGCATCCAGGCGCGCCTTGAGCGCCTGGATCTCGGCGTCCTTCGCGGCCGCCGCCTTCTGCACCTCGCTCGCCAGCCGCGCCTCGGCCAGGTGGGCCGCGGACTCGCGCTCCTGCCGGGCCTGCGCCAGCTCGTGGGCGAGCTGGTCGCGCTCGCGCTCGATGCCGCCCAGCGCCTCGTTCACCGCCAGCCGGCGCGCGACCTCGCCCGCTTCGAGCCGGGCCTTGAGTTCGAGGATCTCGGCCTCTCTTGCCGAGGCTTTCCGCTCCAGCTCGCTGGCGAGCTGGGCCCGCGCCAGTTCGACCGCGCTGCGCTTGTCCTGCTCCGCCAGTTCCAGACGCTCGTGCAGCTGACGGTCGA
Source organism: uncultured Pseudacidovorax sp. (assembly GCF_913773995.1). Taxonomy (GTDB): domain Bacteria; phylum Pseudomonadota; class Gammaproteobacteria; order Burkholderiales; family Burkholderiaceae_C; genus Xenophilus. The sequence goes on from NZ_CAJYES010000045.1 coordinate 3,882, forward strand.
AGTCGCTGTCGCGCACCTGCTTGAGGATGTCCGCATAGCCGGACTCGTCGATCTTGAAGGCTTTGCCGCAGTGGGGGCAGAGGATGTCTTGCATGCGCACGATCCTAGCGCGGCGTCGGACAAAGGCGCGATCGCCGCCCCGACTTTAATCATTCGTTTGATTTCCATGCTTTAATCCGCCGCGCATGACCACCGCCCTGCCCAAGCCGGCCCGGGGCGACGGGGCCGAGGCCCGCCAGCGCCTGCTGCTGGCCGCCCTCGCCCTGTTCGCCGACCAGGGCTTCGCCAAGACCTCCACCCGCGCCATTGCCGCCGCCGCCGACATGAACATCGGCGCCATCAGCTACTACTTCGGCGACAAGGCCGGGCTCTATGCCGCCTGCTTCACCGAGCCGATGGGCGGCACTGCAGAGGAGACCACCGCCCTGTGGTCCGCGCCCGGCCTCGCACTCGACGAAGCGCTGACAGTGTTCATGCGCGCCTACCTGGAGCCGCTCAAGCTCGGCGAACTCGTGCGCCAGTGCATGCGCCTGCACCTGCGCGAGATGCTGGAGCCCAGCAGCCAGTGGGCCACCGAGGTCGAGCGCGACATCAAGGCTCCGCACCAGGCCATGGTGCGGCTGCTGGCCCGCCACCTGGACGCCCGGGTGGACGACGACATCCACCGCCTGGCCTTCGCCATCACCGGCCTGGCCATGCAACCCTATGTGACGCGCGACTTCATCGACGCGATCCGCCCCGGCCTGCTGCGCACCACCCGCGCCGTGGACCAGTGGGCCGAACGACTGGCTGGCCTGGCCCTGGCCATGGTGGCGGACGAACGCAGCCGCCGCTCAGCCGACGCCTCCAAGGAACCATCTGCATGACACCGACCACCGCACCGCGTCGTCCAGTGCCCGGCCGTCTGCTGGCCGCGCTGCCGCTCGCGCTGGCCCTCGCCGCCTGCGGCGTGACCCGCCCACCGGCCGCCGTGCAGGCGCCTGCCCCCGCCCAGTGGCGCAGCCCGGTGCCCGCCGACGCCCTGCCGCACCACGGCTCCACGGCGGACCTCACGCAGTGGTGGCGCCAGGCCGGCGACCCGCTGCTGGCCGACCTGATCGAGGCCGCCCAGGCGGCCAGCCCCAACGTCGCCAGCGCCGCCGCACGCGTCACCGAGGCCCGCGGCGCCCGCACCCAGGCCGGCGCGGCCCTGGCGCCGCGGCTGGACGGCAACCTGTCGGCCACCCGCAGCGCCTCGCCGCTCAGCGGCACCAGCACGGGCAGCACCACGACCACCGGGACCGGCAGCACCAGCGTGCCGCCGGCGACCGTCCTGCAGGCCACGCTGCAGCCCAGCTGGGAGATCGACCTCTTCGGCGGCCTGCGCGCCAGCCGCGACGCGGCCATCGCCCGCCTGGATGCCGGCGAGGCCCGCTGGCACGATGCCCGCATCGCCGTGGCGGCCGAGACGGCCAATGCCTACTTCGCCGAACGGGCCTGCGCCCGCCAGTTGGCCGTGACCGAGGCCGACACGCGCTCGCGCACCGAGACCGCCCGGCTGACCGGCCTGTCCGCAGACGCCGGCTTCACCGCGCCGGCCGATGCGGCCCTGGCGCGCGCCAGCGCGGCCGATGCCTCGGCCCGGCTCACGCAGCAGCGCGCCCAATGCCGCGTGCTGCGCCACGGGCTGGTCGCGCTGACGGGTCTGCCGGCGGAGGACCTCGACCGCCGGCTCGATGCCCAGTCCACCACCGCCGCTCTGCCCGCACCGCCGGCCGTGGACGCCGTACCGGCCCAGACCCTTTTGCAGCGCCCCGACCTCTTCGCAGCCGAACGCGCCGTGGCCGCCGCCAGTGCCGATGCCGGCGCGGCCCAGGCGCAGCGCTATCCGCGCCTGACGCTCAGCGGCAGCGTGGGCCGGCTGCAGTTGCGCACGCAGGGCTTCCGCGCCTCGGTCGACACCTGGAGCGTGGGCCCGGTGGCGCTGTCGGTGCCGCTGTTCGACGGCGGCGTGTCGGCCGCCAATGCCGAGTCCGCCCGCGCCCGCTACGACGAGGCCGTGGTGCAGTACCGCGCCAGCGTGCGGCAGGCCGTGCGCGAGGTGGAAGAGGCGCTGACCAACCTCGACAGCACCCGCCAGCGCGCCGCCGATGCGGACACCGCCGTGCGCGGCTATCAGGCCAACCTCGACGCTGCGCAGGCGCGCTACCAGACGGGTCTGGCCAGCCTGTTCGAGCTGGAGGACGCCCGCCGCACCCTGTTCGCTGCGCAGACCGCGCGCGTCTCGCTGCAGCGCGAGAGCAACGAAGCCTGGGTCGCGCTCTACCGCGCGGTGGGTGGCGGCTGGCAACGGCCCGATGCCGACACCGCAGCCACCGCCTCGGCCACCGCTGCCGGCGAGTCGAACGCCGACCGCGCCGCCCCAGACGCCAAGGCCGCTACGACGGCAATCCCGACCACGACCGGCGCCACCGCCACGCCGCGCCCCTGAATCCCGCCCCGCGCCCGGAAAGATCACCATGCAACGCTCCCGACGCCCGCTCTTCCTCGTCATCCTCGTCGTGGCCGTCCTGGCCGTGGCCGCCTTCTTCCTGCTGCGCGGCAAGCCCGCAGAGGGCGAGGCGGCCAAGAAGACCGACAAGCCCGCCGCCACCGCCCGCCCTGCCCTCACCGTCACCGTGGTGCAACCGCAGCCTGCCGACCTGGTGGCCGGCCTTCCGGCCAACGGCAACATCGCCGCGTGGCAGGAAGCCATCATCGGCTCCGAATCGGCCGGCCTGCGCCTGGCCGACGTGCGGGTGAACGTGGGCGACGTGGTGAAGAAGGGCCAGGTGCTGGCCACCTTCTCGGGCGACACGGTGCAGGCCGAGGTGGCCCAGGCTCGCGCCAGCCTGGCCGAGGCCGAGGCCGCCGCGGCCGATGCCGCCGCCAATGCCGAACGTGCCCGCACGCTGTCGGCCACCGGCGCGCTGAGCCAGGCGCAGATCAACCAGTACCTCACCACCGGCCAGACCGCCAAGGCCCGCGTCGAGGCTGCCCGCGCGGCGCTGCAGGCGCAGCAGGTGCGCCAGCGCAACACGCAGGTGCTGGCACCGGACGACGGCGTCATCTCCTCGCGCACGGCCACCGTGGGCGCAGTGGTGGGCTCTGGCGCCGAGCTGTTCCGCCTTGTGCGCCGCGGCCGGCTCGAATGGCGGGCCGAGGTGGCCTCCAACGAGCTGCCCAAGGTGCGCGTGGGCCAGAAGGCCCGCGTGACGGCCGCCAGCGGCGTCACCGTCGAGGGCACGGTGCGCGCCCTGGCGCCCACGGTCGATCCGCAGACGCGCAATGCGCTGGTCTATGTGGACCTGCCCGCCAACGGCGATGTACGCGCCGGCATGTATGCGCGCGGCGAGTTCATGCTCGGCCGCATCGAGCAGCTCACCGTGCCGCAGTCGGCCGTCGTGGTGCGCGACGGCTTCGCCAGCGTGTTCGAGGTGGGCCCCGACGGCAAGGTGGCCATGCGCCGCGTGACGACCGGCCAGCGCGCGGGTGACCGCATCGCCATCGCCGAAGGCGTGAAGCCGGAGATGAAGCTGGTCGAGCGCGGCGCCGCCTTCCTCAACGACGGCGACGTGGTGCAGGTGCAGGGCCAGCCCGCGCCGGCAGCAGCCGCGCCAGCGCCCAAGCAGTGACGCAGGAGCCAAGCGCATGAACCTTTCCGCCTGGTCGATCCGCAACCCCATTCCGGCAGCGATGCTCTTCGTCCTGCTGACGCTGGCAGGGCTGCTGTCCTTCAAGTCCATGAAGGTGCAGAACTTCCCGGACATGGACCTGCCGGTGGTGGTCGTCACCGCCGCCCTGCCCGGCGCCGCGCCGGGGCAGCTCGAAAGCGACGTGGCGCGCAAGATCGAGAACTCGATCGCCACCATCCAGGGCGTCAAGCACATCACCTCCACGCTGGTCGATGGGCAGGCCACCATCGCCACCGAGTTCGAGCTGGAGAAGCCGGTGCAGGAAGCGGTGGACGACCTGCGCTCGGCCGTGAGCCGTGTGCGCGCCGACCTGCCGGCCGATCTGCGCGACCCCATCGTGGCCAAGCTGGAGCTGTCTTCGCAGCCGGTGCAGGCCTATACCATCGCCTCGGACAACTGGGACGACGAGCAGCTGTCGTGGTTCGTCGACGACACGCTGTCGCGGCGCATGCTGGCCGTGCCCGGCGTGGGTGCCATCACCCGCGTGGGCGGCGTCACGCGCGAGGTGCGCGTCGCGCTCGATCCGGCGCGCATGCAGTCGCTGGGCATCACCGCAGCCACGGTCTCCCGCACACTGCGCCAGGTGCAGATGGAAAGCGCCGGCGGCCGGGCCGAGCTGGGCGGCGCCGAGCAGCCGCTGCGCACCCTGGCCACCGCCAAGACGGCCGCCGAAGTGGCGGCCATGCAGATCCCGCTGGGCAATGGCCGCCATGCGCGCGTGGACGAGGTGGCCACCGTCACCGACACCGTGGCCGAGCCGCGCGCCCTGGCCCTGCTGGACGGCAAGCCGGTGATCGGCTTCGAGATCTCGCGCAGCCGCGGCGCCAGCGAGGTGGAGGTAGGCGACGGCGTGGAGAAGGCGCTGGACAAGCTCAAGGCCGACTACCCGCACCTGACGCTGCAGCGCACCTTCGACTTCGTGGACATCGCCCGCGGCGAGTACGACAGCTCCATGCGCCTGCTCTACGAAGGCGCGCTGCTGGCGGTGGTGGTGGTGTGGCTCTTTTTGCGCGACTGGCGGGCGACCATCGTCTCGGCCGTGGCGCTGCCGCTGTCGGTCATCCCGGCCTTCATCGGCATGTACCTGCTGGGCTTCTCGATCAACATCATCACGCTGCTGGCGCTGTCGCTGGTGGTGGGCATATTGGTGGACGATGCCATCGTGGAGGTCGAGAACATCGTGCGCCACCTGCGCATGGGCAAGTCGCCCTACCAGGCGGCCATGGAGGCGGCCGACGAGATCGGCCTGGCGGTGATCGCCACCACCTTCACGCTGATCGCGGTGTTCCTGCCCACGGCCTTCATGAGCGGCATTCCGGGCCGCTTCTTCAAGCAGTTCGGCTGGACGGCAGCGCTGGCGGTGTTCGCCTCGCTGGTGGTGGCGCGGCTGCTCACGCCCATGATGGCGGCCTACATCCTCAAGCCGCTGGTGGGCCACGACAAGGAGCCCGCCTGGATGCGCAGCTACATGCGCGCCTCAGCCTGGTGCCTGCGCCACCGCGGGCTGACGCTGCTGGGCGCGCTGGTGTTCTTCGTGGGCTCGCTGGCGCTGATTCCGCTGCTGCCCTCGGGCTTCATCCCGCCGGACAACAACGTGCAGACCCAGGTGACGCTGGAGTTGCCGCCCGGCAGCAAGCTGGCCGACACGCGCCGCGCGGTCGAGGCCGCCAGCGAGCGCATCCGCAAGGTCGGTCACATCGAAAGCATCTACGTGGCCATCGGCGGCGGAGCGGCGGGCGCCGACCCGATGTCCGGCGGCGCAGGCAGCGATCCGCGCAAGGCCACCCTGACGCTGCGCCTCGCGCCGCGCGGCGAGCGGCCGGTCAAGCAGGTGATCGAGCGCGAGTTGCGGCAGGTGATGGCCGAGGTGCCGGGCGTGCGCGTCAAGGTGGGCCTGGGCGGCTCCAACGACAAGTACATCCTGGCGCTCTCCAGCGAGGACCCGCAGGCCCTGGCCACCGCCTCGCGCGATGTAGAGCGCGACCTGCGCACCATCCCCGGCGTGGGCAATGTCAGCTCCAACGCGAGCCTGGTGCGGCCCGAGATCGCGGTGCGGCCCGACTTCGCCCGCGCCGCCGACCTGGGCGTGACCAGCAGCGACATCGCCGAGACGCTGCGCGTGGCCACGGTGGGCGACTACGAGCAGTACCTGCCCAAGCTCAACCTGGCGCAGCGACAGGTGCCGATCGTGGTGCGGCTGGACGACAGCGCGCGCGAGAACCTGTCGACGCTGGAGCGCCTGACCGTCCCCGGCACGCGTGGCCCGGTGCGGCTGGGCGAAGTCGCCACGCTGGAGCCCGCGGGCGGCCCGGCGGTCATCAGCCGCTACGACCGCGCGCGCAACGTCAACTTCGAGATCGAACTGGGCGAACGCGGCCTGGGCGAAGTGGCCGAGGCCATCCGCGCGCTGCCCGCCATCCAGGGCCTGCCGCCCAGCGTGCGCACCATCGACGTCGGCGACGCCGAGATGATGGGCGAGCTGTTCAGCAGCTTCGGCCTGGCCATGCTGACCGGCGTGCTGTGCATCTACATCGTGCTGGTGCTGCTGTTCAAGGACTTTCTGCAGCCGGCCACCATCCTGGCGGCCCTGCCGCTGTCGCTCGGCGGCGCCTTCGTGGCGCTGCTGCTGGCGGGCAAGAGCTTCTCGATGCCCTCGCTGATCGGGCTGGTGATGCTGATGGGCATCGCCACCAAGAACTCGATCCTGCTGGTGGAGTACGCCATCGTGGCCCGGCGCGGGCACGACGGCAGCGACGGCCGGCCGGCCGTCGCACCCATGAGCCGCTGGGACGCGCTGCTCGACGCCTGCCACAAGCGGGCGCGGCCGATCATCATGACCACGCTCGCCATGGGTGCCGGCATGATGCCCATCGCGCTGGCCTGGGGCGAGGCGGACATGAGCTTCCGCTCGCCGATGGCGGTGGCGGTGATCGGCGGGCTGGTCACCTCCACCATCCTGAGCCTGCTGGTGATCCCGGCCACCTTCACCTACGTGGACGACTTGGAGCAGTGGCTCAAGCGGCTGTTCCGGCGCGGCAGGCCGGCCTCGGCGGACGACACGGCCGAAGGCCGCGACCATCCGGCGGCTACAGCACGTCCACCGGAATCTTGAGGTAGCGCACGCCGTTGGCCTCGGCCGGCGGCATCGCCCCGGCGCGGATGTTGACCTGGATGGCCGGCAGGATCAGCACCGGCATGGCCAGGGTCGCATCGCGGGCCTGGCGCATCGTGACGAAGCCGGCCTCGTCCACGCCGTCGTGCAGGTGGATGTTGGCGCGTCGCTGCTCGGCCACCGTGGTCTCCCAGGCCGGCGCTCGGCCCTCGGGCGGGTAGTCGTGGCACATGAAAAGCCGCGTAGCCGGCGGCAGCGCCAGCAGGCGCTCCACCGAGCGGTAGAGCTGGTGCGCATCGCCGCCGGGAAAGTCGCAGCGCGCGCTGCCCACGTCGGGCATGAAGAGCGTGTCGCCCACGAAGGCCAACTGCGCGGTGCCGCCTTCGTCTTCCAGCACATAGGCCATGTCGGCCGGCGTGTGGCCGGGCACGTGCATGGCGCGCAGCCGCAACGCACCGACGTGGAAGAGCTCGTCGGGCTCGAACAGATGGCCGAACTGCGATCCATCGAGCGCGAAGCCCGGCTCCAGGTTGAACACCTTCTTGAACACGCCCTGCACCGTGCGGATGGCCGAGCCGATGGCGATGGTGCCGCCCAGCGCCCTCTGCAGATAGGGCGCGGCCGAGAGGTGGTCGGCATGCGCATGCGTCTCCAGCAGCCACTGCACCGTGAGGCCGTGCGTACGCACGAAGTCGATGAGGCGATCGGCCGAGTGCGTGGCGGTGCGGCCGGACTTGGGGTCGTAGTCCAGCACCGAATCGACGATGGCACAGGCCCCGCCCTCGCGCTCGAAGAGCACGTAGCTGATGGTGAAGGTGGCCGGGTCGAAGAAGGGCTGGACGCGGGCGGCAACAGGTTGGTCGGTCATCGGTGGCTCCTGGAAATCAGGGGGTGCGGAAAGGACTGGACAACAGTTTATTGAAAGATATTTTGTTTTTCAATAAACTGTCGGACATGCCCACCGCCATCACGCCTTCTTCCATCGACCTGCATCACGACGCCACCCCCGGCCCCGAGGCGCTGGCCCAGTTGCGTGCCTCCGCCGGCCGCGCCTGTGCCCTGCTCAAGGCCATGGCCAACGAAGACCGCCTGCTGCTGCTGTGCATGCTGGCCGAAGGCGAGCGGAACGTCGGCGAGCTGCAAGCCGCTACCGGCATCGTGCAGCCCAGCCTGTCGCAGCAGCTGGGCGTGCTGCGCGAGGAGGGCCTGGTGCAGACGCGGCGCGAGGGCAAGTTCATCTACTACGCACTGGCCAGCACCGAGGTGCTGCGGCTGATGCAGGCACTGCATGCCAGCTTCTGTGCGCCGCAGTGAGACCCCTTTTCCCTTCTCATCCAGGAACCTTCCCATGACCCTCGACTGGCTCCACTTCACACCCTGGCGCTCGCTCGCCGGCGGCGCCCTCATCGGCCTCTCCGCCGCGCTGCTGGTGCTGGCCAATGGCCGCATCGCCGGCATCAGCGGCATCCTGGGCACGCTGGTCGGCCGCAGCCCCGCGGGCGAACGCCCCTGGCGGCTGGCCTTCCTGATCGGGCTGCTGGCCGCGCCGATGGTGTGGCAGATCGGGGGCGCCCTGCCGGCCGCGCACATCGCGGCCAGCCCCAGCCTGCTGATCGTGGCAGGCCTGCTGGTGGGCATTGGCACGCGCTACGCGAGCGGCTGCACCAGCGGCCATGGCGTGTGCGGGCTCTCGCGCGGCTCGGTGCGCTCCCTGGCCGCCACGCTTGCGTTCATGGCCGCCGGCTTCGCCACGGTCTTCCTGCTTCGCCACCTGATCGGATGAACCCGCCATGCCTGCATTGACCGCCTTTCTCGCCGGCCTCGTCTTCGGCCTGGGCCTGCTGCTCTCCGGCATGGCCGACCCGGCCAAGGTGCTGGGCTTCCTGGACCTGGCCGGCAGCTGGGACCCGTCGCTCGCCTTCGTGATGGGCGGCGCCATCGCCGTGGCGGCGCCCGCCTTCGCCCTGGCGCGCCGACGCAGCCATGGCCTGCTGGGCGCGGCCATGCAACTGCCCAAGGCCACGCACATCGACCGCCGGCTGGTGCTGGGCAGCCTGGTCTTCGGCGCCGGCTGGGGTCTGGCGGGCTTCTGTCCCGGGCCAGCGCTGGTGAGCGCCGCCGCGGGCTACCGCGAAGCCTGGCTCTTCGTGGTGGCCATGGTGGCAGGCATGGCCATGTTTTCCTTGCTGGAAGGCGGCTGGCGCCGTCAGCCGCGGGCGGCCTGAATTCGGACGTCTCGCCTGAAGCGCCGTGGAAGCGGACCTTGGCGCCAGTAGCTCTTGCCGGGTTCAGGCGAACACCACCTCGCAGCTCGACGCCATCAGCGCGGCCATGCCTGCGCGCTGTCGCGCACGCGCATCGGTGATCAGCGTGTGCACGCTGCCGATGGGCGCATAGGCGATGCGGCTGCGCTGGCCGATCTTGCTGTGGTCGGCCAGCGCGATGCAGCGGCGCGCGGCGGCCACCATGGCGCGCGCCACCTCGGCTTCGGGCCGCTCGAAGCTGCTGGCGCCATGCTCGGCGCAGATGCCCACGGGCGAGAGCAACGCCACGTCGGCACGGTAACGCTGGATCTCCGCCACCGTCTGCGCCCCGCAGGTGGCGGGCACCTCGGTCAACAGCTGGCCGCCGAGCAGGATCACCTCGTTGGCGCGGCGGCTCTTCTCGTCGCGGGTGAGGTGCCGCGCCACTTCCAGCCCATTGGTCACGATGGTCAGGCCGCTCAGGCCGGCCATCTCCTGCGCCAGCAGCGCCGTCGTGGTGCCGGCATCGACCAGCAGCGTCTGGCCCGGCCGCAGCAGGCGCGCGGCGGCCCGGGCGATGGCCTTTTTCTCCCGTGCGCGCGTGGCCTCGCGCACGGCCAGCGGCGCCTCGCGGCCGGCCTCTTCCACACCCACGCCGCCGCCATGCACACGGCGCAGGGCGCCTTCGGCCTCCAGCGCCTGCAGGTCGCGCCGCACCGTCTCACGCGAAACACCCAGCTCCTGCACCAGGCGGTCGGTGCTCACGGCGCCCTGGGTGCCGAGGAGTGAGCGGATTCGGTGGATGCGCGCTTGTTGGAGCATGAAGGTCGCAGCAGAAGGATCGGGGAAGCGGGTGCCGCCCGGTGCCAGCGCCTGTCGGGGCCGGCACGGCGGGAGGCCGCGACGGCATCGTAGCGGCGTGCACCTGAACCGGCCCTGTGCGAGCCGGCGGGCACGGCCTGCGACGGTGCCAGTTGGAGCCGTTCGCGCTGAGCTTCCTTCCCACAGTCGGCGCTGAGCTCCCTTCCTCCGTTCGCGCTGAGCCTGTCGAAGC